>JAZNUK010000130.1:0-10097 GCA_045592265.1 Candidatus Fimisoma sp. | reverse complement strand
GGCAAATCGGTGGGACCTCCGTGAGCTTCCTCATTAAAGAAGTTTCCCCATCGGCCAATAGATTGAGCCAGGGGGATAACAGGAGCAATCAAGTCTGCTGCATTAAGGAAGTTGACCTTGTAATGCTTGCATAAGATATAGCCAACTAGGAAGGAACAAATAAGTCCCCCGTGAATGGCAAGGCCGCCACCACGTATATTGAATATCTCCAAAGGATTGCCTGCGAAATCGTTCCAACTGAAGATTACATAGTAAAGTCTGGCGCCCACAATTGCTGCCGGAATTATCCCTATGGTCAAGGTGAGAATAAAGTCCGGGTCGATATTATACTTGGGGGCCCTGTAGTAGGAGATGGCAACCGCCAGAATAAAACCTAAGCCTATAAGAGTTCCATACCACATTATGTCAAGGCCGAAGATGCTGAAAGCAACAGGATCCGGTGCAATCATAGATATTCTCCTTCAAAAGTTTTCCTTTATTAAAAAGGTGCCCCATTATTATACAAAAAAAACTACCAATTGTCATCAAAGTTTGGTACTATTTTTATTATGAAGTATGAAAAAGTTGTAAAAGGAAAATTTATAGACAGGCCCAATCGCTTTGTAGCCCTGGTAGAGGTAGATGGGGAAAGGGTAAAGGCCCATGTGAAAAACACCGGCAGGTGCAGGGAGCTGCTTGTGCCGGGAGCAGAGGTTTATTTGGAAGATTTTGCAGACAATATGCGAAATCGAAAGATGCGGTATTCTCTTGTGGGGGTAGAAAAAGCAAGGGAAGAAGGTAACCTTATGATAAACATGGATTCACAGGCACCCAATAAAGTTGTGGCGGAAAGTCTTGCCCTTGGAACTCTTAAACTACCCGGAATGAATAAAGTTATAAAGATAAAACCGGAAAAAACCTACGGAGAGTCAAGATTGGATTTCTACATCGAGGATTGCTGCGGAGCGGAGGGATATATTGAGGTAAAAGGTGTAACCCTTGAGACGGATGGGATAGCCTCCTTTCCTGATGCGCCTACTGAAAGGGGCATTAAGCATATAAAGGAGCTGGAGGGCATTGTTGATGCAGGGAAAAAGGCTTTTGTGGTGTTTGTAATTCAAATGGAAGGAATGAAAGGTTTTAGACCTAACGACATAACTCATAAGGCTTTTGGTGATGCTTTGAGATGTGCCGAAGCAAAAGGCGTGGGTGTTCTTGCTTATGAATGTAAAGTTACAGAAGATACGTTGATACTTGCCGGCCGGATACCGGTTCAATTATAAAAGGGAATGTTGCACAGTTGACACAATAGTCGGCTGAGGGGCATTCCCTTTTAATTACAATACCGTTCTAGTTTATTATAAATCCTGCAACCAGGAAGCAGACGGCTGAAATGCCGGCGGCCAAGAGCCCAAATGGTGCTTGAGTCAAGGCATGGTCAAAGTTGTTGCATCCTGTTGCTGAGGAAGTTATTACGGTAGCATCTGAATAGAAGCAGATGTGAGAACCGAAGACTCCCGCGCTTAGAACAGCAGAAACTGCTAAAGTCACATCGGCACCTAAAGTTTCAGCAAGAGGGATTACTATAGGCAGTGCAATGATGTACATTCCCCAGTTGGTGCCTGTAATAAATTCTGTAATAGCCAGTGCTATGAATATAATTAACGGCATAAGCTCCGGTGTCATAACCTTGGTAGCCGAAGTGATTACATAATAAGTAAAATGTATTTGGTCGTTTACTTCCGCAAAGAGGAAAGCCAAAACCATTAGCAGAAGAGGCATGATCATGTTCTTTAAGCCTTCAAGGGCTACGTCAGCAAATTCTTCTGCAGTCATGGCATTTTGCCACATGTATGAAACGAACATGAATCCTAAGGTACATATTACTCCCATCTGCATATCACACTCGAACAAGATAGTGGAAGCAATCAACACGAGAATTGGAAGGAAAAGATTTGACATCTTAGGGTTAGTTGGAACGATGTTGTTTTTTCCGGCTTTCATGTCAATTTTTTCACTTCCTTCCGGCGCTAAAGGCCCACCTTGAGCAACCCTGTGAAAAGCTTCCTTCATAGGTCCGAAAATAGGTATAACTCCAAGAATAACCAAAGGAACCATCAAAGCGGCAATAATGCCGTAGTAGTTGAAAGGAATGGTCTTTATGAAATACATGAACCCTTCTCCTTCGGGAGCCCAACCCGTTGTTTCAAGAATTCTTGAGCAAAAAACGGCCCAGGTTGAGATAGGTATTATAACACAAAGAGGTGCTGCAGTTGAATCCACCACATATGAGAGAAATTCTCTTGGAACTTTATGCTTGTCTGTCAGGGTAGTCATGCAGGAGCCTACTGTGAGGGAATTGAGATAATCGTCAATAAAGATTACGATTCCGAGGAACCAGGTCCATAGCAGTGAAGAGTTTCTGGATTTTGCTTTTTTTGCAATCCATTCTCCAAAGGCATAAGCGCCGCCTGATTTTTCAATGAGAGCGATGATACTTCCCATAAGGCCGCATACGATAATCAGCCAAGCTATATCCTCATCCATCATAACGGAAAGAATTCCATCGCTGAAATTGGCAAAGGTGTTAAAAAGCCATGAACCTTCGCCGCCCATGGTTTGCGGGCGCGAAACCATGATGAAACCTATTAAAGATGCCAGGATTAATGCTTCAAGAATTCTTTGGGTAGTGAAAATATATACTATGAGAAATATGGCAGGAACTACTGAAAAGAACCCGTATTGTGAAATATCTTCAGGTAGCATGCCGGTGAAAATCACAGTTATTAAAAGTACAGCAACTATGATTAGCAGAGTACGTCTGCCATTAAAAGCAACTTTTTCTTTTGCGAGAATTTTTAACAAGTATCATCTCTCCTTTCGGCATTTGCCTTGGATATTTTACCGAAAACGGCAAGGTCAATTATAACAAAAAAACGGGAAATTTCAACAATTATTTCACTTTTTTGAATATGTCAAGAAAATTTGTTGCAGCTACGGTGTTTTTCTTGCAGCCACTTACAAAAAATGGTAATATAATTATGGATTGTAGATAAAACTAAAACCGCCAACTAAATAGTTGACGGTTTAACCAAAACATTTATTTTGGACTGAACCGCCATACCACAAGCGGCAATCCTTCTTTACAAAATATAACCACATACTTAAAAAATGTCAATATACTTGTAAATTTCATAGATACCTAAAGGAAACGGAGGGCAGAAAATGAAAAAAATTTTAGTGATAATGTTATCAATAGTTCTTGTTGTTATCTTCACAGCTTGCGGAGGAGGAAGTGGTGAGATTGATAAGAAAGATATAGCAGAGAGTATAGAGAAAGTAGAGCTGTCAGAAGAAGTGACGGCAGAGGAAAAGGAAGAAGTAGAAAAGCTTCAGGAAGAGTACACAGAGAAGATAGCCAAGGCGAAAGATGCAAAAGAAGCAGCCAAGCTGAAGGAAGAGTTTGAAGAAAAGGCTAATGCCGCTACAGATAACAAGGTGACGGTTCCTGTAAGCAGACCGACAAGCAGTAGCCCATCAGACAGTAATTCATCAGGCAGCAGTTCTTCGTCAGGAAGCACTAAACCGAACACCAACAATGAATCTCAGAGTGACAAGCCAAACACTGATAATGGCTCATCGGGAAATAACAAGCCCGATACAGGTATAAGCTCAAGTGGTAAACCTAGTATAGACAATAGTTCATCATCGGGAAGTGCCAAACCAAGTACACCAAGTCACACTCATATTACGGAAGGTGACATGGGATGGGCCGATAGTCCTGAAGAGATAAGGGGTATTTATGAGGCCAGACGTGCCGACTGGAAAGCCAGGGTGGCAGCGGGGGATAACACAAGCCCTGAACCTATCAATTATAACTATCAGAAGTGCGGCTGCGGCAAGTACACCGGATCTATAGTATACGGAAATCCTCATACCTGCATAGCGGTAGGCAATACGGGAATGTGGTTTGATACCCGAGACGAGTGCGAGGCGTATTATGATGCGGAGTTGAAAGCATATGACGATGAAATGATACCAAAATTAGAGAATGGCGAAATAACCTTACAAGAGTATGGTGCAGGGACATTTGGGTGGGAAGGTAAGCAATGCTCATGTGGTAGGTGGACGGTTAGTTTTAAATATCGCAACTCAGTAACAGGAGAATATGATAAATATTGATATAGAAGACGGCGGCTAGCCGTCTTTTTCATATATAGACTTTGGAGCCGCCAGGCTCCTTTTTTAATAGAGAAAAAGGAGGAAAGAAAATTGAAAGAGAAATTAAAAATGTTACTTGTAACGTGCATTATCATATCCATGCTCGTTACTTCACCGGCTACTGCCTTTGCTACAGTAGTCACCACTACGGGAACTCCGGCAACCGGGTACAGGGTATACCACGACATAGAGGACTGGGGGGTTCTTCCCGATGTGGAGATGACCTATTTTACCATGGAAGGGAGGACAGCCTTTTGTATTGAGGCAGGAGGTGCCATAAGAGGTGTTTCCGGCAATTATCAACCGGGAGTTGAAAACAACATAGATGTGGACTATGCCATTTCAACCATTACAGAAGATAATTCGGTGCAAAGCCAGGCGGCATACCTTGGCTATTATTCCCTTGATAATCCTACAATGAAGGACTATGTGTTTACTCAGATGATGATATGGCAGAGTATGCCTGAATGGTATGCCAACGGAATAAACTCAGCAACGGGAGAATATAGGTCCTATTTTATAGACAGCACCATTAGAGCAGAGTATGAGGTGTGGAAAGCTAAGATAAAGAAGAAAATTGATACTTGGAATTTATATCCTAGTTTGGATGTGTTTTACGGAAAAAGTCATAGTATAGTCGCAGGGAAAACTATTACTCTGACTGATGAAAATGGGGTACTGGAAGATTATAATAGTTTTACTTATGTGCAAAACGGAGTAAGAATTGAACATAATAAGGGGAGCAATGTCATAAAGGCGACCGCCGATAAAACTTGTGACAAAAAGGTTGTTGTTATGACATATAATACTTTGAAAGCTGCCGGTGCCGTAAAATACGACAGCAAAGCCACAGCCAACTATGTCTACACTTCAGATAACAGCCAAGATATAGGAGTCTATGGAACCACAGACCCGGTACCTCTTGCACTGTCATTCAGCGTACAAACCCTTGGCAGCCTGAAGATAATCAAAGCCAGTGAAGGAAAGCTCATATCAGGAATCACCTTTAATGTGGAAAAGACCGACGGCACTTACACAGCAACCGTAAAGACGGGGGCAGACGGAACAGTGACACTGGCTGATATTCCAACAGGGGAGTATGAAATATCGGAAGTTACTCCTTCAGGCTATGTGAAGCACGATACCGTGACCGTTACCGTTGAGCCGGTAGAAACGGCAATAGCGGACTTTGAAAATGAGCTTCAAAAAGGCAAGATTGCCATAACTAAAAAAGGCAGCGTATTCTCCGGCTTTACCAAGACCAGCCAGGGAATATATAAGCCATCATATACTTCAGCCAACCTTGCCGGTGCAGTTTACGATGTAATTGCGGCAGATGATTTTAAAGCTGCAGACGGTACGATACTTCAAAAGAAAGGAACAGTGGTAGATACCCTTACCACCGGCAGCAACGGCAGGGACACTACCAATGAGATATATCTGGGCACATACATATTAAAGGAAAAAGTTCCGCCAACGGGATATGTGCTTGATGAGACAGAGTATACGGTAACACTTACATACGCAGGGGAGGAAAAGGATTTTACCACCGTCTCTAAAACTCTGGTGGATAAGAGGCAGCAGGTAAATGTGTCCTTAAAGAAAGCCATGGAGCTTGACCCTTACGGCCAGCTTACCCCCGAAACGGTAGATGATGTGACCTTTGGACTTTATGCCGATGAAAACCTTTATGTCAACGGCAGTACTACGGAATACATTCCAAAGGACGGTCTTCTTGCAGTCCTTGACGTAAAGAAGAAAGGAAGGGCAAGTTATACGGGAAATCTACCTGCGGGCAGATATTATGTAAAGGAAATTGCCACCAACAACAAGTACATTGTTTCTTCAGAGAAATACACCTTCGTTGCCAAGTATGACAACACGGGAAACGATGCCATAAACATCAGTATCAACAACGGCAACGCCATAGAGAACGAATATATTAAATGCAGTGTAAAGGTAATTAAAAAGAACAACGAAACGGGAAATCTTCTTAAAGGTGTATTCTTTAAGCTTTACAGTCAGGCAGGAACAGAAATAGCAGAAGGATACACCAATGATAAGGGAATCCTTGAGTTTACCGGGCTTCCAATAGGAACATACATATTGAAGGAAGAAGGAACTATCACCGGGTATGTTGTAGATAAGACGGAAAAAACCATTGTATTGACCAAAGAGAAACCTTCGTCAACATTAACTATAAATAACGCCCTTCAAAAGGGAAAGATAACTCTCACTAAGCAAGGTAACGTGTTTACCGGTTTTACTCAAAATGACCAAGGGGTATATGTGCCTACGTATACAAAAGAGCCACTGGCAGGAGCAGTGTATGAAGTAGTAGCGGCAGAAGATTTTAAAGGGGATGATGGCACGGTTCTTCAGAAGCAAGGAGCAGTGGTGGATACCATTACTACCGGAACAGGCGGTAAGGCAACTACCAAGGAGCTTTACCTAGGAAAATACATTTTAAAAGAGAAAATGCCGCCTACCGGATATGTCATTGATACTACAGAACATCAGGTAACACTTGCATACGCAGGCCAGACTATGGCGTTAACTACGGCTACAAAAACGGTGACGGACAGCAGACAACAGGTGAAAATATCCCTTGAAAAGCTTATGGAGATTGACTCTTACGGCCAGCTTACACCTGAGATGGTAGATGATGTAACCTTTGGACTTTATGCCGGAGAGAATCTTTTTGTAGACGGCAACACCACCAAGTACATTCCAAAAGACGGGTTGATGGCGGTACTTGATGTAGACAGGCAGGGCAAGGCCTCCTACAGCGGCAACCTGCCTGAAGGCAATTATTATGTAAAAGAGATAGCTACCAACGATAAGTACCTTTTATCCGGAGAAAAACATGAAGTTAACATATCTTACGATAACGGAGGAAGCAAACTATTAAATATATCCGTAAATAACGGCACAGCCATAGAAAATGAATATATCAAATGCAGGATAAAGATAGTTAAGAAGAATAATGAGACGGGGAATTACCTTAAAGGTGTTCACTTTAAGCTATACGATGAGGAAGGTAAGAAGATAGCCGATGGCTATACCGATGAAAAGGGAGTTCTTGAATTTAAGAATCTTCCGGTAGGTAAATATACGGTAAAGGAAGGAGCCTCCATAGGCGGCTATGTAATAGATAAGACGGAACACAGCATCAACTTGACGAAGCAAAACAGTTTGGTGACATTAAACCTTGATAACAAGTTGCAAAAGGGTAAGATAACCCTTACGAAGAGAGGACAGGTATTTACCGGATTTACCCAAAACGACCAGGGAATATATGTGCCGACCTACACAGAAGGAAACCTTGAAGGTGCAGTTTATGAGGTAATAGTAGCAGAAGACTTTAAGGCAGCGGACGGCAGGGTGCTTCAGAAGAAAGGAGCAGTGGCAGATACCCTTACCACCGGAGCTGATGGGAAGGCAATAACTAAAGAAATTTACCTAGGCAAATATATAGTTAAGGAAAAAATGCCTCCTACAGGATATATTCTAGATACAACGGAGCATGAAGTGGAGCTTGTGTATGCCGGGGAGCAAGTTGCAGTTGCGGCATCGACAAAAACTGTAATAGATGATAGGCAGCAAGTGAACATCTCCCTTATAAAGACCATGGAGATTGACCCTTACGGTCAACTTCTGCCGGAGATGGTGGACAACGTGTCCTTTGGCCTTTACACCGAAGAAGATATTTATACCCATGACGGTGGAGCTTTTATACCGGCAGATTCCCTTATGTGGGTATTAGATGTAGACGAGAAAGGACGGGCAAGCTATAGGGGGAATTTACCTGAAGGAAGATATTATCTCAAGGAGGTTGTAACTGACCCACACTATATTCTTTCCGAGGAAAAATATCCCATAGAATTAAGATATGATAAGACAGGAAAGGAATTTATAGACATAGTTGCAAATGGAGGAGATGCTATAGAAAACGAATATGTCAAATGCAGCTTGAATATTATAAAAAGCGATGAAGAAACCGGAGTCTTACTGGAAGGAACCGGTTTTAAACTTTTTAATGAGAGAGAAGAGGAAATAGCACAAGGGTATACGGACGAGAAAGGATTTCTTGAGTTTGATGAGCTTCCGGTGGGAGAATATAAAGTAAGGGAATTTGAAGCCAGCTCGGGGTATCTGATAAATCAGGAGGAACGGCATATCACTTTAACACAGCAGCAAATATCACAAGATGTCCAAGTGGAAAACCAAATAAAAGTCGGAATAATCGGTGCAGTTATGCGGCTTGGTCCTGAAAGTATTCAAGAGATGGTCATAGTACCTAAGACGGAAGATATAACGGGCATATTGTTCTGGCTTATGTTAGCCGGGGGTTCTTTCTTCTGCATAGTTTATGTATTGTGGATTTTAAACAGGAGAGGAAGAATAAAAGGGAAGGAGTACAAGAAAAAAGAGTACCGGAAAAAGGAAAAGCGGTTTGTTATTCCGGTAATGCTTGCAATAGTGTTGGCATTTACAGGAACCTTTTCAAGTATCACTGCCATGGCGGCCAGCAGGATAACGCGTGTGTATGAGTTTGTATCTCAAACCGAAGATTTTCAGTATACGGACAATCAAAACATTGTCATAGATGAAGAAGAATACCATGCAGTGGACATAAGTTATGAAATCATTGCAGAGATTGATGACGTGGAAGATGTACCGAGTATCGAAAAGAAAAAGAATAAGCACGTAGAGAAAACAAAAATAGAGGAGAAAGAAAAGGACGTTGAGAGTGAAAAAGTTGAAGAAAAGCTGCTGCCTGTTACGTCGGTAAAAGTTTGGGAAGGATGTCGGCAGAAACCGCAAATACCGGAAAGCATGGTAGTATATGCAGAGGATGAAGAGGGGAAGAAGATTGAAACCAGGGTGTTTCTTGATAAGGTAGAGGAAAGGGAAAGTCGCAACAAAAGCACTTTTGAAATAGATGCAGAATTTATAGGTGATAAGGATTGTCAATACTACTTGATGGGCGATATGAGAGTAAAAGTAAATCCTGAAGAACCCACATTTCAAGGATATGAAGAGGCACTTCTAAATTACCTTCATTTGGATTCTCAAATATATACCATAACAGGTGGATTGTGGCTAGGTGACTTTGAACAAAAGATTGAAACAGGCGAAACGGTTAGGTATGCTAGGTTTGCAGGTGAGGCAAGAGATCTTGTTGATTATACAGCATATTATAAGGGAAGCATTCCCATGTGGGAAACAAGTGATTTTGAGGCGGAAAAAACTGATTTTGAGGCGGAAACAACTGACATTGAGGTGGAAACAGCTGAATTTAAGGTGGAAACAGCTGTCCCTGAGTCAGAAATCATTGACGACAAGGTGAGAAAAACAGACATTGATGAGGAAACTGAACGTTCAAAAAAATATTTGGTGCAGGCCACTGTAACGTATGAAAAAGATGCACCGTCTATAGACTATAATGTGGTTAAAGCTGTCCCATTGTTTCTACTGATAGTGATAATCGTGGCAGCAGTTACAATTTTTAATTTGAAGAGGAAAGTACCGGCGGCTACATAAGGATGGTGGTAATAGGATAGGGCAGCGTTTTTCAATTGTGTTGCCCTTATCCTTTTCCCTTGAAAATGTTCCTAAAAATCAGGAAAAAAGCTGGGAAAAAAGGCCTGAAAAAAGTAAAAAAAGTGTTGACAATCAAACTTGTATTTGGTAATATAACTCTTGCAGTGATTTCAAGTCACAGGTGTGGCGGTGTAGCTTAGTTGGCTAGAGCGTCCGGTTCATACCCGGAAGGTCGGTGGTTCGACTCCACTCGCCGCTACCATTTTTTTTACTAAAAGCATTTGGGAGTTTAGCTCAGCTGGGAGAGCATCTGCCTTACAAGCAGGGGGTCACAGGTTCGAGCCCTGTAA
>JAZNUK010000129.1:0-2037 GCA_045592265.1 Candidatus Fimisoma sp. | reverse complement strand
TTTCACTAAGAGATTGTAAATATCCTTTGCGGCAAATCCAGATACCGCTTTGAAATCTATACTATTGTCGTTGTTAAAATGAAGAACTGAAAGTTCTGTTTTGTTCGGTTCTTCATCAATTAAAAATGTAAGAAGTACATTTTCTCTTTTCATGCCCCAGTTTCCTCCTATTTTTACTTATAGGTGTACCAGCCTACATACTTTAGGCCGGAAAATATAAGTCTTTTCTTAGTAAAAGGCACAGGAATATACCAATGCTTTTCATAAGTCTTAAGGTCGTTGAAAAGCTCAATATCTCTTTCTTCGTTCATTTTTTCTATCTCCTTACAGTACGCTTCAAAAGGCCCCATAGAAACAAATTCGTTTTTCTTTGGGTCAAAAATATAAACTATGTCATCTTTTTCATTAAGGTATGCCATTGTCATTAATCTAACTCCACACATCTTGGAAGAAGGAAGAGGTAACCATCTCTTGTTCTTTGGATAGATGCCTGTCTAAGATCTCTCCAGCCATAGGACCTGTCCGTATAACCATTACCGGTAACACCAACAAGATCATAAAAATCAGCAACAGTTGCCTCGCCGTATCTATCGATCATTTCGTTAAGAACGTCAAGCACCTTTTCTGCTTCTCCCCTGCTCTCAACAGTAATGTCATCAAAAGTATAAGAAGACCTGCTTATTCTTCCTGTAGGTCTTCTGTTTCTATCTGAATAACTGTTGTATGATACGTACGTAGGGCCCTTTTTACTGCTGCCCCTTGTTCTTCCGTAAAATATCATATTCATAAGATCGAGGATCGTGTCTTTTACAGCAGGAACAAAGACTTCAAGAAGAAGGTACTCCTTAATATCAGCACCATCTTCGTTAATAAAGAGATCTATGAATTTCCTTCCTTTAGATCTCTTTTTCACTTTAACATCCCCTGTTACTACTTTTTCTAATGCCTTTTCGTCCTTAGGCTTCGCATACTTGTTCGGAATCTGATCCATTTTCGGCCTCTTTCTTAAGATCTTTTATAACCTTTACTGCCTTTATTCCGGTCTTGACAGTTGTAAATATAGACCCAACGTAATTTCTTACACCTATACTTACCATTCCTGTTATACCGATACTTCCAAGATGATAAAGAATCTTAACAGGAATTCTTGTTTCAGCATCAATTACCGGCTTGGTGATTGCACTTACAAGCTTGCAGGCGCCATAGTCACACGCAATATTTAAAGCTGCCGCCGAAATATCAATGCCAAGTTCAAGCTTTTCGGGAAGTTCGGTTCCTGCAATATCGGCAGGTTCTGTCTTGGTAAATTTTTCAAGCACATTAATCATTGAAGTTCTATCCATTTTGTTTCTCCTTTCAAAAGAAAAAATAAGAGGCCTAGATTTCTCTAAACCTCTTACTTTTAAAGATTTGTTTTACTCAGCGGGGTTAATTGTCTCGCCGAGATCTACAGCAGTGTCGTCCGTAGGAACGTCTTCGGAATGTCTTCCTTTTATGATCGCCACAGCAGCTGCTCCTGCTACCGCAAGTGCTCCGCTAACTATAGCTATGATCTTCTTTCTGGAAGGCTTCTTTTCCGTCTTCATTTCCTCTTTGATCTCCTCTACAGTTGTAGTCTTCTCGTTGTTTTCCATTTTATTACTCCTTTCATAAGTAACACAATACCTGTCATTATATGCCTTGTAATTTTTACGAGAATACCCTATCAATTGCCTCAACAGACGGCTCAATATCTGTATAGATTACATAGTAATATGTGCCGTCTTTTTCTTCGTGAATGTCAGTCATGAAATCTATCCACGGAGCCATTCCGTAGTCTTCTAAAAATACAACGTCGCTCCATCCTTCAACTTCTCCTTGAGATGTTGGCGAAATTCCAAGCATTTCATACCATTCATTAAGAAGCGCCCAGCCTCTCATTACAAAATTACGATTTAGGTGATACATTGCCTGGTTAACTTGCTCTACTGTGGATTCAAAGAATCTTTCAGAATATGCATCATAAAATATGGCTTTTTCTACTTCACCTTCAAGACT
>JAZNUK010000128.1:0-5498 GCA_045592265.1 Candidatus Fimisoma sp. | reverse complement strand
GCCGGTGTAATCTTAACGGCACCGGTTCCTTTTTCCGGATCCGGATATGTGTCGGCAATAACCGGAATTTCCTTGCCAACCAGAGGCAATACAACCTTTTTGCCCACCAAGCCTTTATATCTTTCATCGTCGGGATGTACTGCAATAGCCTCATCGGCAAACATAGTTTCCGGTCTGGAAGTTGCAACGACAATTCCTTCCCCTCCGTCTACAGCCGGATATCTGAAATACCAGTACTTACCGTTTTTGTCCTCATGTTCAACTTCCGCATCGGAAAGAGATGTACCGCACTCAGGACACCAGTTAATAAGACGGTTTCCTCTGTATATAAGGCCTTTTTCATACAGTTTGATGAAGAAGGTTTTTACAGCTTTATTACAACCTTCGTCCATGGTAAATCTCTCTCTGCTCCAGTCGCAGGAGTCACCCAGCTTACGGCACTGGCGTGTAATTCTGCCGCCGTACTCTTCCTTCCATGCCCAAGCACGTTTGAGAAACTCTTCTCTCCCCAGGTCTTCCTTCTCCAAGCCTTCTTCTTTTCTTATCTTATCCACAACCTTTACCTCTGTCGCTATGCTGGCATGGTCTGATCCAGGTAGCCACAGAGCGCTGTAGCCCTCCATTCGCTTCCACCTTGTGAGGACATCCTGCAAAGTCTGGTCCAGAGCATGCCCCATATGGAGCTGACCTGTAATGTTTGGAGGAGGCATTACTATTGTAAAAGGCTTCTTATCCTTATTTACCTCTGCTCTAAAGCATCCCTCTTCTTCCCAGGTCTTGTAGATGCGATCTTCAAATTCCTTTGGATTGTAGTTTTTTGCTAAATTCTTTTCCATCGTCGGTCTCCTTATAATTTGGATTAGTTATTCCTTTTCTCTTATGTGCGCTTACACAAACAGATGTACTATCTCTCATATGTGCTTACGCAATTAGATATCATGTCCCCTATGGTTATTTACACAAATAGAAGTACTATCCCTCAGTGCGCTTACACAATTAGATGCCATATCCCCCGTGTGTGCTTACACGATTAGATGTCATATCCCCCGTGTGTGCTTACACGATTAGATGCCATGTTGCATTATTTTTATATTTCTTCTTCTAAATGCAACATTCGTAAAGTTTTTGCGGAGAAAGTTAGGCCTTTTTGTCCCATTGTTGCATAAATCTGAAAATTATCCGGCAATCTACAACCTTTTTTTACGAATTGTTGTAGATTGCAACCAATTTAATCAAAATATTGCAACAAGCTCCTCTTTCACTCATTATTCTAAGCATTTTTTTCTTAAAATGTTGTAATTTTGAGCTCTCTCCGCAATTTTTTACAACATGTCTTGTTCGGCGCGATTCTGCAAATAAAAAATCCGCCCTATGTTAAAGGACGGATATATTCCGCGGTACCACCTTTATTCCTTTGCTCATGGCAAAGGCACTCGTTGATTGTAAAACTCGGAAGCAACCTTCAGCAAACGCCTTCTTGCGGGGTTCTCAGCCTATGCCCCCATTCTCTGTAAAGCTGCAAGTCTCTGCCTACTCCTCTTCGTCATGGTTTTTATTAAATTGACTACTTGATTTTATCCCGAAAAGGTTTAAATGTCAATATATTTATATTTCATAATATGGCCTACATTTATATTTCATAACATGTCCTAAATTTATAATTCATAACATGTCCTATATTTATAATTCATAACATACCCTACATTTATAATTCACAATATATTCTACATTTATGAGACATAATGTATGCTATATTTATACTTCATAATATGTCCACTTTCTCAAAACATAAACTACCTTTTCTTCTTCAAACACTTCATAGACCATTCGGTGCTCAAAATTAATTCACCTATTGCACTTTTGCCGCCATGACCACATGATACATGAGAAGTGCCGTAGTCACACTCCCAACGCCGCCGGGAACAGGTGTGATGGCTTCCACATTGCCCTCCAGAGCCTCAAAATCGGCATCTCCGCACATTTTTCCGGCATCGTCAAAGTTTATCCCCACATCCACGATAATCTGTTTACCGCTGACATGGTCTGCCGTAACAGTATCTATCTTGCCCGCAGCCGCAATAATTATGTCGGCATCCTTGCAGATGACCTTCAAATCCTCAGGTGCGGTTTTGCTGTGGCATACGGTAACGGTGGCATTCCTTTCAAGAAGCATCATTGCCACCGGCTTTCCTATTACAAGGCTTCTGCCTATAACCACTGCTTTTTTTCCTTCAATGTCCACTCCGTAGTGGTCAAGAATTGCCAAAGCAGCCTCGGCAGTGCACGGCGGAAATCCCGTCTTGTTTCCCGTAAAAAGCCCCGCTACGCTTGCATCGGATATTCCGTCAATATCCTTGGCAGAGTTGATGTGATTTCTCACCTTCTCTTCGTCAATATGCTTAGGAAGAGGTCTGAAAATGAGAATGCCGTGAAGGTTTTTGTCCTCGTTCATGATTTTTAGAACGTCCAGCACATCTTCCTCTTCAGCTTTAGCATCCATTATGTATTTTTCCACGTGGATTCCCAATGATTTTGCCACCTTGACAGCACTGTTTTCGTATGCTATATCACTTTCATCATTTCCCACTCTCAGTATACCCAAGGTAGGCACAATATCCTTGTCGATGAGTTCTTCTACCATGGCGGTTGTCTGCTCCTTTATCTTATCCGCCACCGGTTTGCCTTTTAATAATTCCATGTCTGTTCTCCTTGCTGTGTTGATGCATTTATTGTAACACAGATGTAAAGATTATTCCATAACCAAATGGTTGTGCGTCAAACCCACACAAACGATTGCTCTGCAAACCTACATAAACGATTGCTTTGCAAACCCACACAAACGATTGCGCTACAAGCCTACACAAACAGTTACTCCCAAACCTCACACCCGTATCGCTTCAGGTCTACTTTTCCCTCAACCACAACAATTCCCTCTGCCTCAAGTCTTCGCCGCTGCTCATCCAAACCGCCGAAAGCGTAAGCTGTACTTAACTTCCCCTTACTGTTCACCACCTTATAACAAGGATATTTTTCTCCGTCAGGATTTTGGTGCAAAGCGTTTCCCACACTCCGGGCCCAGAATTTATTTCCCAGCATTCGGGCAAGTTGTCCGTAAGTTACAACTCTTCCTTTGGGAATCCTGGTCAAAAGATTGTACAGCTTTTCCTTGTCAAAACTACTGTTCATAAATGTCTCTCATTCTGCTCTTTCTGCTCTTTTTGCTCTTTCTGCTCATTCTGCTTATCTCTCTGCCCCAACATAACTATTCTGTCTCCGGCTATGCCAATATTTCACTATTCCACCTTGTCACTGTATCACTATTCCACTTTGTCACTGCATCATTATTCCACTTTATCGCACCGTTAAAGCCAGCCCTAACCTTTGCAGTAAAGGGCTATTGCCTCCGCTGCAAACTCGGCGGTCCCTTGGCCGTTCCTGTCTATGTTCTTCCTAAACCTGTCATCCGCCACATACATCTTGCCAAGTCCCGCCAAAATCTCCGTTGTACAGGTATAGTAGTTCTCCGTAATATGTTGCTTAAGTTCCTCTACAAGGGTCTGTGCCTCCTTCGAGGCTGCATCATGCCCTAACTTCATACACTGAGCAAAGCCTTCAAAAACACTGTTCAACCCCTCATTTGCCTTCTGCCATTTCTCCTGAGTATAACCGGCGGATTTCTCCGCATATTCCCTATAAGCATGGGTTTCGCCCCATCTTTCTCTTACCTCTTCCTCATGCTGCCGGCAAGCCTCTTCATAGTCCGTTTTATCAAATACATCCATGGTAATCTTTCCTTTCTCTGCAAGGTCCAAGGCATCAAGCAACCTTTCCAGCCGCTCTTTCTTTAACAATAACAGCCGCCTTTGATCCGCCAATGCCTTTCCTTTCTCATAGTTTGGCGAAGACAAAATTTCTGAAATGCTTTTCAGGGAAAAGTCAAGTTCTCGATAAAACAGAATCTCCTGCATACGTTGCAGTGAACTCTCGTCATAGTACCTATAGCCGTTTTGTTCATCAACAAAAGCAGGTTCCAACAGACCTATCCTATGGTAGTAATGCAGTGTTCGTACACTTACACTTGTCAATTTGGCAAATTCTCTAATATGCATCTTCATAATTTCACCTCCCTACGGTCAAGTATAAAGCATGATGTTAGGTTAGAGTCAAGAGTTTTTCATTCTTTCCCTACAGCCCTGCCCAGTGTCAAGGCCGCCACTGCCCATAAACCTATACAATATATCAGCGGCACCACGCCGGACTGCAAAACCTCACCGTAATCCAATTCCACGGCAGCTCGCCCTACCCGGCAGCACCAGTAAAAGGGCAGCGCCTTTGCCACAGTAAGTAAAGTACCGCCAACAGCTTCAATATCCATCCAGATTCCTCCTAACATAGACGCCACAGTAATGAGAACAGAACCCAGTCCCGGAGCCGCCCTCTCGCTGAAAAGGGCTCCCAAAATCACCCCGATGGCAACAAATATCAACATAGCCGGCATCAAGGCCACTACGGAGAAAATCATTCCCCCTATGCTGACTTCACTCCCTGACAACATACTTATTATCCATGACGCCACATAGGTTATCAACACCTGACCTATTCCTATTAAAATCACCGGCAGCACATATCCTGCCATAAGTTCCCGCGGTCTTACAGGAGCACACCGTATTCTGTTTAAAAAGTTTCCCTCTCTATCCTTAGTCAGCAATATGGCGGTAAAAAGCATTATGAAAGTGAATCCGAAAACTACTATTGCCGGAGCTAATTTTTTCATGGTGAATATGTCCATGGCGGCTTCCTTTGGTATGCTTTCATTCACTATAGTCATTATAATCAGCATTACCACCGGAAACCCCAAACAAAATATATAGCTCAAAGGGTCTCTTAAAATCTCCTTGGCGTTTCGCCTCGCAAAGGCAACAACTTTCATATCAATCCCTCCTTTTTCCTCCTGCAAGTTCTATAAAAGCGTCCTCAAACCGATCACATCCTGCCATGGTTTTTATCTCCTCTGCGGTTCCCACCCCTCTCAGGCTTCCCTTTGCCATTATGCCTATTCGGTCGCAAAGGTTCTCCGCTTCCTCAAGATAATGAGTAGTAAGCACTATTGTAGTTCTTTTTTTAATTTCCTTAATGGTCTGCCACAACTCTCTTCTAGCTATAACGTCAAGTCCCAAAGTAGGTTCGTCCAAAAAAAGTATTTCAGGTTCCGTAACCATTGCCATGGCAATACTGAGCCTTCTCTGCCAGCCGCCTGAGAGAGTCTTGGCCTTGCTCCCTGCCACCTCTTGCAGATTAAATTCTTCCATGACTTTTGTTATATTGATTCTTGCCTTTTCCGACGGAATTCCGTAAAACCCCGTCATCAGCTCAAGGTTTTCCAAAACCGTAAGGTTCAGCGCCACTGCCGTTTCCTGCGGCGAAAGATTTATCATCTTTTTCGCCTCGTAATCCTCCATCAACTTCCCTTTTATAAGAATCTCACCCTCGGTAGGTGT
>JAZNUK010000127.1:0-6322 GCA_045592265.1 Candidatus Fimisoma sp. | reverse complement strand
CCCTTACATTCTCTGTCGGTATTCCCAGTTCTTCTTCCAATTCCCTAAGGGCACCTTCCAAGGGAGTTTCCCCTTCTTCTATCCTTCCACCCGGCAGACATATATCTCCGGGCTGTGTCTTTAGATGGCTTGCCCTCACTTCAAAAAGTATTTCCGTCTCTCCGTCTCTGTCAATTAAAGGAATGACAACACTGAAAAATTTGTGGTTGTCTATGGTTTCCGGAATTCTGTTCTTCAGTCTTTCTTCTATTTTTTTAATCATTTCTACTCCTGAATTTTACGCCTAAACATAGACAAGGATAAATACATAAGGCGGTAGTTTCCTACCGCCCTTAATATCAAAGCAAATTTATCAGTTGAGAATTTCGCAGTCTTCGAAGTTTACACCGATCATTTCTTCCTTTTCAGCACTCAAGCTTACAACAAAGTCCATTCCGTAGTTCTTGGAGATGTCTTTTAACCTCTCAACAAACTCCGGTAAATCGCCTAAAGAGAAGTCTGCATGCTTAAGGATGCTGTCTATGTAGATGGTCTCGATGTCGTGATCTGCACTTATTATTCCATACAGAAATCCAACGTATTCATCGCTGTTGGTAACATGTTCGTAATCTTCCATGCAGATAACTCTGATTCTATATTTTAAATCATACATCAATCTATGATTTTTGTTGATGAATATAACGCTTCCTTTACTTGTTTCCACGCTCTCGTTTGCCAAGTCGATCATTTGTTTTGTCTTGCCACTGCCCTTGTGCCCCACTAATAATTTAACCATGGTAATCGCCTCCTAAATAAATTTTGCTCGATTATACAATCTTGTTTCAACCATTATACAATAACAAAATTATCTTTTCAACGAAAATTTGTTTTTTCTTTCTGGATTTACTCCTTTTATAGCTATATTATCCAAGTGGGATTAAGTTATCCGATAATATTATCTCTTCGCTGAAAGTCTCAACTGTCCGCAAGCACCATCAATATCATCGCCCAGCTCTCTTCTGACAGTAGCAGGTATTCCCTTTTTCTCCAGCACATTTTTAAATTCACTGCAGGCCTTTTGTTCCGAAGTATCGAGTCCCGTCTCTTCCACTTTGTTGAGAGGTATCAGGTTCACATGGCAAAGCATTCCTTTCAGAAGTGAAGAAAGTTCCAAAGCATGTTCCGCAGAATCATTTACCCCTTTGACAAGAGTATACTCAAAGGTTATCCTTCGAGAGGTTTCCCTGGTATATCTTCTGCAAGCCTCTATGAGGACATCGATGGGATATGACTTGTTGACAGGCATCATGGAATTTCTTATTGCATCATTTGGTGCATGAAGGGAAATTGCCAGGTTTACCTGCGGAAAATCCTTTGCAAACCTGTCTATCATGGGAACCAGTCCGCAAGTAGATACGGTGATATTTCTCATACCAAGGTTTTTGCCCTGTTTATGGTTTATGATTCTGATGAATTTTGACAAATTATCATAATTGTCAAAGGGCTCACCGGTTCCCATAACAACTATGTGATTTATGGGTTCTCCTGCGTCCCGTTCCGCTGCCAAAAGTTGTTGTGACATTTCCCCCGGCGTAAGATTTCTGCTTAATCCATCAATAGTTGATGCACAAAACTTGCATCCCATACGACATCCCGCCTGTGAGGATATGCATATAGTGTTGCCGTATTTGTATTTCATGAACACACTTTCTATGGCGTTGCCGTCGGAAAGATAAAAAAGATACTTTCTGGTTCCGTCGATGGCGGAAATTTGAACTTTTGCAGGTTGTAACACACCAAGTTTCATTCCGGCTGCTTTCATCTTTTCCTTTAAAGACAGGGGAAGGTTTCCCATGTCATCGAAGGATTTCACCCCTTTGTAAATCCAGGAAAAAATTTGTCCGGCTCTGAATTTAGGTTCTCCCAACTCCGCCATAAGTTCTTCTATCTCATTTAATTGTAAGTCTGCTAAATTTATCATTTTTCCCTCTATCATCTGTCGTCTAGTCTACATCCTGCCGGGCCAAAATAGCTGCAGGAGTTTTTCTCATGGTATTGTAAACAGGAATGAGACCTACTATACCGTTGAAAAGATACACCACAATTACGGCACCAAAGAAAACCACAGGATTCATGGCAAACATTGTGCTGAGATAAGTGATTTTGGACAGCTTTCCCAAGGCATATGACATAAGTACAATTCCGGTAAGGCTGCCGATGGTGGTTATGGCAGTAATCTCACCCAAAAACATTTTATAAATATCTGTCTTTTTCACACCAATGGCTCTCAATATTCCTATTTCCTTTATTCTTGATAAGAAAGAGGACCGCATCATCAGTAAAATTTCTATCAAGGAGATGGCCAGGATTATCAAGGACATTATAATAGTGCTTTTTACCATGGCGCTTCTTTCTTGTGTATATCTATCTTTATCCACCAGGTATGAGTCTTTTACGTTAAGATTGTATGCCTCCCGCAAAACCGATAATGCCGCTTCTTTATCTCCGGCAGGGCATACGGTAAAACCTTCTGTTGTACTTATAACGGAATACTTGATAGTATTTTGATTTACAAGGAAAAAGTCAAGGTCTTCGGTACTTTCGTAATATCCCACAACCTTCAGCTTTCTGCCGTTGATTTGAGTATCAATTTCCTTGTTGAGTTTGTACTCTTCTGCCCGGCTGTAAGGCACTATAGTCTCATAATCTCCTTCCGGATAGCTGCCCTTTTTTAAGGTGTACTCTTTGTTTATGTTTGCATAATTAAGTATATTGGTGGTTTGTGCTTCTTCCATATCCATGTAGTCTTCAGTAGCGGAAGTTCTTCCGTTGTACAGAATATCCGTAATCAAGTGCGGAGATACATATATCACCGGCTGAGAAAGGTTGGTTACACCTACGATGGTAAAAGGCGACAGGTTATTTACATAGACTTTCTGCCCTATCATTTGCTCAGGAGTAGATATTCCCACCATCTTGGCACTGCCTTCTTCGAACATTCTATCCAGAGAAAGTTTGTCTACAACTATTTCGTAGACGTTCTCCGGCATCCTTCCGCAAATAAGGTTACCCTCTTCAAGGCGGCTCACATGGGTGAGAGAACCTTTTATTTGGGTCTGAGCATAACTGCTTTGATAGTAAAAGTCTAATTTGAAGTCAAAGGCTGCGAGAGATTCTCCCGGCAACATATATTCAACCTCCGGCAAAGCCTCGTAAGTCAAATAGTCCTCCACCTGAACCTTTGGCATGTTAACTGAAAGATAATCTCTATTACTCTGTATAAAATCCTTATCCTTTATGTCAAAACCGGCATATATGCTGCTGAAGGAATATGTAATGAACATTCCGGCTAAAAGGAATCCTATGAAAAGGAGCTTTTTCATCACAGGATATGCCATAATCTTTTTAAAGCCCTTTAGGAACGAAGGAAGGAAACCTATGATGGAACTGTATTTTTCGATGATAGAACCATCTGCCACTTGGTCAAAATTAAACTGATATTCCTCATATAAGGTTTTGTCTATTTCTTTGTAATGATCATCTATCAGCTCAATGGCCGATCCTTTATCGATTACTTCAACCCTTTGATCGTCTCGTGACTTAATATAAATATTTCCGTTTTTTATAACTATATCTATATCTATTTTATCTTGACATGTTCCGTAAAAATTCACCTTTAGGTTTTCCGATGACAGCTTTTCCTGTTTTTCAAAATCTCTCAGATAAACTTTGTTGTCGATTCTGTAATCCAGATTATTGTCAGCGGCATTTTGGTAATCTCTGAGAACCTTTCCGTCTTGTAGCTCTATGATTCTTGAGGCATAGAACTTAGCAAGTTCCACTTCATGGGTCACAAGCACCACAAGTCTGTCTCTTGAGATTGCCTTAATAATATTCATAATTTCAATACTGTTGGCACTGTCCAAATTTCCCGTAGGTTCATCTGCAATAATAATCTTAGGATTTTTGGCTATGGCTCTGGCTATACCTACCCTTTGTCTTTCACCACCGGAAAGCATTCCCGCCATTCTGTTTCTGTAACGGTATATACCTAAAGTTTCAAGGACGTAAGTTATCCTCTTCTTTATCTCCTCTTCATCCTTGATTCCCAACATTCTGAGAGGAATAGCAACGTTTTCGTAAACGGTCATGTTTTCTATCAGCTTATAGTCTTGAAAAATATAACCGATGTTAAGATTTCGTATTTTGTCAACTTTAGCTGCACCTTTTCCCGTTACTCTTTGGCCATTTACAAAGATGTCCCCCCGGTTCACCTTATCAAGACCTCCAATGGCATTTAGGAGTGTTGTCTTTCCTGAACCTGAAGGCCCCAAAAGTGCCACAAGACCTGTGGTTCCAAGGTCTAAGGAAGTTTCATTTATTACATGAATTTGGTTTTTCTTCCCTTTGTTAAAGTATTTATTTACATTTTGCAACTTTATCATGACCTACACCTCCTGTCTGTATGTATTCATAACGGAATTTTTGAACAGATCCTTTGAAAATCTGGTAGAAATCATGTATGACATTCCTATTATTATCACATACATGAAGATATAGTTTCCTATGGTCAAGTAGCCGGCCATGTCTACAATGTATGGAACCGTTATTACTCCGCCGTAAACCAATAACGCCACGGCTATAAATACTGCGTATGCAATGGTGGCAATCATAAACAATTCAATGTCCAGAAGTTGTTTGGAAATCTTCTTGGAAGCCCCCAGAGTCCTTATGGTTGTGTAGTAGGCGTTCCTGGATTTTAACACTATCTTGATTATAAAGTATGAAATAAAGAACAGGGCTATTATCAAGACTGCCACAACAAAGGTTTTTATCAGTGAAAGAATCTGCTTTACTTCTTCCCCCTCGCTGCTGAGTGAATCTCGCATGACAAGAGTGTTGAAGCCCTGCGCCTTAATGGCTTCCACCGTGACATCTAATGCTTTAACATCTTCTACATATACGGAGCTTTGGAATATACCGTTGTGCATAAGGTCGTTATAATCCTGAGAATTGATATAGACTCTGCCGTCTGTTTCTTTATCGTATTCACTGCCCAAAAGTCTGTTGAAATTGTTCTTGTTGTACGTTCTATCAATGATTACGGACAAGGATTCTTTGTGATAAAGGTTCTCCATGGTTATGTATATCTCTTTGCCTGTGCAATATCCTCTTGATGTTAAATCATCCAGGTCGCTGCTGACATAGGCTTTCCCCTGTGGCACATTGTCACTTGGTATAATCTGAAAGAAAGGCTCTCCCAAGTAGGAAGGATATTTGTTTCCTTCAAACAGTGAAGTTACCTCACTGTTTTCCATGTCCACTTCATGGCGGAGAGCTTCAAAAACTTCATCTCCCACATAGAATTTGTTATACCAGGTGCTGTCATCTTCACTTATTACTATCCCAACTATCTTGATTGCTGTTGCCATATCTCGTTCTCCCTTGTAATCGTAGGATTCGAGATAAAAGGTGCTCTCAAGAATTTCTTCAGGATCTTGGCTTATGTAGTAATCATTTTTGCTGCCTTCCACAAGAATCTCATAAGGAGCCTCCGGCATTCTGCCAATAGATATCTCCCCTTCAAAATCCTTTAATGGCGAAAAGTTGCCGTAAAAATTATACCAGTATTCTTCATCGGAAATGCTGTTACTATAGTCGATAAATATATCATCCTTAACCACTCTGTCTACATTTTCAGTAGATTCTAAAGCAATAAATTCTTCCTCGGTTATAGGGCTTTTATCAGGTTTATTTATTATTATCCTTTCATCTGAGGTGTCGTTGAAAAAGTTATTCCACCCGAAAACAGATTCGTCGTATGCCTGTTTTTGAAAGGAGGAATATGTCCCTGCCACCGCAAATACTATAAACAGAAATACGGTAAATATGAGAAGGAGCTTTGTGGGTATGTTAAAGGCATTCCTCGCCCCAAGCAATAATCGGTTGGATATGGTAATGTCTTTAAACTCTCTGGCAAAATCTCCTTTATCTTCCCCTACACTGCAGAGCACTTTATCCTCCAGAACCTTTCCGTCGTGCATCTTGATGAGTCTGGTGGCGTACTTTTCGACTTGTTCCAAGTTGTGGGTAACTATTATTACCAATTTATCTTTTGCAATATTGCTGAGAATCTTCATTACCTCCTCGGCAGATTGACTGTCCAGATTTCCTGTAGGTTCGTCAGCAACTATAATTGGAGTCTCTTTTGCCAAGGCTCTGGCTATGGCAACTCTCTGTTTCTGTCCTCCTGAAAGTTTTGAACACTTGGTTCCGGAAAATTCCGTCAATCCTACTTTGGCAATGATCTCGCTTACCTGCTCTTTTAAAGTCGGATCGTAGC
>JAZNUK010000126.1:0-9457 GCA_045592265.1 Candidatus Fimisoma sp. | reverse complement strand
TTTGACAGAAGCCTGTGAGTTCCTATGACCAAATCAATCTGTCCTTTTTTCAACTCCTCCATAATCTTCCGTTGCTGACTGTCACTCCTGAATCTGGACAGCATCTCCACTTTAAAAGGGAAATTGGCAAATCTTTCTTTTAGAGTATAAAAATGCTGGTTGGCAAGAATGGTTGTGGGAACCAGTATTGCCGCCTGTTTTCCCTCCGCAAGGCACTTAAATACCGCTCTTGCTGCAACTTCCGTCTTGCCGAATCCAACGTCACCGCATAGCAATCTATCCATAGGAAACGGCTTCTCCATGTCAGCTTTTATCTCTTCAGATGCCCGAAGCTGATCGCCGGTTTCTTCAAAAGGAAATGAGTCTTCAAAATCCTTCTGCCACACTGTGTCCTTTCCAAAGGCGTGACCTTTCTCCATCTTTCTACTGGCGTATAATTCTATCAAATCCTTTGCAAGCACCGCAATTGCCGCCTTGGCTCTAGCCTTTGTAGCCTTCCATTCGCCTCCTGACAGCCTGTTTATCTTCGGTGCATTGCTGTCTCCTCCGATATACTTCTGAACCAGAGACATCTGTTCTACAGGAACATACAGCACATCGTTACCTGCATACTTGATTGTAATGTAATCTTTCTTCTCTCCTTGAACCTTTAACTGCTGAACACCTGTAAATTTACCTATTCCGTGGTTTTCGTGTACTACATAATCCCCGTTTTTTATATCGGAAAAAGATCGTATTTTCTGTCCCTTGTCCTTAAAGGCTTTTTTTCTCTTACCTTTTTTCTTATGCTGGAAGATATCATTCTCACTTATCCAGCAGCGTTTTTCTTCAGGGAAATCCATACCTTCACTTAGAGTTCCCTGCTCAAAAGCAACAGACACCCCCAGATTCATCCGATCGACAAATTCACGTAAATTTGAAAGACGCCCTTGCGACTCAGCTACTACGGTTATCACATAACCCTTTTTTGCATATGTTTTTAATTCTGTTTCCAACAACGTCAAATTGCCGGCAAAATTTATCATTTGTCGACTGTTTACGTTATGAATTTCATCAAAACTTTCCACGCCTTTTATTCTTTTGGCAAAAGGGGTAAAAATAACCGTGTTCTTTCTTTCCAGTACCCTTCTTAAATCTTTAAACCCGGTTATAAGCTCAACATCCTTAGGAACCGCTTCCCCTCTTTCAAGGAGAACCTTAAAATCTTCTTTCAGTTCTCTCTCCCGCAACTCAAGAAGTTCAAACACACGCTCCGGATTATCTATCATTACACTTCCGGCTTCCATGTAATCCCATAAAAATTCTGTTTCACTATAGAAATAGTGGAGATAATTTTCCAAAAACTGAAGGCTTCCGATATTTTCAATATGTTCGCAAATCTGCTCCTTGACCTCTGTCAGCCTTTGGGCGGCCTTCAAGTCTTTCTTTGAAAGAATCTTGGACTGTTTATCATATTGAAATCTTATTTCATTCAAAGCATTATTGACTACATCTTCACCGGTAATAATTTGCTTTGCAGGATAAATCTGTATATACTTTAAATTCTCTATAGAACGTTGACTTTCAACGTTAAAACTCCTTATGGAGTCTACCTCGCTGCCGAAAAGTTCCACTCTGTATGGATAATTGCCATCAGGGGTAAATATGTCCACTATTCCCCCTCTTATGCTGAATTGTCCCGGACTTTCCACCATCTCCGTGTACTCATACCCCATGGCATCCAAATTCTGTCGCAACAGAGTTATGTCCGTTTCTTCCCCCAACACCAGCTTTACAACCTTTTCTTCAAATACTTTGTGGGGGCTTATTCTCTTAACGGCAGCAGAAACCGGGGCTATTACCACTACAGGGGTTCCTGTGCGCAATGCCTTAAGGGCTTTCATTCGTTCAATTTGTTGTTCATGGTTTTTGGCTTCATACCTGAGAAAAACCTGTTCCTCCTCCGGCATTACAAGGATTGTTTTATCTTTCATAAAAAAAGAAAGATCGCCTGCCAATCTTTGAGCCCTCACATAGGAAGGCACTATGATTATGCTTTGACTTTCTTCCTTTGAAAAATAAGCTGCCACAGGAGCAACGCGGGCCTCTGAAACCCCCGAAACGTTAATCATTCTTTACTTCCTCTTCCGCCTTATTTTCATTTTTTTGAGGCTCTGACTCTTTAGGCGGCTTTTCTTTTTTCGGTCTTATATTATACTCGTTCATGGCCTTTTCTATACCCTTTTCCACTATGCAGGCCGCACTGTCTGCCGCCTTTACAATGGATTCTTCCAAGAGTTTAACTTCTTCTTTACTTACTCCGCCTGTAACATAATTGATAAGATTTTCTTTTTTCCCTGAGCCTATGCCAACTCTTATCCTTGGAAAATCTTCAGTCTGTATATGATACAGAATATTCCTCATACCGTTATGAGTGCCGGAACTTCCTTTCTTTCTGATTCGGAAAGTTCCCGTAGGAATATCAATGTCATCATATATAACAATAAGATTCTCAGAGTCAATTTTATAAAAATCCATGGCCTGCCTTACCGCTTCACCGCTAAGATTCATATATGTCTGAGGTTTGACCAATAAAACTCTTTGGCCGGCGATTCTTCCTTCGCCGACCAAAGATTTAAATTTCAACTTATTAACCGTTATATCGTATTTTTCAGCCAAGCGGTCAACGGCAAGAAACCCCATGTTATGACGAGTATTCTCGTATTTTTTCCCCGGATTTCCAAGGCCTACAATTATGTACATACTCTTCCCTTTCTCAATATCATTACCGGAATCACCGCTTATGCTTAAACTTTTGACTAATCAAAGAGAACGCTGATTGATCCGTTGGTAAATACTCTTGTAATGGCCTCTGCAAAAAGAGGTGCTACTGACAGGAATGTCATTTTTTCAAGTTTCTTTTCTTCTGCAAGAGGAACCGTATTAAGAAGTACCAGTTCTTCTATAGCGGAATCTGCCAATCTCTCTACTGCAGGTCCTGACAATACAGGATGGGTAGCAGCTGCGCGCACTGATTTTGCACCTAAACTCTTAATAGCATTTGCAGCATTGCAAATGGTTCCTGCCGTATCTATCATATCGTCAATAATGATACAGTTCTTTCCTTCGATATTACCGATGATGTTCATGATCTCGCTCTTGTTAGGTTCAGGTCTTCTCTTATCTATGATTGCAATTGGACAATTAAGGTATTGAGCCAGATTTCTTGCTCTTGTTACACTACCGTGGTCAGGTGAAACAACTACCAAATCTTCCATGTGAGTCTCTTTAAAATATTTGGCGATAATAGGCATTCCCACAAGATGGTCCACAGGAATATCGAAATATCCTTGAATCTGGTTGGCATGTAAATCCATAGTTACAACACGGTCTGCTCCCGCTGCCATAATAAGGTCCGCCACAAGCTTAGCTGTAATCGGATCTCTTGCTTTTGCTTTTCTGTCTTGTCTTGCATAACCGTAATAAGGAATTACCGCATTGATTCTTCCTGCAGATGCTCTCTTCATTGCATCTATCATAATCAATAATTCCATCAGGTTATCATTTACCGGATTACAAGTTGACTGGATAATATATACATCCAATCCTCTTACCGTTTCCCAGATGTTCACAGAAATTTCTCCGTCACTGAATTTTGTAACCGTAGCTCTTCCCAGTGGCTTTCCCATAATGCCTGCAATTTCTGTTGCCAATTCAATATGGGAATTTCCTGCAAAAATTTTGTAGTCAGCAAATACTCCGCTTCTCACTTTTTTTACCTCGCCTTCTTAATCCTTTGTTTTCTTACTTCTTTTTCTTTTTTAAAATACCTTTTTGTGAAACCCAGCCCGGTTTTTTCGTACCCTTGGCACGGGCTATATACAATGTGTCTTCCTCCACATCTTCGGTAACTGTACTTCCTGCCGCTACATAGGCTCCTTTACCTACCTTTACAGGTGAAACCAGATTGCTGTTGCACCCTATAAACGCTCCGTCTTCAATCACTGAGCGGAACTTGTTGGTTCCGTCATAATTAACAAAGACAACGCCGCAGCCCAAATTAACATTGGCTCCCACATCCGAGTCGCCGATATAAGTGAGATGCGAAGCTTTAGCCCCGTCTCCCATGGTGGAGTTCTTCACCTCTACGAAATCACCGACTTTGCAATCCTTACCAACATGGCTGTTTGGTCTCAGATAAGCAAAAGGTCCCACTTTCGTACCGCTTCCCACAGAACTGTCTGTAATTACGGAGCTTTTAATCTCCACTTTATCATCAATTTTAGAATTGGTTATTACCGTATTTTGCCCTATGACACAGTCCTCACCTATGACACTTTCTCCTTCAATGGTAACACACGGACCTATCAATGTCCCACTGCCTATAACGACGGTAGAATCTATATATGCGGTATATTCATCCACAAACTTCACACCATTTTCCATATGCTTACATATAATGGCCAGTCTGTCTTTTCTCTTTTTTTCCATCTCTTCTAAAAACATTCTTACCTCCGTCTTGGATAAATACTTTTTACTCAGCCAATATCATTTCCCCAACCTTGTAAATGTCTCCGGCTCCCATGGTAAGAACCAAATCCCCCGGTTGAGCATTTTCCGCAACATACTGTGCCATCTGACCGAAATCTTCAATAAACAACACTTCCTTCTGCGGATAAGCTTCTTTTATCTTCTCTGCAAGCTGGGCCGAAGAAATTTTATATATATTCTTTTCTCTTGCCGCATATATTTCAGCAAGAATAAGTTTGTCCGCTTTTTCAAAAGCCTCTGCGAACTCGTCAAAGAGAGCCACTGTCCTGGTATATGTGTGTGGCTGGAACAAACACCACAAGTTGTTGTGAGGCACATTTTGACAAGCGCTCAAAGTTGCTTTTATTTCCGTAGGGTGATGTGCATAATCGTCCACTATCTTTACACCTTTTGAAGTTGTTCCCACAATATCAAAACGTCTCTGTGTTCCGTGATAATCAGCCAGCGTTTCTTTTATGATTTGCTGGTCTATACCTAGGGAATGACAACATGCAAAGGCTGCAAGCGCATTGAGAATATTGTGTTCTCCGGGAACTGAAAGCTGAACTGTTTCAAGGGGTTCACCCTCCTTATATACGGTAAATGAAGGCATTCCGTTCTCGTTAAAGAGAATGTCCCCTCCACGATAACTGCATGTCTCATTCAGTCCGAAAGTCACCACGTTGTCCAGATTTCTTATAACTTTATTGACAAATGGATTGGCATCGTATGCCACAATCATTCCTCCTGCAGGCACCAGTCCTGCAAACTTGTCAAAAGAACTTACAATGTGATCTATGTCTTTAAAGTAATCCAAATGGTCTGAATCTATGTTAAGGATAACTTCAATTCTTGGTCTTAAACTGAGGAAACTATCCATGTACTCGCAAGCCTCCGTTACGAAATACTGGCTGTGTCCCACCTTTACATTGCCACCTATTTCCGAAAGATTACCGCCTACCAAAATAGTTGGCTCCACCTTCGCCCTGTCCAAAATCAGAGATACCATCGATGTAGTGGTAGTCTTGCCGTGAGTTCCGGAAATGGCAATGCTGTTTTCATACTCTTCCATTAGAGTTCCCAACATCTGCGCCCTTGATATCGCGGGAATGTTATTCCGTGCAGCTTCCATAAGTTCAGGATTATCATTCCCCACTGCTGCAGAGTATACAATTAAATCTGCATTTGTCACATTTTCCGCCCTATGACCAATAAAAATCCTTGCGCCTTTGGCAGCAAGATTAGTGGTAATGTCTGATTCTTTCATATCGGAACCTGTAACGTTATATCCTCTTGACAAGAGAATTTCAGCTATTGCCGACAATCCGATTCCTCCGATTCCGATACAATGTATTGTTCTATAGTCTGATAAATTAATCATCCTCTTAAATGCCTCCAAAATATCTGTAATTGACGCCCCTATTATAGCATACTATCAGTAAAAAAGCTCCTATATTTGTTAAATTTTTTAAAGAAATAAAGAAATCATTAAATTAATAAAGCGCATATTAATCATCTATTATAAATATTATCCAGTCCGCCTTATTTTATAACCAGATGCTGGCTTTACAAATGATAGTGATAACGACCTTCGGTCAAATGAAAAAGGAACTTACAGCAAGAAAAAATACTTTCTTTCAAGGAAAAAGTCCATTTTGGGCAAAATCAAAAAAACATTGCCAAATTCTGTCATATATTGTATACTTATAGGTATATTAAAGTTGCCTCATAGGGGAAGTGTAAGAAAGGTGGAAATAAATATGAATATTACTGACGTAAGAATTAGAAAAGTGGCTGAAGAAGGCAAGATGAAAGCTGTAGTATCCATTACCTTTGATGACGAGTTCGTAGTTCACGACATCAAAATCATAGACGGACAGAATGGCCTCTTTGTGGCAATGCCAAGCCGCAAAATGAATGAAGGAGATTTCAGAGATATTGCGCATCCAATTACATCTGAAACACGCAATAAAATCAGAGATGCAATTTTTGCTGAATATGAAAAACTTCTGGATGAAAAAGTTCAGGTTGCTCCTGCTGAAGCTGCAGAGCCTGCAATGGAAGACTAGATGCTTCGCATTAAACATTAGGCAATGAAACACAAACCCCTCCGTATCAAATAGATACGAAGGGGTTTTATAAATGCTTGGACTAATGTTTCCTTTTTGTCCTATAGCCCTAAGTCTTCCTATAAGTCTCCTTTTTATTTTCACTTTTACCACTGTCCAACCTAAAATCGTATATATAGTTCATACCGTCTTCACAACAACCGAGAATTCAATATCTACATTTCCATGTAGCCTCGCAGCAACCGAAACTTCAATATTTATAATTTTAGGTTGCCGCAAAAACCAATAATGTATGATTTTTATACAAAAACGTAGCTTAAACGGCTAAAAAGCATGCTTTTTTACGCCAAATCACGCAAATTCCCATAGCAATAGGTTAATTTAGAGCTTAATCATCCCTTTTCGGCAACCGAAAATCGCATATTTGTAGTTTTAGGTTGCTGAAGAAGTGCGAGTGTTCTATATTTCTTCCGTTGCCTCAATTACTCTTATGGTGTTGGTATTTCCCGGCACGTCTACCGGTACCCCGGCACTTATAACTATGTTATCGCCGTCTTTTATGAGGTTTTCCTTTATAGCTTTTATGGCGCAGTGTCTGAACAGAACTTCTACCTCATATCTATAGTCCGTCATCAAAGGTCTCACGCCCCATATCAATGCCAACTGATGATAAGTTTTACTGTAAGGGGTGGCTCCTATTATCATAGTTTCAGGCCTGAATTTAGCCATTCTTCCCGCCGTATATCCGGTTTTTGTTATGGCCATTATTGCAGCTGCATCTATATCCTTTGCCAGTGTACAAACCGCATGACCTACGGCGTTGGTAACATCGTAACGATCCATTTCGTGCCATACCATATTCTTGCCGGAAACCTTTGGCTGGTCTTCCTCTGCCTGCTGAGCAATCTTTGCCATATTCTCTACTGCTTCCACCGGATACTTTCCTACTGCAGTCTCTCCCGAAAGCATCACCGCCGATGTGCCGTCAAAAACAGCATTGGCAACATCCGTTATTTCAGCCCGTGTTGGAATGGGACTGGATATCATTGATTCCAGCATCTGAGTAGCAGTGATGGCAATTTTACCTGATTGAACACATCTTCTTATAAAACGCTTCTGGATACCCGGCAACTTTTCGTAAGCCACTTCTACACCCATGTCTCCTCTAGCCACCATTATTCCGTCAGCCGCTTCGAGAATTTCTTCAAAATTATCTATGCCCTGCGTGCTCTCTATCTTGGCTATTACCTTTATCTCTTCTCCTCCGTTTTCATCAAGCAATTTTCTCACTTTTAAAACATCATCAGCACTTCTGACAAAGGAAGCTGCAATATAGTCCACATCTTTTTCTATGCCAAACAAAATATCTGCTTTGTCCTGCGGACTTATAAACTCCATGTTCAAATTAACATTTGGCAGATTGATGCCCTTGTGGTTGCTTATTTTTCCCCCATGCACCACTGTGCCTTTAACCTCTTTTTCCGTAGTGCCGGTAACTTTTATAACTATTTTCCCATCGTTTATCAAAACTAAATTTCCTGCTTTGACTTCCTTTGGTAAATTTTTATAAGTCACCGATACTTTCTCCTTAGTTCCCTCAAAAGGTTCAACGGTGAGAATAAACTCTTGCCCGTTTTCAAGTATCTCCTCCCCGTTGATGAAGTTTCCCGTCCGTATTTCCGGGCCCTTCGTGTCTAGCAACACCGCCGCCGAATAACCGAGAGAATCCCTTACTTTGCGAAATTTGTCAATGGTTTTACCGTGTTCCTCATGAGTTCCGTGTGAAAAGTTAAGGCGAACTACATTCATCCCGGCCCTCAGCATAGCCTCCATGGTTTTTTCATCAGAGGATGCAGGGCCAAGTGTACAAACAATTTTTGTTTTTCTCATAATCTTCCTCCAAACATATATTTTCACATATATTTATTCGCTCAATTAGTAGAATGTTGCAACTTCTTCTTCCGGTGCTTCTACCTTTATCACTTCTGTCACATGAAAAACAGGACCTTCGCTTTGATACATTTTGTTGAATTCCTTTTCTACTTTGGCAGTCATGACCGCCCATCCTCCATGTTCAAGTTCACATGAATTATGGTATTTTGCCACAAGTCCTCCAAACTGTATATCTTCTATGCAGCAAGTCATAATATGTCTGCCTATGACAAATTCATCTTCATCAAGACCCCCGCCCAAAAGTGTTCTTCCTTTTATCTTCATGGTTTTACCGTAATACTTTTCTTTCTCTTCGTTCATATCGGTATACCATATGGCATAATCCTGATCTTTAATTTCAATGTAGTCAGCCTCTATGTCGTATGGCAAAGGATCTTCTATATTATCAAACTCAATATTGTCTTTGTCGTATTCATAAATAATTTGGCATCGACGGTTTATGACCCTCACTATCTTGTGATATTCCATCTTGTCCATAGTTTTTTCAAAGTTTTTAAATATGATTGCCTCCGGAGATTTCATCTTGTCTACGGTGAGATTTCTCATATTGTTGTTGTAAGTGATGAAGGTCTTGGCATCGACAAATGCCATCTCTTGGTATACTCTCCAGTTTTCGGGAATAGCATTGTAAAAGTTATCTAAAAGCCACATTCCGTTATACTCTACCACAACCCTTTCAAAGCTTACTTCACTTTCCAATCTCTTCAAATATTCTTCCGTCAACTCTTCTTCATCTTCCAAAGTAACAACTGTAACGTCAGAAGCCGAAAAATTTGCCGGCTCAAGTTCTCTTTCTCCTTCTTCGCAAAGTAAAACCAGTGTTTTTTCTCCGCTATTAAACTGAGGGTCCTCCAAAGTCTCCTGTATAAAAGTAGTTTTTCCTGCATCTAAAAATCCCGTAAAAAGATATACAGGTATCTCTCTTT
>JAZNUK010000125.1:0-13512 GCA_045592265.1 Candidatus Fimisoma sp. | reverse complement strand
CTAAATCGCTGATTAATATGTTGTGTCTAATACTCCGTAGTCTCCATCTGATCTTACATAAACCACTGCTACATTGTCTGTTTCAACATTTAAGAATACAAAGAAATCATGTTGTAACAAGTCCATCTGCAAAACTGCTTCTTCCACCGTCATAGGTGTAAGCTGGAACTTTTTGGTCTTAACAACCTGTCCTTCATCCTGAATTTCAATCTCAGGAATCATCTCAAATCTTACAGATTCGTTGGATTTGTTCTTCTTAATCATCTTGCCCTTGTATTTGGAAACCTGAGTTGACAGCTTTTCCGCTACAATGTCTATACAGTCAAACACATCTTGAGAAACATTTTCAGCTCTGAAAATAGTTCCTTTGGCCACAATAGTGGCTTCCATCTTAACCTTAGCTTTTTCAGGATGGATTACGATGCTAGCCTTCACGTCATCGGTAAAATACTTATCAAATTTGTCAAACTTTTTTTCGATGGCTGTTTGGATTTTTTCACTCACACTAATATTCTTGCCTGTTACGATTATCTTCATAGTGGTGACCTCCTGTGCTTTTTATTTATTATATCATACTTGCAACCAAAAGAAAAAGCTTTTTGTAAAAATGTTACTTCATTAAAATATCTCTTCGTTAAAGGGTTGCTTTGCTAAAAGTTGCTTAGCTGACCTGATCTTTGACCCCACACCTGCCTTTACCCGCTTTGCGGAGGACTTACTTCTAAGGTACGCCATGATCACTGCCCGAATCTTCTGCGCGGCAGCTTACGTGGGTCCTTTTGCCCGTACCTGGCTTGGACTTTCAACCACAGACCTAAGCAACATCATATATTTTATCATTTGTATCAGTCTTTGCAAGCATAAAATTCATGATGTTTATTTTTGGCAGAGGAAAAAGCTATAAAGTCTACTTCCGATGCGCCTGCCCCCTTGAGTATCTCCCCGCAACGGGAAGCTGTTGCGCCTGTCGTGTATATATCGTCTATCAGCAATACTCGTTTCCCCTCCACAAGGCTCTTTTTCCTCTCATTTATGCAGAAAGCTCTCTCCAAATTAACCTTTCTATCTTGAGGGGACAAGGACCTCTGCGCCTCAGTATTTTTTACACGAAGTAAAGCATCTCCAAGAACTCCTACTCCCAGCTTTTTCCCTAGATAAAAACCTATTTTTTCACTTTGGTTAAATCCTCTTTCTTTCAGCCGTCGGGGATGAATGGGCACCGGAATAATCAGTTCACTCTTAAAACACCACTTTTCTCCCTTGACGAAAAAAGCTTCCGCCATGGAATCATAAATTATATCCGCCATTGTACGAGCCAAATATGTTTTGCCTCCGTATTTTAGGGAGAGTATAAGCTGCTTTTCGTACAATCCATATCCCATAACTCCAATAGCATGTTTAAAACAATCCATGTTTTCCTCTTGTGATAAGTCAGTGGCACTAAAATTCATCCGCCGTATACAATGGTCACACAGACTGTATGTCCTCGTTTTGTCTATATATTTGCCGCAACAATCACAATATAAGGCGGGTGGAAACAGTAAATCCGCCCATTTCTCCATCATTCTCAAAACAATATCCCCTGATAAATTCCTTCCAATCTGGCTTTTAACCCTGAATTCCTTTTCCCCTCTTCATTGTTATCCACCATAGCATTCATATATTCTTGCTTTCCAACAATAATAACTTTTTCTTTTCCTCTGGTAATTGCAGTATATATCAAATTTCTGGTAGCCAGTGCCGGTGGAAACCAACTCATCGGCATTATGACTATAGGAAATTCACTTCCCTGGCTTTTGTGAACCGTAACGGCATATGCCAGTTCAAGCTCGTCAAGTTGAACATAGGGATATTCCACCCACCTTTCGTCATCATAGCATACGGTCAGCTTCTTGTCCTCTTTATGAACTGCCACAATCACTCCGGTCTCTCCGTTAAATACTCCCTTTCCCCAGCTTCCGTCAGCCCTGCGAAACTCCTGCCTATAATTGTTTTTTATCTGCATAACCCTGTCCCCTTGTCTGAACACCATGTTGCCAAAAGTTATTTCCTCTTTGGCATCATCTTGCGGATTAAAAATCTTCTGTAAATGGCCATTCATGTTGTGACTTCCGATAATTCCCTTTTTTACAGGCGTGAGAACCTGAATCTTATGAGCAGGCCACTTCATTGCAATCTCAGTAATTTCATCCAGTATGTCCTGCTGTTTTTCTTTCTTTACCAAAAGAAAGTCTTCCCCATATTCCGGATATTCTCCTCTGTTTATTCTATGAGCGTTAAGGATTATTTTGCTCTCAGCGGACTGCCTGAAAATCTCCGTAAGCCTACATGTATGAACACATCCACTGCTTATTAAATCCCCAAGAACATTTCCTGCACCTACCGACGGTAATTGGCTTGCATCCCCTGTAAATATGAGGCGGCTGTCTTTTTTCAGGGCCTTACACAACGCTCCGGTAAGGAGCAAATCCATCATAGATGCTTCGTCAATTATCACCCCATCAAAGTCAAGAGGATTGGCTTCATTTCTCCCAAAAGCCATCCGTCCGGATTCCTCATCATAATAATAATCCAGGAGACGGTGAACAGTGGTGGCTAGCTTTCCGCTAGTCTGGGTTATTCTCTTTGCAGCGCGCCCTGTAGGCGCCGCTACTGCCACCTTAAGGCCGGCATCTTCCATAACCTTTATGAGCACATTCAAAATGGTGGTTTTACCTGTACCGGGACCTCCCGTTATTATGGCTACACTGTGTTCCAGAGTTTTTTTCACCGCATCTCTTTGTTGGGTTGAAAGAACCGGTCCTCCGTTGGCTTCAGCCTTTCTTATTACACCCTCTATGTCCACTGCAATACTCTTGGGCTTTTCTTCTGCCATCTGCGTAATCTTGCTTACAACCAGGCATTCGGCCTTGTAGTACCCGTAATAATACAAAACCTCTCTGCCTTCCAAAACCGATAGTTGCAGCTCTCCTGACAGGGCCATGTCTTCCATCACATCTTCTACAGCCTCGCTGCTCAAATCAAGAAAATCTCCCATCTGTCTGCAAAACTCCCTGGCCGGCACAAAAATGTGTCCCTTGCTTACATAACCGGCAAGACCGTGATTTATGGCAGCTTCTATCCTATGAAAGCCATCTTTCTCCACTCCCATAATTGCTGCAACCTCATCTACTTTGGCAAACTTCATAGAAGGAAATTCTTCAAGAAGCCAATAAGGGTTGTCCTCGGTTAGACCTATGGCCGCATCCCCCACCAAAGAGAATATCTTGATTATATAGTAGTTGGAAAAACCTAAATTGCGTAAAAACAAGGTCACCTCCGGGGTGACCTGGCTTATCTTTGTTATGTTTTCATCTTTGTCTTCGAAAAAACTATCCTTCATCCTTTTTCCTAACTGATTTCCCCAAAATCAAGCCTTACATAGCGATTCTACTTAGACCAGTTGATTCCTCTCAGCGCTGCTGCAAGCTTATTCTTGCTATATGTCTTTGCAAGTTTCATCAGCTGACTGCGATTATTTTTAAGAGGGTGGGTGTGTACTTCTTCCAATAACATGGACAAGATTTTATCCGCCTTCTCAGGTTCGCATATGCCTGCCTCAACCAAATCATTGGCGTCTATGAGTAAATCTTCTACAAAAACAGCTTCACTCTTACTCTTTATCTCGTCAAGCAAATACATCTTGCTCTTTATCTTGGTTTCCGAGTCATAGCCAAAAACAATTCTCTGTGCTTTTTCCAGATTTTCTATGTATCTGTATCTTTCCCATCCTCTTTCGCTAAGGAATTTCTTCAGGGCAGTCTTATTGTTGGTAAAATAAAACTTAGGCAGATCACTGGCTGCATCTACCAACAATTGGTTGGTTGTTTCATCGTAATTAAACTTTTCTATCACAGGAAGAATTTTTTTCTTTCCTATACAGCTATAGAAAAGGCCCAGTCTTCTCTCTTCCACTTGCTGGCTCTTATCAATTCCGTCGCTTAAAGCCTGTAAATCAGACTTTTCTCTGCCTGTTAAACGTCCTGCCAGATCACGGCCTAGAATCACCCACAGCAACCCCATGTTCATAAGCATTTTTAAACCTTTGCCAGCGTGAGCAGCGGTAATGAGCAGTGTAAATTCGTCTCTGATTTTCCCCGGCTTTACCTTTTCCAACAGCTGACTGTTTGCCAATATGGCCTCATAAACACTCTTATGTAAGTCAAAATCCATTTCTGCCGCAATTCTGATGGCTCTCAACATTCTTATCGGATCTTCTTTGAATCTTTCTTCCGCATCGCCAACAGTCTTTATCAATCTCTTGCGCAAATCTTCTCTGCCGTCAAACATATCAACATACCTTTGCTGGCTATCTGCTATAGCATTTACGGTAAAGTCCATGCGCTTTAAATCTTCTTCTATGGTCGATACAAATTCAACATCTGCAGGTCTTCCGTCGACAAAGTTTTTCTCACTGCGGTAAGTGCCCACATCGGCAATAATTCCCGTTTCTCCAACTACATTGCCGGCATTGTCAACAACCTCTTCGATGTACTCCAATCTTATAACCCCGAACTTTTCGCTGAGAACTTGTGCCTCAGGAAAAACTTCTTTCATCTGCGCTAATGTGGCATTGGTAGATAAGTCCCAGGCAAAAGGCTTTTTCCCCATGATTGATTCTCTGACACAATTTCCTACCACATAGGCATCAAAGCCTCCTTCGCTTAATTTAGCCATTATTCTTCCTACATCTTTAGGTAATTTTACTAACATTGAGTTTATTCTCCTTCACTTGGTTTATATAATTTTCTGTTATCCAATGTCCATATTCTGTCACTGAAACTTCCCGGTTCCGTAGATTCAAGGGCATATTGCATATCAAACATTCTGGCATCCAGAATGTCCAAATAGTGGAGCACCTCTGCCTCAGGGAAGAGAGGCTTCTTAGGGCTTCCAAACTCCGGCTCATAATGGTGGGTTAAAATCATATGTTCCAGCATTATTGCCTTTTCCTTTGGAAAATTCAATTCCTGAGTTAGCCTATCAAGAGCCTTAACACCTTGGATAATGTGTCCCAGCATTTGCCCTTCAAAAGAATAGCCGGTAGCAATGCCGTCTTCCTCGGAAAGAATCTCGTTGAGTTTTTCCATGTCATGAAGTATAACTCCCGCAAGGACCCAATCTTTCTTCAAATTTGTGTATACCTGGCACACTCTTTCGCCGGTCATAAGCATTCGCTTCATGTGATAGAGCAGTCCGCCAAGCTGTGCATGGTGATTCTTCTGGGCGGCAGGATAATACATGAGCTTTTCTTCGTTTTCTTCAAGTACCTTTAGACACAATGCCTTCAAATGTTCGTCTTCCATATTCGATGCGGTGGAATATATAAACCGATACATTTCCGATGTGTCTTCCGGTGCTGCTTTTACAAAGTCGCGCATCTCCTGTGCATCTGCTTCATCTGCCTTTCTTATTCTTTGAACTCGAAGCTGTAACTGGCCTGCCCACTCTACAACGATCCCTTTGATTTTTACAATGTCCTTGTCCTTTATGTCTGCCAGCGCCTCGTATTCACTGTCACTTACATCCCATTTCTTCCCGGAAACCTCGCCGGTTTTATCTCCCAGCATAACATCAAGATACTGCTTTCCGTTGGACCCCACCTTTATTGCAGCTGTCTTTGCCATAAAGAAATCAGTGACTTCCATATCTTTTCTCAAATCTTTTATATATATATCTTTCATGTTTACCCTTCTAACTGCCTGTGGCAAATTTATGTGTTATATTATACAACAAATTATCCTTTTCCGCAAGGTGTTTGAACTTGGCACGTCCCCTTACTTTAATTTGCACCTTTGCGTTCTTCGTTGTTGTCTTTAGCCAAAAATAGGTTATAATACAGATATGAGGAGGAGTATGCTTTATGGAATTTAATGCAAGAAAAGTTAAAGAAGATATAGTGCTTTGGATAAGAGATTGGTTTGAAAAAAACGGTCCGGGCTGCAATGCCATTGTAGCAATATCGGGAGGAAAAGACAGCTCGGTGGTGGCGGCACTGTGCGTAGAGGCCCTTGGCAAAGACAGGGTAATAGGGGTTATGCTACCAAAGGGACAACAGTTTGATATAGACGTTTCAAAGGCTCTCATTGATCATTTAGGAATCAAATCTTTTGAAATAAATATCGGCAGTTGTTTTGACGGATTGGTACGTGAGCTGGAAGAACAGCTCCCTGAGGTCTCTGCCCAAACAATAACTAATTTACCACCACGGCTGAGGATGACTGCTACTTATGCGGTTTCTCAATCCCTTAACGGTCGTGTTGCCAACACTTGTAACCTTAGTGAAGACTGGGTAGGATATTCTACCAGGTACGGAGATGGAGCCGGAGATTTCAGCCCTATGAGCAAACTAACCGTTCAGGAGGTAAAGGCTATAGGAAGAGAGCTGGGTCTGCCTGACATGTTTGTAGACAAAACGCCTATCGACGGTTTACAGCCAAAAACAGATGAAGAAAATCTGGGATTCACCTATGCCGTTCTTGACAGATATATAAGAACAGGGAAAATCGACGATCTTCAAACAAAAGAAAGAATTGACCACCTCCACAGGATAAATCAATTCAAATTAAAGTTTATGGACTGCTTCGAGTACGAACCATAAACACATCATAAACATTGACATGAATCAGTATAAAAGAAGTGCCCGGCGAGAAATCCTCCAGCCGGGCACCTCATTTTGTTTTGGGATTTATTTCACCTTTTCCATCATTACGGTAACCTTAAACAAGTCGCCGTCTATATTGATTTCAAAGATTCCATTCATTAGTTTTACCAAATCTTTAGCGATGGCAAGTCCAAGTCCGCTCCCCTCTGTGTTGCGGGATTCGTCTCCTCTTTTAAATCTTTCCGTCAATTCATCTGCTGAAATGTTAAGCGCATCCTCGGATATATTCTTTATTTCCAAAACCACCATGTCATTTCTTTCTTCTCCTCGGGTTTCCAGATCCCTCATATTTATGTAAACTCTGCTACCTTTCAAAGCATACTTTGATATATTTCCCAGCAGATTTTCAATGACCCTCCACATAAGCTGTCCGTCGGCAGTAATCTTGGTACTGCTACACTTATTACTTATTTTTATATCCAAATTTTTTTGCGAGAGGCGATCTTCCATTTCTACGAGACTTTGCGTTATGAGTGCCTCTAAATCTATTGGCTCCGCATTGACAGGAATCGCACCGCTGGAAGCCTTTGCAGCCTCAAAGAGATCTTCCGTCAACACTTTTAGCCTCTGGGTTTTCTTGTCTAAGATTTCCAAATACTCAGAAGCGTTTTCACTGTCCGTCCCCTCTTTTTTGAGCAGGTCTATATAAGAAATCATCGATGTAAGGGGTGTCTTCAAATCATGGGAAACATTGGAGATAAGTTCTGTTTTAAGCCTTTGATTTTTCAACTCATTTTGTACCGCAATGTTAGATGCGCGGGATATATCGTTAATATCCGATGCTAATCTGTCAAGTTCTCCTTTGATGCCTTTACTGTCCTGTTCCACAGGAATGCAATAGGAAAGGTTGCCGTTTTTAACTTCCTCAACGCCCTTTTTAATTTCCATATACTTTCTGATACCTTTTGGAACCAAAAGTATAATGCCTGCTACGACAAAAGGCAAGCCAACCCAAGTAGCACACAAAATTGCTCCACCTATTAAAACTATCATAATCTTGGACATGGTTTTGTCGTTCTTCTTAAATCCCCTATATATGGCTATTACAATTCCTCCTATAAGAGAAGTTTCCCAGAATCTTCTTGCTTTTATCTTCTTAACCAGAGCCATAAGGGAAGTCAGTGTAACGGCAGAGCACAATGCTGTTCCTGCTATGAGAAGCATAAACTGAGTGTCTTCCGCTATCCTCAATTCCTGATACGTATTAAACCATTTCCATACTCCCAGGTACATCCCACGAAGCCAACATCCATACAACTCTTTGAGTATTATAACTCCTATAACAGCCCCGCCTATGACCAATCCAATATGTATTTCCGCCCATATTTCATCACACCAATTGAGATGATACTGTCCCTTTTCATCCTTAGTGAAACGCCCCGTAATAATAGTGAGAATCACCAGTAAAATCAATGTCAACAGCATCCCCAAAACCAAAACCATTCCCATTATATCCATCAGGCTGTTATATCTGGCCAAGTCTGTTATTTGACCCCCGTAGTATGATTGTATTTCCTCCAAACCATAACTATTAATCCAGTACATTTCTTGAAGCGCCGCAAAAACAGTGGCAACCACCAGAGTAGCACTTATTATACATAGGGTTATAAACCATGTTACACCATAAGCACATTTTCCCATGGCATTATATCTTCTCAATTTTATATCCAATTCCCCACACCACCTTTAAATATCTCGGATTTTTCGGATCGATTTCAATTTTTTCTCGAATCCTCCTTATATGTACCGCTACCGTATTTTCAGGACTATATGCAGGTTCATTCCATACATTTTCATATATCTTTTCTATGCTGTACACCCGGCCTGCATTCTCTGTCAGAAGTTTCAAAATCCCAAATTCTATAGGCGTTACCATCACCTGCTGTCCGTCCAATGTTACCTGTTTCTGATTGTCATCCACAATCAGTCCCCCTGACTTATATACTCCTGACACTTCTCCTCCGCCGGACAAGCTTCCCAGACTCACATATCTGCGTAGTTGAGACTTGACCCTGGCAATCAACTCAAGAGGATTAAAAGGTTTGGTCACATAATCATCAGCTCCCACATTGAGCCCCGTTATCTTGTCGTAATCCTCTGATTTGGCAGAAAGCATTATAATAGGAATGTTCTTGTCCTCTCTTATCTTCATGGTTGCTTGGATTCCATCCATTCGAGGCATCATCACATCCATAATAATGAGGTGCAACTCTTCCGCCTGTGCCAATTGCAATGCTTCTATGCCGTCAAAAGCCTTAAATACTCTATATCCTTCGTTGCGAAGATATATTTCAATTGCACCTGCTATTTCCTTGTCATCATCACAGACCATTATGTTGTATTCTTTTATTGCTTCCATGTGAAATGAACTCCTTTCGCCCTGTAAAAATATTAAGGCCCCTTTTTTACAAAGAAGCCCATAAGTTTCTTACAAAACTCTTAAATATTATTGCTGCAACTCCTGCAACACCCTGTTTGCCACAGGCCCTGCCACAGAAGAACCATAACCTCCGTTTTCCACACATATAACAAAAGCATACTCACCGGAAAAACCGCAAAACCAGGCATCCGGTGTTTCTCCTTTTGCTCCCTCAGCCGTTCCCGACTTGGCGTGAAGTTCAAGTCCCGGATAATTACTATCTCCGTAATTGGCAATAACGTTATTTCTCATCATTTCCTTAACCTGCAATGCTGTTGCGGATTCAAGTAACTTTACCTGCTTGGAAGAACTTTTTGTAAGCAAATGAGGCTCAGCTCCGATACCATCTCCGGCGATAGCTCCCATATAGACCATCATGGATAAAGGGTTGATTTGATCTTCAAACTGTCCGATTCCTGCCCAGGCAAGGTTTATACTATAAGTATCGAAGTTGAAAGTTCCCACTTTGTTCTCCACTCCATCTATGTTGTAGGCAGCCGTAAGTCCCAAACTTTCTGTCATTTCACTCATCACATCTGCGCCCATCTCAATGGTCAATGCCCCATAGGCGCAGTTACAGGAATTTGAAAGCATTCCGTAAAAGTCCATGGTTCCGTGGACCTCAGGGCATGTTATTTTTTCCCCCTCAATTTCATAACTGCCGGTGCAAGTAAAGGTTCTTTGGTTTATATCCGGGATGTTTTCTATGGCGGCTGCGGTGGTCACCAGCTTAAATGTTGACCCCGGTGTGGCCGTTGACGAAAGAACCTTGTTGATGAATACTCCTTCTTCTACCTCTGCGCTATCGTATGAGACGCTAGGGTCAAGGGATGGTTTGCTTACCATACACAAGATTTCTCCCGTCTTCCAGTTATAAACTCCCACAAACCCATCTCTGTATCCAAGTGCATCATATGCCGCCTTGGAAACATGTGCATCAATGGTGAGATTAAGTTTCCTTTGAGAATACAAAGGGACTCCCTTTGTTCCCGTTACGAAATTATATCCTATAATTTTACCTGACATAGCGTAGTTCACAGCCGTAGCAATGTTCTGCGCCGGATCACCCACCACATGAAGAGTGGATCTCCTTATTCCGGCATCGTCGCTGTAATATGTGGTTTCAGAAGTATTCTCAAGAAGCAAAACACCATTTCTGTCATACACTGTTCCTACAGCAAGATGCCCTTCTTTGTAAACATGGGTATTGGCATAAAAGGATGCCCAGTCTTCCCCATCTCTCACCAATCTGCCGACGAAAATTCCCAGCCCTACTATAAGAGTTATTGCCAGTGCCAGACACAATAAAGCCCTTCCTTCTAATTTCTTCATGCTTTACCTCCTGCCTTAACTGCAATGCTGGCCCTTTCTCTTGTATCTGCTGCCTTGAGAAAAGCCAGCAAAGCCCATGATACGGTCATGCTGGTTCCTCCGTTGGATACAAAGGGAAAAGTAACCCCCGTAAACGGTAACAAATCGACGCTTCCAAAGACGTTAAGCATAGTCTGAAAGATGAACATAGACATGGCACCGCAAGATGCTATGGTATAGAAAGTAGACCGTCCTGCCAAAATGGACTTGTATGCAAACAATGAAAGGGTAACGATAGACAACACTGCCAACAGCGCTATTATCAAACCCCATTCTTCTATTAATATTCCAAACACCATGTCTGTATCTGCAGCAGGTACGGTCTCCAACCACCCTTCACCTGCTCCAACCCCGGACAATCCGCCGCTTGCGGCAGCACTCATGGCTCTTGTCTGTTGATAACCGGCTGCATTTATCATCTCCGGTTCCCACACATGTCCCCACGATGCAAATCTGTTGGCCACGTAAGGTTTAAAGCGAAGTATTATGAAGCCTCCTATTGCGGCAACACCCACCATTAAAAACAATTTTGAGAAGTCTCCGCTCCGCAAAAACGACATAATCAAAAATGTTACAAAAAATATAATTGCTGTGCCGAAGTCACCCATAAGTCCAAGGCAACCGAAGCAATATATGGAAAATACCATGAACACAATAAGATTTTTTCTTTGGAAAAGTTCTTCCAAAGTTGCCGCTCCGATCCATATAAAAGCTACCTTTACAAACTCGGAAGGCTGGAAAGAAAATCCTCCGATGGACAGCCAGTTTTGAGCTCCGTAACTAAAGGTTCCTATAGCAAGGTTGGCAATGAACAATATTACAGCAAAAAATAGTACCAACCATCTAAGTACCTTTGTCCTTTCTAGATTTCTGAGCACTACGCACATTATAAACAACAGCACCACGCCTATTGCCACCGATATGACCTGCTTAAGCATGCTTTCCGGGGCAGAAGAACCAACTACTGCCAACCCTAAAGTGGACAAAAAGAATGCTATGGTTTCTATCTCAAAAGCCGTATTACCAAAGCTTCTCATGATAGCCACATATATCCACATTATACCTATCAGGCCGCCCATAGCAATGAATACTTCATCAAAATATTCCCCTCCGAGGGCATAGCATAGCTGAAATCCTGTCAGAATTTGAAAAAGAGTCAAAGCTGCCAAGGAAGGGCCTGCAGACATAAACCGGGTGTCGGATCTGCGCATGGCGATATTATTGTTCTTTTCTTCAACGCTTATAGGAATAAGTCTCATTTCCGTCATTCCCGCCTGAAGAACATCTCCGTATTCCAATTTTACAGCAGAACTCATCTGTTCGATACTTTTTACCTTCTGCCCCCGTCTGCCCTTTGCCACCTTTTTTTCATTAATGTATGTGCCGTTTTTGGAACCCAAATCTCTGTACTTCCAGTCACCTCTTGTGTCTCTCATCAGAATTCCGTGATTCCTGGAAAGGGTCGAATCCTCCACAGATATATCACAACTTTTTGCTCTTCCTATAACATTTTCCCAGTGGGTTATAGGCATACTGACTTCTTGATAATCTACTGCATATCCTTGGGAATCGGTTCTATAGGTCTTAATTTGCATATATGCCCAAACCTCGGCAGGATTCTTGCTTCTCAGAAGTGATTTGATGGCACGCAAAAGAATGTACACTGCAAGGAATACGAAACCCCAGCGAACTATTTCATGTAAGAGGCCTCCAAAATCAATATTAAATTGAAGAAAGTCCGGATTGAAAACTTTTATCTTGTCCATTATCCACCATCCTCAAGTCATTTTATCCATTGTATCACACCTCATGTAAAAACAAAAGTACCGGCCATTATTTACAGGTCTTGCCTTGAATTAACAGCCGGTTTCTTCCCTTTTTTCTCACTGACTATTGATAAGTATCCCTTATCTAATTGTCTAAAATTACCTAATCATATATCAATGATCGCATGTGTGGCTTCCGCATCCGTGATTTCCACAACTGTGACCACCATCTCCATGTTCATGGTCATGGTGGTTACACTTTACATCAGGATCATATCCCAGTTTACCCTGGAGTAAAGACTTTACCGCAAGGTCAGCTTCACCTGTTACCCCTCCGTAAAGTTTTATACCTGCTTGTGCAAGAGCTGTCTGTGCGCCACCACCGATTCCCCCGCAAATAAGCGCGTCTATTCCATAGGCTTTGAGAAATCCGGCAAGGGCACCATGTCCGCTTCCATTGGTATCAACTACCTCTTCCTTTACTATTTTTCCATCTTCCACTTCATACACCTTAAACTGCTGTGTATGTCCGAAATGCTGAAAAATTTCTCCATTTTCATAGGTTACTGCTATTCTCACAATACTCATCTCCTTTACAATTCTTTCTATGTGCAACGATGTTTGGTGCATCCACCGCAGCCGCAAGTTTTTTCTTCTCCATTGCAAAGCATATATTCTCCACCTTCAATTATAAGAGCACGTCCTTCAGCCAGGGTAATTGCAACCTTTTTTCTCGCACTGTCATAAATCTGTTGAACTGTAGTCCTCGCCACACCCATGTAAATGCCGCATTCTTCTTGCGAAAAGTTTTCCTTGTCTATAAGGCGTATGGTTTCATATTCATCTACAGTCATTATTACGGGATCCGTTTCACAACCCTTCACAGGTCTAAATTCCTTAGATACGGGCAAACAGCATACTTTCCTGCATTTTCTGGGTCTAGGCATGGCCACCTCCGTTTCTGACATATGTCATATATATTTTACCACATTTATGACATATGTCAATAATTCTTTTAAGTATGTATAAAAAACACAGATGGTATTTTATGTATACCACCTGTGCTTAAAATCTTTTTCCTTTTCGCTCCACCCAACATTTGGCATAGAGCCTGAAAATCATATCCTCCAAGTCATTATTCAGTTCATGCTGGACGGTAATCCCACCATCTCAGCCCACCATGCTGGACCACCAAACCGGCCCACCACTTTGTGCAAGGTATTTAATTATAGCCCACCAAGTCAGCCCACCAT
>JAZNUK010000124.1:0-14556 GCA_045592265.1 Candidatus Fimisoma sp. | reverse complement strand
GATGTATCCCAAATCGTTTCAGACATTATAAATGATGTTAGAGAAAACGGCGATGAAGCTCTTTTACAATACTGTAAAAAATTCGATGGGGCTAATATAAATGAATTGGAAGTTTCTCAAGAAGAGGTGGAGGAAGCTTTTGCCTCCGTTGAACCTGAATTTTTGGAAGTACTGCGCAAAGCTGCCGATAATATCCGCTTGTTCCACCAAAAACAAGTGAGAAACAGTTTCATCATAAGCGAAATTGACGGCGTAATTATGGGACAAAAGGTTATCCCTATAGAAAAGGTAGGTCTTTATGTTCCAGGAGGAACCGCAGCCTACCCTTCAACTGTACTTATGGACAGTATCCCTGCCAAAATTGCCGGGTGTGAGCAAATCTGCATAGCAACACCACCGGGAAGGGACGGCAAAATTAATCCGGTTATTTTAGCCGCTGCCAAAATCGCAGGTGTTGACCGAATATTTAAAATGGGGGGCGCTCAGGCGGTGGCTGCCTTAGCCTATGGTACAGAAACTGTTCCTTAAGAAGATAAAATAGTGGGACCGGGGAACGCCTTTGTTGCCGAGGCAAAGAAACAGGACTTTGGCATGGTCTCCATCGACATGATTGCCGGCCCAAGTGAAATTCTTATCGTTGCCGACGGCAAGAGCAATCCAAAGCACGTTGCTGCCGATTTGCTCTCCCAAGCCGAACACGATACAATGGCCAGTGCAGTGCTGGTAACAGATGATATAAACCTGGCCAAAAAAGTAAGTGAAGAACTTGAAAGGCAAATTCCTCTTTTGCCGAGAAAAGAAATCGCACGGGCTTCAATAGATGATAACGGAAAAATTATTGTGGCAAATGACTTGGAAAAAGCTATCGACATAGCCAACGAAATAGCCCCGGAACACTTGGAGCTTTCCGTTGACCAGCCCTTTGATTACCTTGACAGAATAAAACATGCAGGCTCAATCTTTATGGGACGGTATTGTCCTGAAGCCCTGGGTGACTACCTTGCAGGACCTAACCATACACTCCCAACCAGCGGCACCGCACGTTTTTCAAGTCCTCTGTCCGTAGACGATTTTGTTAAAAAATCTCAGTACACTTACTACACCAAAGAGGCCCTTTCTCGTGTCGCTGAGGATGTGGCATATTTTGCCGAAAAAGAAGGCTTATCAGCCCACGCCAAAAGTGCTTTGGTTCGCTTTGAAGACTAAAAGTCCAAAAGTTTAAAACTATAAATTTAAAATTAAAATTATATTAAGGATAAGATATGAGTAAGTTTTTAAATCCCCAGTACGCCAATATTGAGGTCTACACTCCGGGCGAACAACCTAGGGATATGAATTATATTAAACTAAATACCAACGAATCCCCCTACCCTCCTTCGCCGGGAGTTATAGACGCTGTAAACGGTGGTGAGGCCTCCCTTTTGCGTTTGTATTCAGATCCGGAATGCAAGGCATTGAAGGAGGCATTGGCCGGTTTGTATCATGTAAACTACGAAAACGTGTACGTTTCCAACGGCTCTGATGATATACTGAATTTCGCATTTATGGCATTTACTTCAGAAAATGTGGGTGCTGCCTTTCCTGAAATCAGTTACGGCTTTTATAAGGTTTACGGTGATTTGCATAGGTGCAATTACGAAAGAATCCCCTTGAAAGAAGATTTTTCCATAGATGCGGATGACTATTGCAATCTTAATTCTCTAATAGTCATTGCCAATCCCAATGCGCCTACAGGGAAATTTCTCCCTCTCCAAGAGGTGGAAAAAATTATAGCTGCAAATTCGGACAATGTGGTTCTTGTAGACGAGGCCTACGTGGACTTTGGGGGAAAATCAGCCATTCCTTTAACCAAAAAGTATAAAAATCTTCTGGTGGTACAGACCTTTTCAAAATCTCGGTCAATGGCAGGTGCCCGTCTTGGCTTTGCCATAGGGGATAAGGGTTTAATAGAGGATTTGAACAGAATAAAGTATTCTACCAACCCATACAATGTAAATCGTCTCACCATGGCGGCAGGTGTTGCAGCCATAAAGGATAATGATTACTATGTGGAAAATTGTATGAAAATCTGCCAAACACGACAACAGACTATAGAAGCTCTAGAAGCCCTAGACTTCCATGTGATTCCGTCAAAAGCCAACTTTATACTGGCAAAAAGCAGACAAATCGGTGGTTTTGAGCTGTACACCCGCCTAAAAGAACGGGGAATTCTTGTGCGATATCTGGGTTACGAAAAGATCAAAGACTATAACCGCATTACCATAGGCACTCCTGAAGAGATGGAGACTTTCATAAATACGGTAAAAGATATATTGGAGGAATATAAATGAGAATTTCAGAAATAACAAGAAAAACTTCCGAAACAGATATTACTCTGTCACTGAATATTGACGGAAGAGGTAAAAGCAATATAGACACGGGGTGTGGCTTTCTGGATCACATGCTCACACTCTTTGCTCGCCATGCCAGATTTGACTTGACCGTTAAGTGTGTTGGGGATACTGAAGTTGATTACCACCACACGGTAGAAGATGTGGGTATCGTTTTGGGAATGGCCTTTAGCCAAGCCGCAGGGGATAAACGAGGTATCCGTCGCTACGGATATTCTATTCTCCCAATGGATGAGGCCCTCATCTTATGTGCTGTGGATGTTTCCGGCAGATCCTATTTAGGTATGAGACTGGAAATTCCAACAGAAAAGGTAGGTGACTTTGATACGGAGTTGGTAGAAGAGTTTTTCCTCGCCTTTACCAGAAAGGCAGAAATCACCCTGCACACACAGAAAATGACGGGAACCAATTCCCATCACATTATAGAAGGCGCTTTCAAAGCCATAGCCAGGTGCCTCAAAGATGCCTTAGTGGTCGACCCAATGTATAAAGATGAAGTACCTTCTACAAAAGGAGTATTATAATGATAGCAATTATAGATTACGGCGTGGGAAATCTTTTTTCCCTCTCTTCCTCCGTCACCGCCGTAGGGGGAGATGTTATTGTTACCGGCGATGCCCGGGTTATCCGCAAGGCAGATCGTTTGATTCTTCCGGGGGTAGGGGCCTTTGGGGATGCGGCAGCAAAGCTTTTTCAATCCGGCTTGGACAAGGTTATTAAGGAAGAAATTGACAAAGGAAAACCTTTGATGGGGATTTGCTTGGGAATGCAGCTCCTATTTGAGGAGAGCCACGAATATGGTATACATAAAGGTCTTGGACTTATTCCGGGCAAAATAGTATCTATGGAAGGTAAAATTCCGGAGGAGCTCAACATCCCTCACATAGGTTGGAATGGTTTAACCTTTAGAAAAGAAAGCCCAATATTCAAATATCTTAAGGACGGAGACTGTGTATACTTTGTCCACTCATTTTACGGGGTGGACTGCGAAGAAAATATTACGGCTACGGCAGAGTACGGCATTCCCATAACCGCTTCAGTACAAAAGGACAACATTTTCGGTTGCCAATTTCATCCGGAAAAAAGCGGCAATGTAGGACTTTCCATTCTGCGTGCCTTTTGTGAGTTAGGAGAGTAAATATGAACATATTTCCCGCAATAGATTTAGTAGGTGGTTGTGCCGTCCGTCTTTACAAAGGGGACTACGATCAAATGACTGTCTACAGTCACGATCCTGCCGCAGTTGCGGCTGACTTTGAATCTTCCGGATGCAAATTCATCCATCTGGTGGATTTGGAAGGCGCAAAATCCGGCACCACCCCCAATATTGATACCATAAGAGAGATACGCCGCCGTTCCAATCTTTTTATAGAAATCGGCGGAGGTATCCGCACCATGGAAACGGTAAAAACCTATTTGGACGCAGGTGTTAACCGGGTAATTTTGGGAACCGCTGCTGTCAATAACCCTGACTTTCTCAAAGAAGCCCTGTCCGCCTACAGTGATAAAATCGCCGTGGGTGTTGATATCAAAGACGGGTATGTTGCTATTAAGGGTTGGACAGAAAAATCTCAATTTTCAGGTGTAGAATTCTGCAAAGAGATGGAATCTCTTGGTGTCAAAACCATTATATGCACAGATATCTCAAAGGACGGTGCCATGAAAGGAACCAATCTGGACCTTTACCGTCTCCTTTGCAAGGAGCTGAATATAGACATTATCGCTTCAGGCGGAGTATCCTCTATTGATGATATCAAAGCTCTGGCTGATATGAATATATATGGTGCCATCATAGGCAAGGCCTATTACACAGGTGCCATCAATTTAAAAGATGCTTTGGAGGTTTCAAGATGATAACCAAGAGAATTATCCCCTGTCTGGATGTAAAAAACGGCCGTGTGGTAAAAGGGGTTAACTTTAAAGATTTAAATGATGTATCCTCCCCCGTGGAGCTTGCCCGCCATTACAGCGACAACGGTGCTGATGAATTGGTATTTTACGATATAACCGCCTCCGTGGAAGAGCGTAAACTTTTTACGGATATTCTAACAGAAGTAGCCTCCACAATTTTTATCCCTCTCACCGTGGGGGGAGGTATAAGCACCCTAGATGATTTTGAACGTGTTTTAAAATGCGGTGCCGATAAAGTAAGTGTAAATTCCGGTGCCATTAAAAATCCTGAAATTATAAGCCGAGCAGCAAAAAAATACGGTGACCAGTGTGTGGTCCTTTCTGTAGATGTAAAAAGAGTTAACGGCGAATACCACGTGTTTGCAAAAGGAGGCCGGGAAGATACCGGAATGGAAGCCATCTCTTGGATTCGTCGCTGTGTTGCTGAGGGTGCAGGAGAAGTGGTTGTAAATTCCATCGACACTGACGGTGTTAAGGGCGGTTTTGATTTGGAAATGCTTAAGGCCGTCTGTGACGTAGTTTCAGTTCCCGTCATCGCCTCCGGCGGTGCGGGAAGTATGCAAGACTTCACCACCTTGTTCCAAGAGGTTCCAAAGGTTTCGGCAGGCCTTGCTGCTTCTATTTTCCATTTCGGAGAAGTTGCCATCAGTGATTTAAAACGGGATTTGAACAAGAATGGCATAATCGTAAGATTATAACAATCTCCGCGAGATGACCATGAGATACTTGCTAGCTCTAATATGTTTCCTTTTGAAGGACTGAAAGATTGAAAGATTGAAAGATTGAAAGATTGAAGGATTGGAAGGTTGAATATGATAAATATTGATGATTTAAAGTTTGATGATAGAGGTTTGATTCCTGCGGTGGTTGCTGACGCCTTTTCAAAAGAGGTTCTCACCTTAGCCTACATGAACCGTGAAAGCCTTGAAATTTCCCTTGAAAAAGGTCTCACATGCTTTTACAGCCGCTCTCGTGATGAATTGTGGCTCAAGGGCGATACCAGCGGCAATTACCAGCACATCCTTTCAATTATGGCAGACTGCGACAAAGATGCTCTCGTTGTTGTAGTTGATAAGGATGGTCCTGCCTGCCATACAGGAGCGGAGTCGTGCTTTTTCCAACCCCTGTATAAAGCGCCTGAAAAAAATGAATTTTCCATGGATGGGCTCTACAAGCTACTGGAAGGTCGCAAAGCCCTTATGCCGGAAGGTTCATATACCACATATCTTTTTGAAAAAGGTATAGACAAAATCCTCAAGAAAATAGGCGAAGAATCTACCGAAGTAATTATCGCCGCCAAAGATAATGATAAAAAAGAATCCGTTTACGAAATCGCCGATTTGGCTTATCATGTAATGGTGATGATGGTGGAAATGGGAATATCTCTTGAGGATGTTCGCAGAGAGCTTGCAAGCCGTCATATAATAGACCATAAGGTCAAACAGGAAAAAATGACCACATAGACTATAAAGGTCGTAGGAAAGGATTTCAGATTGTGAAAGCATACGATATACATACACATACGCTATATTGTGACGGGAAAAATTCTCCCCGTGAAATGGTGGAAGCCGCATACAACTTGGGGTTCTCCGCCATTGGCCTGTCGGGGCACAGCTACACCCCCTTTGATGACAGTTATTGTATGAGCCTCGGTAATACGGCAAAATACATAGATGAAATCAATAAACTGAAGGAAGATTTTAAAGGCCGTCTTCATGTGTTATGCGGCATAGAGCAGGATTACTTTGCTCCACTGCCTGACTACAAGTACGATTATATGATAGGCTCTGTCCACTATGTTGAAGTCGACGGTAAAAGGCTTACCATAGACTACAAACCGGAGGAAACACAGGCCATAATAGACACTTACTTCGGCGGATCTTACAATGCCCTGGCAGAAAGCTATTTTAACCTTGTAGGAAATATCTTGGAAGTTACGGGGGCGGACATCATTGGACATTTTGACTTAATCTCAAAATTCTCAGAGGTTATGAACTACCATGAATCTCCTAAATATCTTGATGCCGGTTATGAAGCTATAAGAAAACTCATTCCTTACGGCAAACCTTTTGAAATCAATGTTGGGGCAATGACCAGAGGTTACCGGACATCCCCTTATCCTTCAGCGGCATTCATGTCAGAAATCCTACGTCTAGGCGGAAAGATTACTGTAACAGGCGACTGCCACAGCGTTGAAAGTTTGGGAAAAGGACTTGATGCGGGATACGATTTTGCCCGCAGGTGCGGCTTTACCTCAGTTATGGTAATGACACCTGACGGATTTCAAGAGACCCCTCTTTTCTAACATCTGATACCTTACCAACAACATCAAAAAGAAAGGCGTATAGGACAAAAAAGCCTGCCACCACGGCAGGTTTTTTATATAGCAACAGGTGACCCATAGGGTCACCTGCAATAAACTTTTTTATGTAATTATTTAAGTGGAGCAAGTCCTAAGATTTCTCTTGCTTCTGCAGGAGTAGCTATTTCTCTTCCCATCAGCTTAGCAAGTTTAACAACCTTTTCTACCAATTCTCCGTTGGACTTAGCTAATACACCCTTTTCAAGATATACAGTATCTTCAAAACCAACTCTTACATGTCCGCCCATAGCAATTGTAGCTGCAGCGATTGTCCAAGTGTTTCTGCCGATACCTGTAGCTGTCCAAGTTGAACCTTCAGGAATGGAATCAACCATGAAAGCAAGGTCTCTAACTGTAGCAGTCATCTGAACGCCCAGTACGAAGTCCCAGTGAATAGGTTTAGTTAAGTAACCCTTCTTGTAAGCCGTCTTCATAGCAACGTCGATCATACCTTTATCGAATACTTCACATTCAGGCTTGATGCCTCTTTCCTGCATGATCTTTGCGAAGTTGATGATTGTGTTATCGGAGTTTACAAAAATCTCGTCTCCACCAAAGTTGCAAGTACCGCAGTCCAAAGTAGCCATTTCAGGAGTAGGAACTACTTCTGTTGAAGCTAATCTTTCAAGGTCAGTCATACCAACTGCTCCACCTGTTGAAGGCTGGATAATGGCATCAGGACAAACCTTTCTGATTGCATCGATACATTCCTGGAATCTTCCTGTATCCTGAGTAGGAGTACCATCGTCCCATCTTACGTGAAGGTGGATTAAAGAAGCGCCTGCATCATAAGCTGACTTAGCTTCTCTTGCGATTTCTTCTACTGTGTAAGGTACTGCAGGATTGTTTTCCTTAGTTACTTCTGCTCCGCAAATACATGCACTGATAATTAATTTTTCCATTTCTATCTCCTTTATTCAAATGAATTAATTAGCTCGTATTATTATATCACCTAAGTTTGGAATATTCAAGGGCAAGCCGCCCGATAATTGCCTATATTCCACATATATTTACAATTCAGCTGCTTATAATTCCTTATGTTCAAGACTTACTCTCCACCCATCGGCAGTGAACATCTTATAAAACTCGTTGGCAAGGGTAACAGATCGGTGTTGTCCTCCTGTACAGCCGAAAGCTATGGTAAGACTATACTTTCCTTCCTTAACATAACACGGAATGAGCCTTATAATAACCTCTTGGAGCCTATGAATAAACTCCTGAGTTACATCCTGCTTCAGCACATATTGGGCAACCTTTTTGTTATTTCCGGTCAATTTTTTAAGGCTGGCAACATAATAAGGGTTGGGGATAAATCTCACATCCAGAACCCAGTCAGCTTCCGTTGGAATCCCATGTTTATATCCAAAGGACATGAATTTAAGTCCGAAGGTGTCTGTCTTGGTTTTCAGAGCAAAAAGCTTGTCCAGCTCAGAATTGAGTTCCGCCACCTTTAGTGAAGAAGTGTCAATCACGAAATGTGCGTGGCTTCTGAGTTCTGAAAGCTGCTGCCTTTCATTAGCGATTACTTCCTTTGTTATTGAAGAAGATGACAGCGGATGATTTCGCCTAAGCTCATTGAATCGACGTATAAGGGCTTCGTCTGAAGCTTCTATGAAAAGGATCTTGAAATCCACATTGGCATCCTTTTCCAACCCGCTCATTATTTCTTTAAGGTCACCGAAAAACTGACCACCTCTTATATCCACAACAAAAGCCGCTTTTGCAATTTTTCGTTTACCAACCATGGCTAAATCTATAAAGTTTTTAATTAAGGCAGGGGGCATATTGTCTATGCAATAATATCCTTTGTCCTCAAACCAGTCTGATGCTTTTGTCTTCCCTGCTCCGGACAGTCCGGTGATAATTACGACTTCCATTTCTTTTTACCTTCTTTATCTTTTAACTATACTTTTTCAATATTGACAATTCTTTCAGGGTCAAGCCCTGCCTCCAATGCCCGTATAAGCGGTTCTCTAAACTCTCCCACCTTTTCAGGCACATGAGCATCGCTGCCTATAACAAACTTAACATCGTATTTGGCAGCAATCTTAATTTCCTCTACAGTCAAGTGTTTGTGCTTTCCATTTATCTCTATCATGGTTCCCGTGTCTTCACACGCTCTCGATATGTCATCAATGTCAAAAGGTCCTTTATCTCCCGGATGAGTTAAAATATTTATTCTATTCTCGTATAAGGCATTGAGAATCATGTTGGTGTTTTCTACAAGTAAATTGGAATTTCCTCCAAATAGCCCGGTATGGCTGTTAATGTAATTTGGAATCATACCTGCCTTTAATATTCCGAAATGATACCCCGCAAGCAAAATATCAAGTTGCCCTTTTTCCTCTTCTTCAAGGTCAATATACGGTGCAACTCTTATGGTATTGGCTTCAACACCCAACAAAATATCTATTTGTGGATACAGCACTTTTAATCTTTCAATTTCACCTCTCATTTCGGTCAGCTTTTTCCTGTCAATTCCGTAAGTCAGGTGACCCGGTCCATGGTCAGTGATTGCAATGGACTTAAGCCCCTTTCTGACTGCCACCTTCACATTATCTTCAATGGTTCCTTTGCCATGGGAATAAACAGTATGAGTATGATGGTCGAATACCATTTTATATTGATCTGCAATTTCTCTCAGCTTATCCAATTATTCTCACCTCCGGATGCAGCATTACACCGAATTTATCGTAAACCGTGTTTTGGACAAGTGCAATAAGCTCCAGAATATCCGTTGCTGTAGCATTGTCCTTATTGATTATAAATCCGCTGTGAAGGGTTGACACTTGTGCTCCTCCCACGCTTACACCTTTAAGACCTGCATCTTCAATAAGTTTTCCGGCAAAATATCCTTCCGGTCTCTTAAAAGTGCTTCCTGCCGAAGGATAATTCACAGGCTGCTTAGTGTTTCGTTTGGTCATTAAATCCTTCATGATAGATGAAATTTCTTCTTTATCGCCTTTGACCAGTTCCAACTGGGCGCCAACCGCTATATATCCATTTTCCTCCAAAATGCTGTGACGATATGCAAATTCCATCTCCTCGCGAGAGAAGAGTCTTTCGCAGCTTCCATCAGGTGATACCGCCCTTACAGATTTAACTATGTCCTTCATCTCTCCACCGTAGGCACCCGCATTCATAAAAAGCGCTCCGCCCAAGCTTCCCGGATTTCCGCTAGCAAATTCCATGCCGCTAAGACCTTCACTAAGAACCGCTTTAGCTAATACAGACAGCAATATCCCGGTACCTTCGCAATCTACTGTAATTTTTTCTCCCATAGCTGCCTCTTCGGCATTGCTATCAAGGGTAATAGAATTATTGATGGAATTTTTAATTACAATTCCGTCGTATCCGCTATCCTTAAACAGTATATTAGATCCATTGCCAAGAACTATATGGGGAATATTCTCTTTAGCCACTGCACGAAGCACAGACTTTAAATCTTCTACGGTCTCAACCTCCACCAACCCGGCAGCTTCCCCTCCTGCCTTAAAAGATGTATAGTTGCTCATTGGAGCATTTTCTATGATTATAATTTCACTGTCCTCATTCTGTAACGCTTCCCTGAATTTGTTTATCAGTGTTTGTCGATTCTTTTCCAAAGATATCCTCCTTGTTAATGTTATACTTTTTAAAGTCTTCATATATTTCCGTGTGGGACGGAAGGTTTTTTCCTTCCAGCCTTTTATTTATAAATTTAGAGAAATACACATAGATTACCGCCATAGTAGGAACTCCCAGTATCATTCCCACAAATCCAAAGAGTCCTCCTCCTACTATAATTGCAAACATAACCCAAAAACTTGCCAACTTAGTCGCTTTTCCCAAAATTTTAGGTCCGATTACGTTTCCATCCAGCTGTTGAAGTACCAGAACCATTATTGCAAATTTCACTGCCGCAATAGGGTCTATGCACAGCAACAATATTGTGCATGGTATTGCTCCGATAAAAGGTCCAAAGAAGGGAATCACATTTGTAACCCCTATTACTACACTGATTAATAGTGTCAACGGCAGTTTTAGCACAGTCATAGCTATAAAACATAGTATTCCAATTATGATTGAGTCTATTATCTTTCCGTTTATAAATCCGCCAAATGTATCGTTACAAGTTCTCCCCAGTTCAAAGATTTCTTCCGCTTTCGCAGGAGAGAAAACAGCCAAAATAAATTTTTTGGCCTGGGCTTGGAAAATTTCTTTACTGTTAAGCACATACACGCATATAACCAATGCCACCAGTATGTCAATAAGGCTTCCGACGGTACCTATCAATCCTACCGAAACTCCGGCAAGAAGAGATTCAGCTCCCGGCAGTATATTGGACTGGGCCCATTGAAAAAACGTTTCTGATGCACTTTCAATTCTTCCCTGCAAAAGTTGCACCAGCTCAGGGTTTTGCTCGATATTATCCTGGACCCACATGGAAATTTTGTCTGCCGTAGCCGGCAACCCCTTTATGAGAGTGACAATGCTGTCTATCAAATCAGGAATGACCAACATTATCAAACTGCCAACCATCAGAATCAAAAATGTAATGGACACCAAGCTAGCTGTAAACCTTGAAACAGTATATGCTCTTTCAGGCTTGTTTTGAACTCGATTCATTCCTTTGTATACCCATCTCAAAGTTGCATTATATATTGGGCAAAGTAAATAGGCCATAACAATTCCCAGATAAAAAGGCATCAAAATATCGTTTATTTTACCGGCCAGAACTCTTACCTCAGCAAAGTTATATAAAGTAAAAAAACACAGAATCAAAGCCATTCCCACAACGAAAATGGTTATTCCCGTCTTTATATATCCCGCTTTAAAATCAATTTTTTTGTTGTCCATATTCGCCTCCTACCCCACTTTAATAATAGCTTAGTTTTAATAGTCGGTCAACTGAATCATAAAGCCTAAGCTGGCTAAAATTCCGCTCATTATTTCTCCCTTAAGTTCTTTTACATCTCCCGTTTTCAAGGCCTTCAAAACCATCTGGTTATAGTCCTCTTCAGAGGTTTGTAAAATACCTGCCGGGTATCCCTGAAGCATGAGGTAATAGTCCATCACCGCTCTTGCCAAAATCTTATCTGTCTCTCCATATGGAAAGATTTCTATGATGCTGTTATGTATTTTCACTGCCACATCAAAGATTTCCTCAGATGTAGCCTCAACATCTTTTTTGCGAAGTATGAAAAGTTGGAGTTGCTGCATTGCGTGTGGAATCTGTCCCGGAACACATGGTATGGAATCATATTCCTGGACTATCAGATTTCTCCGTCTGTACTCTATTGGAGCAGGGGCCTTTTCTCCGATTATTATCCTATGAAAATCTTCAATTACATGAACGTCAAGGGGCCAGTTCATGGAAGCATATTCATACATCTTGTCTAAAAGCTCCTTCAGTCTTTGTGCCATAACATGCTCTCCTATGGCGGTACCTCTGATTACTTCTCCTGTCAAAAGTGCAGCCACATGATCCTTGCTTAAGCCGCTTCCTTCCAATTTCATATTTGTATAAATCCAATCCTGCATTTCAGTATCACTGAAATAGCACTTTGCTTTATCTGGGAAAGGCATCCGGTTTCTAAGTATGACCATTTTTTTCTTAACTTCTCTAAACATGGTAATTCTCCTCTTAAAGGGTCTTATTCATATTGTATCACAAATCTCTGTGTAAAAGTTAATTTTTCTGTGTTATACTGTATTAAAAGAAAGGAAATTATTATGCGAATTCTTGTAACAAGTGACACCCACGGAGATTTAACTCGATTCTGGGAAGTATTTAACAAATTGATGAAGGAAAACCCGATTCACATGATAGTTCATTGCGGTGACTATTACAAAGATGGGGAAGATATACGCAGGAGAGCCGGAGTTCCCGTCTTTGCCGTTAAAGGCAACTGTGACGGCTCCCGAAGTGAAGACGATTGTCTGATTGTGGAGACGGAAGCCGGAGATTTCTTTGTGACTCACGGTCATATGCAGGATGTGGGCTTCAGCTTACAGAGGTTATACTATAAGGCTCTCGATACGGGATGTATAGGAGCTCTCTTTGGACACACCCACAGAGCAAAATATGTTTCCATGGATGACTGCTATATGATGAATCCGGGAAGCCTTACAAATCCCAGAGATGGTTCAGGCGGTACCTTCGGTATACTGGAAACGTCTGAAGATGCTGTTTGGGGTAAAATTTACAGGTATGAGGATTTCATAGGCTCTTCCAACGGAGGGAATGCTTCGGGCAAACCAAAGGTCAAAGGTGGAAGGTTGCGAGACCTTCTTAACTACAGTGATAGATTTTAAAGAGACTTACTATACGCGTAGACACAGTTTTATATTTAATAAATGAATAAAGGAGTATCACATCATGGATATAAAGAAACTAATGGTTGCAAACCCCATAATTGGAGAGATGGCAGAAGCCAAAGAAATTTTTTGGGCCAATCCAACTTCCACCAATGAAGTTAACTCTACCCTTTTGACCAATTCCAACAATCCCTCCAACCGCCGCAACCCCGCTCCGCTTCCTTTTTCCGTAGAGGATATTAATGATGCCGAAGCACGTCTTCTCCGCTTCGCTCCTTACCTTATGAAAGCCTTTCCGCAAACTGTAAGCAGCCATGGAATAATAGAGTCTCAGCTTGTGGAAATCCCCCACATGAAGGAAGTTTTATGCTCCGATTACGGGGATTTTGCCGGACGGCTCTTTTTAAAATGTGACAGCCACCTACCGATTTCCGGTTCCATTAAAGCCAGAGGCGGAATCTATGAGGTTCTTAAGTTAGCTGAAAAAATTGCTTTAGAACACGGAAAATTGAGCCTTGACGACGATTACTCAAAACTTGCGAGCGACCAATTCAAGTCACTTTTCAGCCAATACTCCGTTGCTGTAGGTTCTACGGGAAATCTGGGACTTTCCATAGGTATCATAAGTGCAAAGCTGGGTTTTAAAGTTACAGTACATATGTCAGCCGATGCTCGCCAATGGAAAAAAGACCTGCTTCGCCAAAAGGGTGCAACAGTGGTGGAATATCCGGACGATTATCAGAAAGCCGTAGCAGAAGGACGTAAAGAAGCCGCTTCTGATCCTATGTGCCATTTCGTTGACGATGAAGGCTCTGCAGACCTTTTCTTGGGATATTCCGTTGCCGCCAAAAGGCTCCTTCCTCAATTAAAGGAGCAAAACATCAAGGTTGATGCAGAACACCCTTTATTTGTATATATCCCTTGTGGAGTAGGTGGGGCACCGGGAGGCGTCGCCTTCGGCCTCAAAGAACTTTTAGGTGACAATGTGCACATATTCTTTGCCGAACCTACCCATGCTCCTTGCATGACGCTGGGGCTGATAACCGGTTTGCACGATGATATCTGTGTAGCAGATATCGGACTGGACGGCCTTACCGACGCCGATGGTCTTGCCGTAGGACGCCCATCACGTCTCGTAGGTTCAATAATGGAAACCCTTTTAGACGGCTGCTACACCATAGAAGATTACAGATTATATCCTTTGCTTGCGAATCTTGCCGATAGAGAGAAGATATACATTGAACCGTCTGCCTGTGCTTCTTTTGCAGGTCCTTCACTGGTAGCAAAAAATCGGGATTATTTAGAAAAAAATAACCTGACAGACAAAATGGGTTCAGCAACACATATTCTGTGGGCCACAGGCGGCAGCATGGTTCCCCAAGAGGAAATGGCCTCCTACTACGCAAGAGGAAAAAATCAAGATTAAGTACTAAACGAAAAATAAATGCTAATAGATGACAAGAGAGGTAACAATCATATGAAAAATATTCATGTGGAATTGATTCCCAAGGCCGCTTCCTTTTTCAAGGTTGTGGGGGATGAGTCCAGAATGAAAATTCTCTGTACCATCGCAGAGGATGAAGTATGTGTAAA
>JAZNUK010000123.1:0-10559 GCA_045592265.1 Candidatus Fimisoma sp. | reverse complement strand
GAGCCTAAGGTGGGCCGTAATGACCCATGTCCATGCGGTTCGGGAAAGAAATATAAGAATTGCTGCATGAATAAGGAGCAGTAAAGTGAACAATGTCTAATGACAAAAATTGTCATAGGCATAGAATTTAAGTTACAACCTTTGAAAGGAGAACAATAATGATTCAGCTTGAAACTATAAAAACTGATTTAGCGGCGCTGATGCCGACTCTAATGGAAGTCGGTGACTCTCTTTGACCTGGCTAAGCTGGAAGAAGAACTTCAACGGACAAACCGAGAGATAGAGCAAGAGGACTTTTGGAGCAACCTGGAGTACGCACAGAAAGTTATGAAAGAAAAAAAGTCCATGGAAAACACGGTAGATTCTTATAGAGAGCTGGAGAAAATGGCAGCAGATATAGGAGAATTTATTGAGCTGGCAGAAATGGAAGAAGACGATGCCATGGCTGAAGATATAGTGGTCATGTTCAGGGATTTTCAAGAAAAGCTTGAAGCAATGCGAATTTCCACCTTGCTGACAGGCAAATACGACAGATGCGGAGCCATAGTATCTATTCATGCCGGAACGGGAGGAGTAGATGCCATGGACTGGGCATCTATGCTCTTTAGGTTATATACCAGATGGTGCGAAAAAAAAGGTTACAAGATAACGGTAACCGACTATCAGGACGATACGGAGGCCGGCATCAAAAGTGCGACCATAATGGTGGAGGGGGAAAACGCCTACGGGTACCTGAAAAATGAAAAAGGTGTGCACCGTCTGGTGAGAATATCTCCTTTTAACGCTGCGGGGAAAAGACAGACTTCCTTTGCTCAGCTTGAGGTGATACCGGAGATTGAAGAGGATATTTCCGTGGAAATAAATCCGGATGATTTGAGGATAGATACCTATAGATCCAGCGGGGCGGGAGGACAACATGTCAACAAGACCGACTCTGCTATCAGAATTACTCATATACCAACTAACATAGTGGTAACGTGCCAAAATGAGCGAAGCCAGCATCAAAACAAGGAAGTGGCAATGAAAATTCTTATGTCGAAGCTGGCAGAGCTGAAAGAGCAGGAACATAAAGATAACCTGCAGGAACTAAAAGGAGACTACTCCATGAACACATGGGGCTCGCAGATTAGGTCATATGTATTCCAGCCATATACCATGGTGAAAGACCACCGAACAGGTGCTGAGACTGCCAATGTCAATGCAGTAATGGACGGTGATATTGACTATTTCATAAACGAGAAATTGAAGCAGAAACCTTGACACAAAAGGTGGCAATAAGCAAAACAGGAAAAGGGAAGTTGACAAGAATACCATAAAGAAGGCAAAAGGAGAAACCAATGGATATAATACAAAAATTAGCGGCAGAATTTAAAATTAAAGTATCGCAGGTGGAGAACACAGTTCAGCTGATAGATGAGGGAAACACCATTCCTTTTATTGCCCGTTACAGAAAAGAGGTGACGGGAGGGTTGACAGACGTAATCCTGCGTGATATGGACGAAAGGCTTAAATACCTTCGCAACTTGGAAGAAAGAAAAGAAGAAGTAATAAGGTTAATCGACGAGCAAGGCAAACTCACCGAAGAGCTCAAAGAAGAAATTGAAAAAGCAGAGGTATTGCAGCGAGTTGAAGACCTTTACAAACCTTTCAAGCAGAAAAAGGCGACAAGAGCATCTAAGGCGAAAGAAAGAGGCCTTGAGCCATTAGCCATGATTATCTATGCTCAGCTTTTAACTTCCGGAAATCCGGAAGATGAGGCCATTCCTTTCATAGATCCGGAGAAAGAAGTAAACACGGCACAAGAGGCATTGCAAGGGGCGCTGGATATTATTGCAGAGATGATTGCCGATGACCCTGAAATAACCAAGGTGGTAAGAGAGAAGACTTTCGCAAGCGGCATTATTTCCACGGAGGCGCAAGATCCGGAGGAAAAGACAGTATACGATATGTATTACGACCGTCAGGAAGCTATATCCAAGATTCCGAACCATAGAGTTCTTGCAATCAACAGAGGTGAGAAAGAAAAGAAGCTTAAAGTCAAAGTTAATGTTAACGTTGAAGAAATTTACAGTCTCATTGCTGAAGACGTAATCAAAAACGAGAAATCTATATTCTTAGATATGCTTAATGCCACCATTGAAGATGCATATAAAAGACTTATGGCTCCGTCCATTGAAAGGGAAATGAGAAATCTTTTGACGGAAAGGGCAGAGGCAGAGGCGGTTAAAATATTTGCCAAGAATACTGAAAGTTTGCTGATGGCACCACCTGTGAAGGGAAAGAGAATCATCAGCATCGACCCGGGATACAGAACGGGTTGTAAGGTGGCGGTTCTTGACGAAACAGGAAAGCTAAAGGCCTATGCCACCGTATATCCGACAGAGCCTAAAAAAGATATAGCAGGAACGGAAGCTGTCCTTCAAAAGATGGTGGAAAAGTTTAACACAGATATTATAGTTGTAGGTAACGGAACTGCTTCCAGAGAAACAGAGGAAGTGGTTGCCAATTTCATTAAAAAGAATAACTACGATATACAATACACTATTGTAAATGAAGCAGGGGCCTCAGTTTATTCCGCATCCAAGCTGGCAGCGGAAGAATATCCGGATCTGGATGTTACTACAAGAGGTGCCATGTCCCTTGGAAGAAGGCTTCAAGACCCATTGGCAGAGCTTGTAAAAATCGATCCTAAGAGTATAGGTGTAGGACAATATCAGCACGACATTAACCAGAAACTTCTTGAAGGCGCTTTGACCAATGTGGTAGAAGACTGTGTAAACAGGGTAGGTGTGGATCTTAACACAGCTTCCTCTTCCTTGCTTTCATATATTGCCGGAATCAATACGGCCATTGCAAAGAACATCGTTGCATATAGAGAAGAAAAGGGTAAGTTTACAAGCAGAAAAGAACTTATGAAGGTTTCCAAGTTGGGAGAAAAGGCCTTTGGACAGTGTGCAGGATTTTTGAGAATTGCAGACGGAGAAGATCCTCTCGACGCAACTTCTGTTCATCCTGAATCATATGGTGCTGCCAAGGCGATGATGGAAAAATTGGGAGTTGATCCCCAGTCAATCAGAAAAGGCGGGGATAAGACCATAGAAAACAAGATAAAAGACATATATAAGGCAAAGACCTTTACTCAGAGCATTGCAAAGATGGCAGAAGAGCTTGGGGTGGGAGAGATGACCCTTGCCGACATAGTTGAAGAAATGAAAAAGCCGGCAAGAGACCCAAGAGAAGATGCTCCGCCTGTTGTATTCCGTAATGACGTAAAAAGCTTTGAAGACTTGAAAGTTGATATGGAGATGACGGGAACGGTGCGTAATGTAGTAGACTTTGGGGCTTTCGTGGATATCGGAGTCAAAAATGATGGGCTGGTACATATATCGCAAATGAGCGATAAGTACATTAAGCATCCTATGGATGTAGTATCTGTAGGGGATACGGTGAAGGTTAAAATTATATCCATAGACCATGAGAAGATGAAGGTGGGTCTCACCATGAAGTTTTAAAGAATTTTAAAAGTTCTAAGGAGTTGTGAAGAAAATTATGATAAATACGGTTATATTCGATTTTGACGGAACTCTAATAAATACAAATGACGTGATAATAGCAGCATGGCAACACACATACAGACACTATCTGGGACATGAAATGCCGGTTGAGCACATCACAAAATGTTTCGGCGAGCCTTTGCTTACCACTATGGCAAGGGAATTTCCCCATGTAGATCCGGCTGTCAGCGCAGAGGTTTACCGCGCCAATCAAAGGGAGAGAGCGGACGAACTTGTGAAACTTTTTCCGGGAATTGTGGACATGCTAAAGAGGATTAAAGAAAAAGGCTATAAGATGGGAATTGTAACTTCCAGAACAAGAGAATCTACCTTGTTCTATCTGAAAAAATTCGGCATAGAAGAGTATTTCAATGATATTGTAAGTTGTGATGACACCAGTATACACAAGCCAAATCCTCACCCGCTGCTGCTGGGTCTTGAAAAATTGGATTCAAAGGCGGAAGAAGCCATAATGGTAGGAGACAGCATCTTTGATGTTAAGTGTGCCAATAACGGCAAGGTAAAGGCCGTGTTGGTACAGTGGAGAGCCACCGGAGATGAGGAAGGATTGAAACAATGCCAAATTGATTTTGAAATCGGAACGCCTATGGAACTGTTAGATGTACTTAAAGAGGTAAAGTAGTGCTTAATATCTATTACGGCAGAGAAAATCTCGATAAAGGGAAATTTATATTTAATAACATAAAAGGAGAAACCATTATTTTGGTTCCCGATCAGTATACTCTGGAGGCGGAAAGGGAGGCTTTTCGCCATCTTGGAGTTACGGCATTGATGGATGTGGAAATATTATCGGCATCAAGATTGGGAAGTAGGATTTTGGAACAACAAGGTGGCGGCAAAAAAAGTTTCATCGACAAATATGGCCGCCATATTTTGTTGCACAAAATTGCACAAGAGCAACGAGAAGGGCTGAAAGTATTCCGCGGAATGGAAAAAAAGAGTTCCTTTGTGGATTCGGTAAACAATTTCATTTCCGAGATGAAACAATACGGCTGCGGACCGGAAGATTTAAATGCCATGGCTCAAACTATAGAAGAAGATTCATATACCAAGAGAAAACTGGAAGACATACATCTTCTTTTCAGCGAATATGAAAGACAAATAGATGGCAAATACACTGACTCTGAGGACTACATAGACCTTTATATAAACAAGATTTCCCAATCCTCATGGATTAAGGAAAATGAGGTATGGGTTTACGGCTTTGACAGTTTTGCGCCCAAAACCATGGCATTAATAGGCCGGCTTATGGCAACGGCCAAATCCCTGAATCTTGTAATAACATACAGTACCGGGACCAGGGATGAAGACTTGTTCCAACTGCCTGCCATGGTCATTGCCAACATGGAGAATCTTGCAGACTCAATGGGAATTTGTCATAACAAAAGAGAAATTCCCAAAGAATATCACCTTGGCGACCGTAAACCTGCCATGGGTCATATAGAAAGGGAACTGTACGCAATACCTTATGAGAGGTCCAATGATTGCCGGGGGATTACTTTGGTTGAAGCCGCCGGAATATACAACGAAGCAGAAAGTGCCGCATCATATGTTTTGGAGCTGGTTAGAGATAAGGGTCTTAGATATAGGGACATAAAAGTTATCTGTAACGATACCGACCAAAGGGGCCAGATTCTGACTAGAGTATTCCAGGAGTATGGAATCCGACTTTTTTCCGATAGCAAGCGCGACATAATGGCCAGCCCTATAGTGGAAACAATTGTATCGCTAATAGGCGTTGTGATTGAAAAATACAGAAGTAACATGGTATTAAGGTTTCTCAAGACAGGTTTTATGAGTATGGACGAAGAGGAACTTTCAGAACTGGAAAACTATGTTATCAAATATAAAATTAGAGGCGGATTGTGGAAAAAGCCTTTCCGAAGAGGTAAAAATGAATACGATGGGGAGCTTCTCGGAAAGCTTGAAGGGCTCCGTCAGAAAGCCATGGAACCTCTGGGCAGGATGGAAGAATTGTTTGAAGAAAAGACCACAGCAGGGTTCATCGAAAAATTCTATGGATTTTTAGCCGATGAATTTAAATTGCCGCAAAAGATATCATCTTTCATGGAGAATCAGGTGGAAAAAGGTTTCGTGGATTTGGCAGATGAAACCGCCCAAATATGGGGAAGCGTGGTTGATATTCTGGGGCAAATTCATGAGATAATGGTCAATGAACCTTTTGATGGCGTCAGATTTTTGGAAATTTTGACAGTAGGACTTTCTCAGGTTGAAATGGGAATGCTGCCTCCTACTGAAGATGGTCTTATCATGGGAACCATGCAGAGGAGCAGAAGCGGGAAAGTCAAAGCCATGATAGTGGTGGGAGCAAATGAAGGTATTTTACCACAAGAGAAATCGTCTCAGGGGATTTTTTCACCGGAAGAAAGAGAACTGTTCAAGGAATCGGGCAAGGAACTTTGCAAAGTAGATTCAATAAGGTCCATGGAAGAAAAAATGGCAATATACAGGAATCTGTCTGCGGCGACGGAATATCTGTGGATAGGATGCAGTTTATCTGATGAAGAGGGCAATCAGATAAAACCATCGGAAATTTTTACGAAGATTAAAGAAATATTTCCATCTGCAGAAGTGGAAAAAGATATACTTAACAGAGAAGATGTGAGGCTGCTGATAAATAGTAAAACCAGCGGAATGGTTCATTTGACCAATGTTTTGCAGACTGTAGGAGATGAGAGAACCCCAAATGACCAGTGGGGGGAAGCTTTGTTTTGGTTTGAAAAGAACCGGCCCGCACAAATGGAACAGATAAGATCAGCATTTAGCTTTACCAACAAACAGGAAGAACTGGGAAAGGCAGCTGCGGAGGCGCTTTTTAAGCGGAACACGGCGGAAGCTATGTCTTTGAGTCCATCTCGACTTGAAAGATTTTCAAGATGTCCTTTCTCTCATTTGGTGGCTTACGGGTTGAAGCCGGAGGAAAGAAGAATATATGAAACAGCACCAAGAGAAATAGGAGATATTTATCATCAATGTTTGATGAGATTGACTGATAAGCTGACCACGGAGGGAGTTGAAATTACGTCTCCGGAATCTCTTTGGATGCAGGTGACAAAAAAAGAATGTGACAACATAGTGGAAAAAGAGATGAAAAGTATTTCTGCGGAATACAGAGAAGGACTTTTGACATCGGGAGAAGTGGAAGCTTACCGGGGAAGCAGGGTTGAGGAAATCTGCAAACAAGTCTGCTGGACGGTAGTGGAGCAGGTTAGGGCAGGTCGGATAAAAAACATATTGCCGGAAGTATCCTTTGGCAGGAAAGGAAATATTCCGCCCATTGAAATTGACCTTGAGGATCAGACTGTTTTCATAGAGGGTATCATCGACCGGGTAGATGTGGTTACCGATGACAGAATAAAAATAATAGATTACAAAACAGGTAACGAATCTTTTGACTCTGAAGAAGCGGCGGCAGGATACAGACTGCAACTCATGCTCTATCTTCAGGCTGCCTGCCAAAATGAGAAGAAGCCGGCAGGAGTGTTTTATTTCAAAATCAAGGAACCTTTGGTGGACCTTTCAACAAAAGATATAGACAAAGAAACGCTACAAGAAGAGATTAAAAAATCCTTCAAATTGGACGGAATAATGGTGGATGATCCACAAGTAATTCTTGATATAGCAGGTGGATTTGAAGGTTTTTCTCATGTAGTACCTATAAGAGCAACCAAAGAAGGCATAAAGAATACGGGAAAAGAAGGTTTACTTCCGCCTGAAGAATTTGAAAAGCTGCAACAAGCTGTGGCAGGAAAGGTGAGGGAAGCCTGCACAGATTTGCTCAAAGGCAGAATACAGCCTTATCCTATGAAAACGGGAGAAACATCGGCATGTGCATACTGTAAATATAAAGGTATTTGCAGATTCGACACTATTTTTGAAGGGTGTAAATACAATATTGTAGGAGCGAAGGGAAGCTATGATTGAAACTAAGAATTTAATTATAAGAGAATCTCAATGGGAAGATATAGACATATTCCATCAATGGGAAACGCTACCTGAAGTAACGGAATTTTTCAGCATAAGAGACGGTCAGACTAAGGAAGAGGTGGCGAGAAAATACGTGGAAGATGACAATGATTCTGCTGCCAAGCAGTTTACCATTGTGTTGAAAGAAGCCACAGGAGAACGGCCAATAGGAAGGATAGTTTTGGCGGATATAGTGGAGGGATGGAAGGGGGAAATCTGGCGCATATACATTGGAGATATGTCCCTCAGAGGAAAAGGTCTTGGAAAGGAAGCTATGGAAGCTATCATGGCTTATTGCTTCGATGAACTGAAATTAGAAAGGCTTTATCTGGATCACTACACCGGAAACCCTGCCTCACATTTGTACTTGGCACTGGGATTCAAATATGAAGGAGTGCTGAGAAAAAATTGTCGCAAAAACGGCGTGCTTTATGATGTACATTTAATGTCCATATTGAAAGAGGAGTATTACCGTTCTATAGGGAGAGTATGAGAATGAGAGGAAAATATGTATTTTCTGTAGTACTTTTTTCGGTGCTGTTAATGGTTATAGCAAACAGTTATGTAGTAGTAAAGGCTGTGCCATGGATATTGGTTATACTACTACCCTTGTTTTTAGCTATTAACATTTTGGGTGCCGTGGGAGCAATTGAAATTAAAAGCAAGGGAATTAGAAACTGTTACAGGGGAGTTTCTTTGCTGACAATATTTTTGATTGTAGCTACTGCATCTTTCGTATGGCATGTTGTTTTGATTAAGGGTAACCTATATGCAGGTTCTGTGAATTGGGTATGGAGTGCAATAATATGCGTCTGTGTGGAAGCAGTTATTTTCTGGAACGGTATCATTCGAGTTTATCTTACATCAATACAACTTGGCATAAAACAACGGATAATAGGAATCATATTTGGCATGGTTCCCGTAGCCAATCTCATAGCATTGTTTGGAATAATACGAACAGTAAAAAAAGAAGTATTGTTTGAGATTGAAAAAGAAAAAGTCAATGAAGAAAGAAAAAACAGACAAATATGTTTTACAAAGTATCCATTACTATTGGTTCACGGCGTGTTTTTCAGAGACTCCAGGTATTTTAATTACTGGGGAAGAGTTCCAAAAGAGCTGGAGAAAAACGGGGCAAAAATTTATTACGGAAATCACCAGTCTGCTTTATCTGTCGCAGACAGTGGACAAGAGTTAGCTAAGCGGATAAAAGAAATTGTCAGTGAAACAGGTTGTGAAAAGGTTAATATAATCGCCCACTCCAAGGGCGGGCTTGATTGTCGTTATGCAGTATCCTGTCTGGATGCGGCTCCTTATGTGGCTTCTATAACCACAATAAACACACCCCACCGGGGGTGCCAATTTGCAGACTATCTTTTGACCAAAATTCCTTTGTCTGCCAAGGAGAAAATTGCACGTACATATAATAGCACCCTTAAAAAATTGGGAGATACAAACCCGGATTTTCTTGCAGCTGTAGAAGATTTAACTGCTTCAACGTGCAGGAAAAGAGACAAGATGATGAAAGATGCTTCCGGCATTTTGTGCCGTAGCGTGGGATCGATAATGGAAAAAGCCGACAGAGGTAAATTTCCATTAAATTTCTCCTATCAACTAGTCAAATTTTTCGATGGGCAAAACGACGGATTGGTCAGTGAGGATTCTTTCCAATGGGGAGAAGAGTACATTCTTTTGACCACAAAGAAAAAAAGAGGAATATCCCATGGAGATGTTATAGACTTAAACCGTGAAAATCTGCCGGACTTCGATGTCAGAGAATTTTATGTAAGTTTGGTAAAGGATTTGAAAAACAGGGGGCTTTAATAGAAGCCGCAAGTTACCGGCTCAGTTCCCCTCGCAAATCCTTCTCCATCAGCTCTTTAATCATGTCTCGAGAATAGCCACAGCTAAAGAGATAGTAAAGTTTTGTAACAGCCGCTTCAGTGGTCATATCGTAGCCGCTTACTGCACCGGCATCTTTCAGAGGACTGCTGGTGGCATAAGCACCTAGCTTTGTAGTGCCTTGCAGGCATTGGGAACAAACCGTAACAATAGTGCCTTTATCAAAGGCCTTTTTTATTATTGCGGGAAGATCGTTATCATAACTTGGAATATTGCCGGCACCAAAAGTTTCAAGGACAATGCCGTGAAGCTTTTCCGTCATTATAGACTCGAATAAGTTGAACTGTATGCCGGGAAAAAATTTTAGTACACCTATGGGAACCTGCTGCATAGGTCTCAGGCTAAAAGAAGCCAAAGGTGGTTCCTTCAAAGCCGAAGAATTATACTTTATATCGATACCTACTGTTGCCAAAGGCGGATAGTTGGGAGATTCAAAGGCAACCAGCTGGTCTGCGGAAATTTTTGTAGAACGATTGCCCCGAAGCAGTTTACCGGCAAAATACAGACAGACTTCCTGAGCAACTCCTTGGGCGGCTATAATCATAGAGGAGATAATATTGTCACGACCGTCGCTTCTGAGTTGGCAAAGGGGGATTTGTGATCCTGTAAGGATTACCGGTTTACCTAGATTTTCTAACATAAAAGAAAGGGCGGAAGCTGTGTAGGACATGGTATCCGTCCCATGAAGAACCACAAAGCCGTCGTAATTATCATAATTACGGGCGATGACCTCTCCTATGTGACCCCACTGTTCCACAGTCATATTTGAAGAATCCAATAAAGGGTCAAACTCTATAACATCCCATAGAGGCATGGCGGTGTCATTTAACTCAGGCATTTCTTTAAGAAGTTCTGCAAGGACTCCTTTTTTAGGTGCAAAACCTTGCTCCGTAGGAACCATGCCGATGGTTCCACCTGTATTTAATATGCAAATTCGCTTCTTCATTTTCATCACCTTTAATTTTTAGTCTATTCTCTCTTTCAACTTCTCGCCCAATCTCTTGTGCAACTTCTCGTTTAATCTTTCTTATGACTTCTCGCCTAATTTATCATCCGGCATCTCATTAATGCGTAAATATAATTAATTTATTTTAT
>JAZNUK010000122.1:0-2611 GCA_045592265.1 Candidatus Fimisoma sp. | reverse complement strand
TACTTAATAATATCCAATATTCTATACTTGAGAATCCCATCCGGAACCACGATTTCGATTTCGTCTCCCTTTCTCTTTCCCAACAGGTTCTTTCCTACTTCTGATTCATTGGAAATTTTGCCGCTAAAAGGATCTGCTTCCGTAGACCCAACTATGGTAAACTCCATTTCATCGCCATATTCAACATCCAAAACTTTGACGGTGAGACCTACGCTTACCTGATCCCCTGTCATTTCCTGCTCGTTGATTATCTTAGCTTTACGAATCATATTCTCAAGCTTAAGTATTCTTTCCTCTAATTCTGCCTGCTCATTCTTGGCAGAATCGTACTCTGAGTTTTCCGAAAGGTCGCCATAAGAAATGGCTTCCTTTAATCTCTCTGAAACTTCTTTTCTTCTTACTGAAACAAGTTCCTCATGTTCTGCAACTATTTTGTCATACCCCTCTTGGGTTAATAGAATATCTTCTGACATTTTGTAAATCTCTCCTTTCGACTTTCTATATAGTCGTGCCAACCATTATACCCCAAATTCAGTCTATTTGTCAATGAATTCCAGATGCACATTGCGATTGTTTGTTAAATAAACCATGTTAGCGTAGCAAACATCAAAAGTCATGATATCTCCTATTTTAAAATCCCGTACCGCATCTTCAACATCAACTATGGTGTGGTCACTTGCAGCTCCTACAATTTCGATGCCCTCCTCTGCAGGCAGAAGTTCTTCATAGAAGCCATAGTCTATCTTACCCATTCCCAGCAACGCTCTCCTGCGGATTCCTCTGTCAACATAGACAGGGGTATGGCCAAACGCGTCAACGGCCAAGGTTCCCACCGGATGCGTCGGCTTATTCTTGACTTCTATTACCTGGGCCCTGAGTCTAAATACATCTTGGTACATATCGCTCACATCATATCCAAAGAAGCGATCCAAATCTAACGCTAACAATGCCGCTTCTCCTATTCTCAAGTGATTTATTTTTTTCGGCATGTTTCCATCAAGGATTCGCATATAACTGCTGGTTGCACCTCCGGAAACATACTCCAACTCTCTGCCTATTCTCTCTTCTATTTTCTCTGCAATCTCCGCAAGTTCTTCCAGCTTATCCACTGTAGGTAAAACTGACCCGTAGCAGCCCACATTCATTCCTACCCCGGCAAGCTGTATATTGATCATTTTATTTTCAATGCGCTCTGCCACATCTACTATTTCTTCTTTGTCCCAGTATCCTTCACGCAAATCTCCAACATCTGCCATCAGTATAACCTTATGCAGCTTGCCTTGCTTTCTGGCTTCCTGATTTAAGGCCTCTATGGTCTCTAACTCACTGTTAAGGCTGATGTCCGAAACACGGATGGCCTCTGAGATTTCACTGAGCATAGGAACTCTGAGAAGCATCATAGGTTTATCAACACCTATGTTCTTTGCATCTTCAAGCTGCTCAAGTCTTGATGATGCTATCATTGCCGCGCCTCCGTCAGCAAAAGCCTTTGATATCTGCGGCAATCCGGAAGCTCCTTTTATTACTCCGGCAACTTGAACTCCATACTTGCCACAGTTCTCTACAATTGTTGCTACATTATGCCTTAGATGTGCTAAATTAATTTCAAGTTTTGGATATCTGTTTTCCATAATATGCCTCCTATTTGTCTATCAAAATTCCCGCCTCACAAACCATGCCCAGGTAAATACATAATTCCCCCGGCAACGATTGTGCTAAATCATCGTGCTAAATCATCGTGCTAAATCATCATGCTATTTCCAATGCGATTTCCATCATGGCCGTAAATGTCTTTTGCCTTTCCTCTGATGTAGTCACTTCACCGGTAAAAGGATTGTCGGAGATGGTGCATATTGCCAAAGCATTTTTTCCTGCTCGGGCAGCATTCATATACAACGCCGCAGCTTCCATTTCTACCGCCAACACTCCCATCTTCTGCCACTTGGAAAGAGAAGCTCCATCATCATAGAAGGTGTCTGAAGAATAAAGATTTCCTATTTTAGGCTCTATTCCTTTTTCTTCTGCGGCGGCAATGGCCTTCTTCAAAAGCTCATAGGAACATATCGGTGCATAGGTCCCCGGCAATTGGAACTGATCTGCATAGTTTGAATTGGTACAAGCACCCATACCTATTACCACATCTCTCACCTTGAGAGATGGTTCAATTACTCCGGCAGTTCCCACCCTTATTATATTTTTAACATTATAGAAATTAAACAACTCATATGAGTATATACCTATAGAAGGCATCCCCATTCCCGACGCCATAACAGACACTCGTTTTCCCTTATAGAATCCGGTATATCCGTGGACCCCTCTCACATTGTTCACCGGTACCGCATCTTCAAGAAAAGTTTCGGCGATAAATTTGGCTCGCAGAGGATCTCCCGGCATAAGAACTGTTTCTGCAAAATCTCCGGCCTTTGCCTCTATATGTGGTGTAGGAATATTGCTCATTTTAATTCCCCTTTCTTCATGATAAATTTTCTTTTGCTTTCTATATTCATTTTACCTAATAATCTTAAATTTAACAAGGGAATTTAAGGGTTTGTATGGCAACTTTGATATATAATATGATAAAATAAATTAATTATATTTACGCATTAATGAG
>JAZNUK010000121.1:0-20915 GCA_045592265.1 Candidatus Fimisoma sp. | reverse complement strand
GAGCCTGTTAAGGGGCGCTTATCAAGGCGAAATAAAAAAACACTAACTGCGCGCGGAGAAAATGCTGGGGAAATGCTTTAGGACGTGGGTTCGACCCCCACCATCTCCACCAGCAATAAAATGATGCCGTGAGGCATCTTTTTTGTTGCCGTCCAATTGAGGGAGTCGGACCCACGTAGTGGGTGAGACGTCCCACTGAAGCCCTAGCCCGCTGACTGGCGAGCTGTTTTACAATGCCGCAACTGTCTGTTGCTACGCAAAACAACAAAAAAGTTGTATAATGACTATGGAGGTGAGCATTTCATGGAAACAAAAGATATTATTCTGGAATTACGAAATAAAGCAGGACTATCACAGGATGAGCTTGCAGAGAAAGTATTTGTAACCCGTCAGGCAGTATCCCGATGGGAAAATGGTGAGACTACACCAAATACCGAAACATTAAAACTGCTTTCTAAGCTTTTTGATGTTTCCATTAATACCCTTCTGGGATCTCCAAGGCAGCTGATTTGCCAATGTTGCGGTATGCCGCTTGAGGACTCTAATATCAGCAAAGAAACAAACGGCTTTTTTAATGAAGACTATTGTAAGTGGTGCTATGCAGATGGCGAATATATGTATCACGACATGGATGATTTAATAGATGTTTGTGTGGTGAATATGGCTAGCGAAAAGTTTTCTCCGGAACAGGTAAGGGCATACATGCAAGATATGCTGCCAAAACTTGATTACTGGAAGCAATATAAGAATCTTGCCGGCGCAGATAAGTTTGATGAATTTAAAAGAAAGCTGATGGATGAAATCAATGAGCTGCACATAGAAGGCATGCCAAAAGTGGAAAAACTTAATGCCCTCGTGGGCGGTTATGTAAATTTGGAATATCGCCTTCCCAACGGACACCAGGTGAAGTTTTTAGATGATGGGGCTACATATTTAGGCAACCAGTTAGAATGTGAATTAGGTGGTGGCAGGTGCTTTGGAATTGTTGCCAACATGGATTTTATTCTTATAAGCACTTATGAAGAGAACGGTGAAAACCCGGAATTAGTTGTATATAAGAAGAGATAATCAAAAGTCAATTTAGCCGGATAACAAATACGGGAGAAACCACAGAGTACCTATGAAAAATTCACGGGCATCTGCAGGCGATAAAGACGAAGGCCTTGAAATACTTTATAAATTGGTATAGTATTTGAGTAGATTTTATATAAGGACCAGTGTGGGGGAAGAAGTTAATATGAATATCACACAGAAATTTTACGACAAGTTGGCATCCCAATATGACAAATTGTTTCTGAGCTGGCAAGATGCCACCAAGGAGCAGGCGGCAATGCTGGATAAAATTTTCCGAGATAATGGCTTTGACAAAGACTTTGGAAAGGAAGCTCGGATTCTCGACTGTGCTTGCGGAATTGGAACTCAGGCAATAGGACTTGCTGTTCTTGGTTATGAAGTGACGGCCTCGGACATAAGTGATGGAGAACTTGCAGAAGCAAAGAAGCGAGCAACAGAAAACAACGTAAAGATTACTTTTGCCAATGCTGATTTCCGTCATTTGTCGCAGACCTTTGACAAGCAGTTTGACATTATTATTGCAATGGATAATGCTTTACCCCATATGTTCACAAAACCAGCAAGGGGCAAAGGGTGTCTTTCCAAACATGGGACTGGGAAGGCGAGAGATATAAACTTACCCAGTACATTATCGATGATCAAGAAACGTTGCAAATAAGCAAATTTCAATGTGAGTATAGAGCTACAACAAGGGAAGAATTGACAAAACTGCTTGTTGCCGCCGGATGTAGGGAAGTGGCATGGAAATTCCCGGAAGAAACAGGTTTTTATCAGCCTATGGTAGTTGCAAAAAAATGAGTATAGAAATGTGTATATGTTTCTAAATGAGCCATGAAGGTAAAATTAAAAAACAACACAAAAATGGAAAATTTTGTATTGTTTTCCATAAAACAATGAGTTATAATGTATTTGCGAGGGTTTGCCCCACGGCTCTTGGGACTCAAAAGGTCCTTTTGTGGCAAGAGTAAAAGGAAAATCTAATATCAATTGTGAATAACCGAGAGGTTCTTAAAGAGGACTTCCCGGTTTTTATTTTGCCTAACGGGCTAAACCCTTGTAGAAAAGTAAAATTCGGTATAAAATTTAAGGAGGAAAAAATGAAAAGAGAAAAGAATTTTCAAAAGGAAAAGTATTTTGAAGAGGTGAAGGAAGCGGTAAGAAACAAAATTCCGGAAGAATTAAGAGATGAAATAATCGTCAATACTCAAGAGGTAATTAAAACCAATGATCAAATTCTTCACGGCATATCATTGAAGTTTCCGGGGAGAGAAAGTATGCCTACTTTTTATATGGAGGATTTTTACTCTGAATATAAGGCAGGACGGTCAGCGGAAGAGATTGCCGACATCATTATCAGAATTTCCATTGAATCATATAAAACTGCACCTGAGTTTGAAAATATCCCTTTGGCCTATGAGGAGATAAAGGATAAACTGGTTCTTCAGATGGTAGATGAAGAAAGAAACAAAGATCGGTTAAAGGATCTCGTATATAAACCGGTGAGTAATGGTTTTGTCATGATACCCTATATTGTTATAAAGACAGATTGCCAGGGTAGCATGCGGACGGTAATTACCAAGGCAATGGCATCAGAATATGAGTACAACATTGAAATTTTAATGGAGCAGGCATTCATTAACACCATGAAACATTGTGAACCTGTATTCATGGGGATTTGTGACATTATTAATATGGTAAAAACATATGCGTCCAAAAATCCAATGAAAGCTGATTTCAAAATAGAACGCTCACAGGGTATGTATGTGTTAACCAATTCGGCGCGGCATGATGGGGCGACGACGCTGTTTTATCCCGGCTTAATGAAGCGAATCGGAGAAATTATAGACGATAACTATTATGTGCTTCCGTCAAGTATCCACGAACTTATTCTTGTTCCCAAAGCCGAAGCATCATCTGTCGGGGAGTTACAAGAAAGGGTTAAAGAAATAAATAGTACGGTGGTGGATCCAAGGGAAGTGCTTTGTGACAGGGTGCTGTTATACGACAGAAAAAAAGATCAACTTATTGAAACAGCAGAAGAAAATAAAATAGTATAATGTTGGTGGAAATCGGGTGAGAGTTTTAACGTATATTTGAAGAAATTTTGGGAGGATGGCAATGGAAATAAGAAGCGTGACACTAGATGACGCGGAGCAGATATCAAAGATATATAGCTACTATGTGAACAATACGGCGATTTCTTTCGAGTATGTGCCGCCATCTGCTGAGGAGATTAGGGCGAGGATAGTAAAGACGATGGAAAAGTATCCGTATGTTGTGGCAACACAGGATAATGAGGTGGTTGGTTACGCTTATGCAGGACCATTTGTAGGTAGGGCAGCTTACGACAGATCGGCAGCGTTATCTATTTATCTATCCCAAGAGGCCAAGGGCAAAGGGCTCGGAAGAAGGCTGTATGAAGAGTTGGAAGGCAAGCTGAAGAAAATGAACGTAACAAATACCTATGCCTGTATAGCATATCCCATTGCGGAGGACGAGTATCTCACCGTAAACAGTGCAGAATTTCATCATCATTTGGGATTTGAAAAAGTGGGAGAATTCCATAAGTGTGCTTATAAATTCGGACGCTGGTATGACATGATATGGATGGAAAAAATAATAGGGAAGCATACTCCGATTACTGAAGAGTAATAATTGCAATAACCTTAAATCTATGTTAGTTTTATAGTATAAAAATAACAAGCGTTAAATAATGCTTGTAGAAGTTGGCAGAAGTGCATTAGAAGTGTCGTAGAAATATTTTAGAATATTGTAGGAGGTCTTTATGAAAAAGGAGTTATTAACCCTATCTTCCCAATGTGATAGTTTGCCCATCAGTGTGGCAATATTTGAACCGGAAACAGAAATAAAGGGCATTGTTCAGCTTGCTCACGGAATGGCGGAACATAAAGAAAGATATTTTGATTTCATGGAGTTTCTTGCCTCGAAAGGATATGTTGCGATTATCAACGATCATAGAGGTCATGGAGCCAGTGTTAAATCTCAGGAAGATTTAGGATATTTTTATGACGAAACCACAGAATATGTGGTGGAAGATATACATCAGATTACTACATATGTAAAAGACAGATTTCCGGGTAAGCCTGTGTATCTTTTTGGTCATAGCATGGGGTCCCTTATTGTGAGAGTATATTTGAAAAAATATGATGACCAAATTGAAAAGCTTATTGCTTGTGGTGCGCCCTCCAAGAATCCGGCTGTTGGTGCAGCAAAAATAATTATAAAAGTACTTACTGCCCTTAAGGGAGACAGACATAGAAGTAAGCTAATGTATAATCTTTCTGTAGGTGGCTTCAACAAAGCTATGAAGAATCCGAGGACGGAGTGCGATTGGCTTTCTGTAAATACTGATAATGTCGACAGGTATATTCAAGACCCGCTATGCGGATACGGCTTTACCCTCAACGGTTACAAGAATCTCATGGGAGTTATGGAAGAGTGCTTCAGTCCTGAAGGGTGGAAGATGAAAAATAAAGAAATGCCTATTCTGTTCATTGCAGGAAGTGAAGACCCTGCAATTACCGGAAAAAAAGAGTGGCTGGCCAGTCAGGATTTTCTGAAAAAGATGGGGTATACTAATGTCAGCGGCAAAATGTATGAAGGCGTTAGACATGAAATTCTCAACGAAGATATAAAAGAACAAGTTTACCAAGATGTGGTAGACTTTATAGACTGAACCGTGGTATACTCGTAGAAAAGAAAAGGGGGAGCAGAGATGAAGAAAAGAATTTTTCCTATACTTTTGATAGCTGCAGCAGTGGCAGCGCTATGGGCGTACGGCGGAGATGAAGATGACGCAATTTAAGCGGCAGACACCTTGGGATAAAGAGTGGAAAGACCTTGAGAAAAAGGAACTGAAATTTATCGCCAAGAGAAAAGAAGGACCGACATCCACTCTCATTAACAAATTGGACCGCTTCGTGCCACAAAAATTAAATGAAACACTGGATAAAGCCTTTGAAAAAGGGTTCACACTTGTCTTTGAAAAAGGAACAGGTGCAATAGAGAAAACCTACAACAAAGAAAAGCGTAAGGCGAATTTTCAAATTAACAATTATACATCACAGGTGAAGAAGGATAGGCGTAGTTTGAAAAGCTTTACCAAACAAGCGAAAGCGGCTAAGGCGGTAAATATGCTGGTTTCCGGTGTTGAAGGAATAGGTCTTGGACTTATAGGCGCGGGAATTCCTGATATTCCGCTCTTTGTGGCAATGGTTCTGAAAAGTGTTTATGAGGTAGCCTTGAGCTATGGGTATGATTATCAAGATGACGGAGAGAAGGTTTTTATCCTTAAAGTTATTCAAGTAGCCATGTACGACGAAGATCGTTTTGAAGAGGAAAACAATCTGCTAAATGATTTTATAGATGACATTACAGCTAACGGAGACACACCGGAAAACCATTCCATAGACAAGGAGAAACAGATAAGCCTTACGTCAAAGGCCTTGTCAAAAGAAATGTTATATACGAAATTCCTCCAAGGGCAACTGATAATAGGCGTTGCGGGAGGAATCTTCGATCCAATATATATAAATCGCATAAGCAACTATGCTGTGTTGAAATATAGAAGGAGATTTTTAAAAAGCAAAGTGAGTTCGCAACCTTCCTCACTATAAACAAAACTACAGGAGCAAATCAATGAAAGAAAAGACTTTAAAGTTGACAAGAGCTGCTCTTATAGCGGCTCTTTATGTTATTTTAACCTTACTATCGCAGGTTTTTGGATTGGCAAGCGGAGTCATTCAGTTAAGATTGTCAGAGGGTCTCACCTTTTTACCGATGCTATACAAGGAAGCAATAAGTGGTCTATGGATAGGCTGCATTGTGGCAAACATTATATCGGGGTGTGCGTTGTGGGACATAATATTCGGCTCCCTTGCAACTCTCATAGGTGCTGTTGGAACTTATTATATTGGAAAGTTGAAGCCGGTATTGGGCTTGATTTCTCCTATTGTCTCAAATATGCTTATCGTTCCGTTAATTTTACAGGCTGTGTATGGGGTGAAGGACAGTTACTGGTTTATTGCCGTCACAGTAGGCATAGGTGAAACAATATGCTGCGGCTTTCTCGGATGGTGCCTATATAAAGTATTTAAGAAGGCCAATGTATCTTGAAAATGCAATATGACGAAATACAAAAGGGTTCCACACGAGGAACCCTTTTAAATAGCTTATTCTTCAATTCCAAGCAAGTGCTTGTCCAGTAGTTGAACTGCATCTTCTATGCAGCCCTTGCAGCTTCTCAGAACCTTTCCGGTGTGAACCCCCTTAAGCTCGCTGCAAATTATTGAACCGTTTTTGTCGGCAAACTCTTTGGTTAAGGTTTGCATCATATTATAACATTGTTTTTTAGTCTTGGGATTGTCCAAGTTTCCGTCGCTTATTTTCATGCCCACAACAAGCGCCATTGCCGTTACTGCTCCACAGGTTCCCATACTGCCCATACCAAAGCCCAATGCTTCCGCCATTCTAAACGTCTCAACGGGATCAGCTCCCATTACGTTGCAAAAAGAGCAAGCAACACATTGAGCGCAGTTAAAACCATTGTTGTTAAGCATTACTGCCTGTTCTTTCCTGTTCATTATATATCTTTCACTTTTCCTATTTAACTATAAATTTTGGGTTCTTCTTCTTAACATCCGTGTCAGGCACTATGTATTCAGCCTTCTTTTCAAGAACTTCAGGATTTTTGAGAATTTTCATAAGCTCTCTGAAACATTTACCGTAGTAATGGCCATCGGCGATTCTTTCGTCGGTAACAATACCAAGCTCCAGAACCTTACGTTCCTCCATTGTTTCGCCGTTAAGTGAAACCTTTTTTTCAGGATGCCCGATGGCGACGAATATACCGGTAGTACCAAATTCGTATACATGGTGGTAGATTGAACCGATTCTTATAGATGCCAGGTTGGTTATAAACAGGGATGTGTGGAACGGGCTGGCATCCACGATGCTAAATGGTAGCCAAAAATGTTTATCCAGGAACTTAAGGAAGCTAACGGCTACTGTAAGGAGTCCCGGGATCCTTACCAACTTTTTTGCCAATTTATCCATGGCAGTTTCATTGCCTATATTCTGGCATTTTTCAATTGCTTCAGTTACCTTTTTATGAACGGTAAAAATATCGTCATCTAAATTGAAGTAAATTTTGTTGACCGTACTTCCACGAGGTGTCATAGTCACGAAGGAAACACAGAAATGGTTTCTGGAATAAATTCGCTTATTCATAACAAATCTGTTAAGATAAGGATTTTGGGAAACCACTCTTAGATAAGCCGCAATTATGATACTCATATGATTCATAGGAATGCCTCTTTTGCGGCATTTGATTATGTAGCTCTGCAAAAGCTCCATATCCACATCCTGTGTAATGGAATTACAGGCATCATATCGTTTATCCATGATGTAAGGGGCAATCTCGTACATTGGGTCGTCAGTAGCGACTCTGTAACCATCTCTTCTATACATAATAATTCTCCAAATCTCATTTAAAGTGAACAATTTATCGCGACAGTGCCGTAACAACTGTCAATCAATTATACCCTAAAATTTGACAGAAAACAACAAAAAGCCTGTGGTTGTAAAAAATACTTAATATATGGATATGTTGCGATAAGGGAAAATAATATGGTATAATTACCAAAAGTGTCTTTTAGACACCCTTGTTAAAAGCATTTAAAGAAAGAGGAAAATCCATGAAATACAGCCTTTTGAAAGAAGAAAACTACACTCAAAGCCAGTGGACCGGTGGTAAGACAAAAGAACTTTACATTTTTCCGGCAACGTCATCTTATTTGGAAAGAAACTTTATATGGAGATTAAGCTCCGCCACCATAGAAAAGGAAGAGACGACTTTCTCAAAGCTTCCCGACTATGAGAGAGTTCTAATGGTGTTGGAAGGGGAAGTGGTTCTCAGCTACACAGGAGAAAGAGTTGCCAGACTCAAGGAACTCGAGCAGGACAGATTTGACGGACAGTGGGTGACCAAGAGTTTCGGAAAAATTACAGACTTTAATCTCATGGTGAGAAAAGGTTGTGAAGGATATTTGGATATCATAAATCCTCAGGAACATAGTAAGAAGTATACGGCAACCGAAAAATCCTCTTTAGCTAAGACTGCCCATGGGTTGTACTGCAAAGAAGGATACGCCGTTGTGACCTTTAATGGTGAAAGCCATATGATAAATCCGGGTCAGTTGTTGGTATTGGAATATGAAGATGGTGAAATACCTGAATATGCTATTATGGGAGAGGGGAATATCATAAGAGCACAGATTTTTTACGATGATATGACAGGAGAAGTGGGTCCTGAGATAATTCCTCAAGAAAAGGCAACATTTGATGATTTTAAAAAATGTATCTACCTGGCAAATGTTCAGTTCAGATGGGCAAAGTATATGTTGAAAAGTTTGAAAACCACTTGGTTCGATGAAGCCCTTACAGATGCAATTCACAAGGTTGAAAAGGTCTATCTTACCACAGGAGTGTTTTTGCTGGGCCTTGTGGGCACGGCGTTACTATTGGTACTAAATGATGCGGAGGTTGTCGTGTCTGTAGGTGCTATTGCAGCATGGATACTTGTAGACTGTTTGCTCATATCGCCGGCTATCTACATGGCATTTGTGCCGAAGCCGGTGGCAAAGCACATCAAAGACATTAATAATCTGACCCCTTACGAAGAGAAAGTGAGAGAAGAGCAACTGAAAGCAAACCCTGAGCTGGAAAAGGTGATGAAGAAATATAAGAACAGCGGAAGGAATCTGGGGGAATAGGTTTACAATGATGCGACATAAAAACGCCGGCTAAGCCGGCGTTTTTCTTGCTCTATAGTGTTGGATTTACGTTATCTTACCAATCTCTCCATCACATTTAAAGTGCTTCTAAAATCGCATCTATCTCTTCTTCCTTGCTGCCCCAGTTGGTAATCAACCTGATTACTGAGTTTTCTTCATCGTAAGGAGCCCATGTGTAGAAGAAGAAATCCTTCTCAAGTTCTGCAATTTTCTTGTTCGGCACGATTACAAATACCTGATTGGTCTGGTGCGGAATCCACAGTTTGTAGCCTTTTTCCACAACGCCCTTTGCCAGCTTAATGGCCAGTTCATTTTCGTGGCGTGAAAGCTGATAGTACAGTGAATCTTCGCCGCCTTCAAGAAGAGCCTTTAACTGAACCGCAATAAGTCTGCCCTTGGCGAGAAGTGCGCAAGCGCGCTTTATCATGTATCTGAAGTGGTCGTTGATGTCATCATTCATGAGAACCAGTGCTTCCCCGAAGAGAGCACCGATTTTAGTTCCGCCTATGTAGAAGGCATCCGTAAGGTTTGCCAAATCTTTCAGTGTAACATCGTTACCCGGCCAGGTGAGCGCGGTACCCAGACGAGCACCGTCAACATAGAAATACAAATCATTCTTTTTACAGCACTCATGAAGAGCCTCAAGTTCAGCCTTTGTATAAACGCCACCGTTTTCTGTAGGATGAGTAATATAAACCATCTTAGGAATTACGCAGTGTTCATCTTCGTGATGAAGCATAACCTTTTCAATATCTTCAGGACGAAGTTTTCCATCAGGTGTAGGTGCAGCAAAGACTCTGTGTCCGTGGGCCTCAACAGAACCGGTTTCGTGAACGTAAATGTGGCCTGAAGCCGGAGAAATAACTCCCTCATAAGGTCTCAGTGCTGCAGCAATAGTGATCGTATTGGTAGGGGTTCCTCCAACGAAAAAGTGTACGTGAGCATCAGGTTTGCCTACCATCTCTCTAATCATATCGGCAGTTTCAAAGGAGAACTTGTCCTCTGCATAACCGTCGGTATGTTCCATGTTGGTCTCCATCAAGGCTTCCATAACCTTTGGATGAGCACCTAAACTGTAATCGCTTCTAAAATAAATCATATGAAAACCTCCTCAAAGCATCAGGTAAATCCTGTATATAAATTATTATATTGCACCCTTGTGGAAATTGCAATTAAAAACGACCCTTAGGCCGTTATTTTTCCTTGGATAGTTCATTTGCATGCTGATATTTTTCCCTTGTGGCCATTCCACCTCTCAGATGGCGTTCAGCTTTGTTGTTGTCTAAGACATCTTTAACCTCCGCGGCAAGCCCCGGATTTATTTCAAGGAGTCTTTCGGTGACATCTTTATGTACTGTGGATTTACTGACACGGAATTTTTTAGCGGCAGCTCTTACTGTTGAATTAGTGCTCACAATATAGTGAGCCAATTCCAAAACTCTTTCTTCTATGTAATCCTTCATTGGCAGACACACACTCCTTATTTATTCGTTAAGACAATATATGCTCCGAAAAATAAAATATGATGTTGAATTTTATAAAGAAGAAAGGCATAATGAAATAAATGCTCGCAAGGGTATATAATAGTATAAAGGGAGAAGGCCGGTGTCTGAGAACTTAATCTACAACAAACCCATAAATGTAAAAAACATGCTGACGTTTACTATTCCTACCATGGTGAGAATGATATTTATATCCATGTACAGTATAGTAGACGGCATTGTAGTGTCCAATTATGTGGGAAGTCTTGGTCTATCGGCGATAAACATTGTATATCCGGTGCTGAATATCGCCATGGCAATAGCTTTCATGCTGGCTGCAGGAAGTAATGCCATCATAGGGAAAAAGCTTGGAGAAGGAAAGCCTGATGCAGCCAGTAGCTTTATGACTCTTACCGTGATTATTAATGTGGTGGTTATAACTGCTTTCGCAGCGGTATTCCTGTTCTTTGATGAGCCTGTATACAGACTCCTGGGTTCTGATGATCAGTTACTTCCTTACTGCGTAGAGTACGGTACAATACTGGTGTTAGGCGGACCTGTATGGGTAATGCAGGTACTCTTTCAAAGCTATTTGGTGACAGCAGACAGGCCTAATTTAGGTTTGGGCCTTTCCATAGGAGCCGGTGTGCTGAATATTGTACTGGACATAGTGCTGGTAGGATTCTTTGATATGGGTCTTACGGGTGCGGCAGTGGCTTCTGTTGCAGGAATGGTAGTAGGCGGCACAGTGCCGTTATTCATATTTTTCAACAAGAAGAATCTGATACACTTTTCAAAACCCGTGTGGGAAGGGAAAGAATTTCTCAAGGCTATGGGAAACGGTTCTTCGGAGATGGTTTCCAACTTGGCAAGTGCAGTGACTACTGCTCTGTTTAACATTCAGATGATGGCACTAATAGGTGAAAAAGGAGTAGCGGCAATAAGCGCTATATTGTATCTGCAATTTATATTTGTAGCAATTTTCTTTGGGTTCATATCAGGTATGTCCCCGGTGGTGAGCTATAACTATGGAGCAGATAACCGTGATAATATAAAAAAGCTATTTAGTATATCTTTAAAAATAGTCGTTGTGTTTTCCGTTGCCATGTTCACATTGGCAGAGGTAACAACAGAAGTGTTGGTAATGATATTTGCATCTAAAGATCCGGTCCTGTCGGAGCTGATGATTTATGGATTTAGAATAATTGCAATAAGTGTACTATTTACGGGAGTTAATGTCTTTGCTTCCGGATTCTTTACTGCTCTTAACAACGGCAAGGTGTCGGCATTAATTTCAATGCTTAGGACCTTTGTTTTGGAAGCGGGGGCGTTGCTCATTCTCCCTGAGCTGTTCGGTATCGACGGCGTATGGTGGGCATTGCCCGCAGCGGAAATAATGGCGGTAATAATCGCTGTGTGGATGCTGGTGAAGTATAGGGGAAGATATGGGTATTGATGGCAGATATCATTGAGAATGGTTTTAAAGATGAGAAAATTTCGCGGGAGCGACAAAAACTGTTGACTTTTGCAGATTAAAGGAATAGAATACAGGCGTAATATAAAAACTGAATACTGTATAAGAATAACTAACGGAAGTGGGGTGAGAGTCCCCGACTGTTTCTCAGCAACCGTAATGCGGCATTGACCGACAAGACGGGAGACGAGTTATTGCTTAGATGTAAAATTCTCTGAGGTAGGGTAAGCATCTGCGAAAAAGGTAAATGCAACACGAGGACTTCCATATTACAGCGATATGTAAGGTTCGTTGCATGGCACTTTTTAATGAGTGTGTCCAATAATGAATTCGACTCCGGTTTATCGTTGGATACTTGTGGGATGTGGAACTGTCAGAGATGACAGTTTTTTTATTTGGCAGACAGTTGTCTTAAAAAGGTAGAATGATTTAGTTATGTCCTTCTTTTGCGGACTGTCACGGAAAGGAGGATATAAGCAAGAGGAGGAGAAAAAATGATAAAAAATCTCAAAAGGTTTCTTTCAATCGTCATGGTATTAACCATGGTAATGACAATGAGTGGGGGTGCCTTTGCAGGCACAGATCAGTGGACAAGTTATCAAGGGAATAATCAAAATAATGGTGTAGTTGCCGGCGATTATTCTCAGCAACCTGAGTGGAAAAATGTGGAACTTTTGGATGGTAGGGAGGCAACGGGATTTTCCGGCATTGATAGCCAACCGTTGATGACAACAGAAAACGGCACCACTTTTGCCTATGTGGTTACCGATTCTGTTAATGGTCCAAGAGCTTTCAAGGTGAATTGTGACGAAAACAACGTTGAACCCGGTTGGGAAGGCGGTGTTCCGTTATCAGATGTATCAAATTCCCAATTGGGCACCGGAACCATTGTAGACGACACATGGTACTTACCTGTGACCTATGATAGCCAAACGATAGAGAACCCTTATTTTATACAGAGTGCGGGAGAGTGGAATATTGAATCTCCTAGAGCTAAGTATGAATATGCTGAAGATTATATAAGTGGAATAAAATTTACCGCAAAAAAAGATGGTGCATGGGGAGCATATTTAACCAGTAGTGTTACTAAGAAGACACAAACCATAGATGCTGGCAAGGAAGATGTTTGGGCTAATTTCAGAGTTCAATTTGGAGAAACTGCGCAGGAAGCTATGAAGGGATACCGCCATGTAAGAGCCTGGATAGTTTCAGAAGAAGATGGTAAAGAAATAGAAATAGGACTAATACAAAGCGATGATATATATCTGGGAAAAGAAGTTAGTTACAGCATAAATTGCACTAAGATGCTGCAAAAAGCAGGAATGTCAGGAGAGAAAACTTACAAACTGAAACTCCATGTTTATACTCATCAGGCAGGTAAAGGTAGTGTTATATATATCAGAGAGGCCGGCATCAACAAGAATAATATGTATCTGAAGTCTATTGAAAACATAAGCACTACAGTAGAGCCGACAGCCAAGACACTGGTGGATTTTCATGAATATCACGGACAACTGCCCGGTGGCAGAGGAGGCCAGCTAAATACTCCTATTTTGAGTACGGGAGGCAAGTTGTATTTCGGAAACTGGATTAGAGGCGATGAAAGCGGAAGGAGTGAATCCAAATACTATGAATATGATATAGAGCACGGCAGTTTAAAAGCACTGGATACAAAACGCAGTGATGATGGATTTTATCTTGCCGGAGCCGTTGCCATCAAAGGTGAGAAAGGAGACTATATAGCTTTTGGTAGCATGAATGGCTATTTGTACTTGTTTGATACTGTTGCAGGGGAGAAGGTTAGTGAAGCATATGTCGGAAATCCAATAAAGTCTTCTGTATGTTATGGCGAAGGCGGCATTTTTGTGGCAACAAAGAGTGAAGAAAACGGTTCCGTCAGCAAGTATGTTCTAAATAGTGACAATCAGCTTACGCTAGAGTGGAGCAAGGCGACCAAAGCACCGATAACCACCACTCCTGTAGTAAGTGACGGATTAGTATATGTGGCTGCGGGAAATATGTATTCTCCGGAGGCCGGACAAATTTTGGCTTTGAATTGTAGCGACGGAGAAATCTCTTCTGTCACGGAAACGCCTAGGGGAACGGCCTCAGGTTCATTATTAATTCATAAAGCGGAAGGAAAGGATGCTATGGTGTATTACACCACTAACAATGGTAGCGGAGCTGCGTATTTACAGCACATAGGAGCTCAAGATAAGCCTTGCGAAATAGGACAACCATCTTATGCCGTACAAGGGTTTGCGGCTGCCAATGGATATGTGGTTTACGGCAACGACGGCGTATATGATCCGTCTTGCGGAAATTCAACCGTATCATTGTACATAGCCAAATAAACACGGTGTGGAGAAGAAATCTTGTTGACAGCCCACAAAATTCATGGTAAACTTTCACCAACAATTGAAAATCAAACCTTTGAAGGAGAAGTAAAACTAATTGCAGTTCTCCCAGCGAGTCCGGGGTGGTGGAAGCCGGATAGAAAACGAATTAGAACAATGGGCTCCTGAGGGCAAGGGGAAAGCCGGCCGGCGAAGCGGTCCGATTATCCGATACCGGATGAGGGGCAATGCTTAGACAGAGGCAAGTATCTGAGACGTGAATCCTACGTAAGTGGAAAGGAGTGTGTTGGCACTCTGCAAGAGGTGGGCTTATTTAAAAAATAGGTCAAACAAGGTGGTACCGCAGGTTAATAACCTGTCCTTGAGTTCAAGGACAGGTTTTTTTGTTAGCAGGCAGAAACCTATGGCAGAGGCACTTCAATTAAATCAGAGAATATAATTTAATTGAAAAGGAGCAGAAAAATGAGTAAAAAAATCAACGAAAAAATGAAGAAATTAGTAGTAACCCTGTTGGCATTGACAATGGTGACAATGATGTTTACCGGATGCGGCGGCAATCAGGGCGGAGATGAAACCCTTAAAATCGGAATAGTACAACTAATGGAACATCCATCACTGGATACCATCAGAGAAGGAATCATTTCAGGGCTTGAAGAAAAGGGCTATGTAGACGGACAAAATATAGAGATAAATTATCAAAACGGACAAAACGATATGAGCACTATGAAGAACATCGCTCAGACCTTTGTCGGTGATGAATGTGATGTGATAGTTGCAATTGCAACCCCTGCAGCTCAGGCTGCCCTCAGTGAAACCACAGACATTCCTATCGTATTTGCAGCGGTTACAGATCCTGTAGATGCAGGGCTTGTAGACAGTTTGGAAACACCGGGTGGAAATGTAACCGGAACTTCTGATGAAGTGTCAGCAGAGATGATTATGAATTTGGCCAAGGAAATCACTCCGGGCTTTAAAACAATAGGCGCATTATACAACATAGGAGAAGATAATTCGGTATCTGTAGTGGACGGTTTGAAGAAATACGCCGATGCCAACGGATACAAGGTGGTAGAATCCACAGTTACAAACACAAGCGAGGTACAGCAGGCGGCTCAATATCTGGCAGACAAAGTGGATGTGGTTTACTCCCCAATAGATAACACTGTCGCATCTTCTATGGCAGTTGCAACGCAGATTTTCGATGATGCTAAAGTTCCTTTCTATGTAAGTGCAGATTCCATGGTTAAAGACGGAGGCCTTGCAACCTACGGGATAGATTATACGGTGCTCGGCGCAGAAACAGCAACCATGATTGCATCAATTCTTGAAGGCGCAGATGTGGCAACCATGGCGGTAAAGAAAATGTCAGACATGAAGGTATATGTTAATACAGAAACAGCAAAAAGCTTGGGAATTGAGATTCCTACAAAAATAATTGAAGATGCTGTTGTGTTTAGAGATTAATAAAGTATGCTGACTTTGAATACCAAGGAACAAAACATTTGACAAAAGACAATTTTATACAAAGCTAGGAGAACAAATTCTATGATGACTTTAACGGCTTTTCTCGGGGCGCTGGAGCTGGGAACAATTTATGCGGTTCTTGCCCTGGGAATATTCCTCTCATTCAGAACACTGAATATGCCTGACCTGACGGTAGATGGTTCTATCGTCACTGGCATGGCGGTATCCGCTGTTATGTGTACCGCCGGGCTTAATCCATACTTGGGTCTTGTGGGAGCATTTGTGGCAGGTGCTGTGGCAGGACTTGTGACAGGATTGTTGCATACAAAACTTAAAATACAGGCTATCTTAGCCGGTATACTGGTAATGTTGGGATCTTATTCAATAAACCTGAGAATTATGGGCAAAACACCCAATATTCCACTTACCCAAAGCGAAACCATATACAAGATGGCAGATAAACTTTTTCCGCCTAAATATGCAGGAATCATCTTAGGTGTCATTATACTGGCAGTTATCATTACACTTTTGTACCTTTTCTTGCAGACCAGATTGGGCTTTGTTTTCCGTGCTACCGGTGACAACGAAGATATGGTGAAAGCATCCGGCGTTTCAGGTGATAATATGAAACTTTTAGGGCTGGCATTGTCCAATGGCTTTGTAGGTCTTGCAGGTGGCATGCTGGCTCAAAATCAAGCATTTGCCGATATAAGCAGCGGTACGGGAATGATGGTAATAGGTCTCGCGTCCGTGATACTCGGAGAAGTGGTCTTTGGTACGCGTACATTGCTACAGAGATTAATTTCCGCCTCCCTTGGAGCAATTTTGTACAGAGTTATTATATCACAGGCGTTATATCTGGGCATGGAGTCCAGTGACCTAAAGCTTGTATCAGCGGCAATAGTGGCTGTAGCCCTGTACCTTGGACTTCTAGGTGAAAGAGGTGCAAGAATAAGAAAAAGGAGGGGAAACAATGGAAAAGTTGCTTCAAATTCGTGATTTGACCAAAATTTTCGGAGAGGGAACCATCAACGAAAAAATCGCCCTTAAAGACGTTTCCCTTGAACTTAAAGACGGAGATTTTGTTACCGTTATCGGAAACAACGGAGCCGGAAAATCCACTCTTCTCAACTGTATTGCGGGTGTATATCCCGTTGATAAGGGTAATATTGCCCTGGGAGGTAGCGATATAACCAAAATGCCCGAGCATAAGAGAGCTCGCCAGATAGGAAGGGTTTTTCAAGACCCACTCAGGGGAACTGCCTTTGATATGACCATAGAAGAAAATTTGGCAATAGCCTCCGCCAAGAATAAGCCTCGTGGCTTGCAGCTTGGCATAACCAAGAAGGACAGAGATGACTTTCGCCGAAGCCTGGCACTTTTGGAAATGGGTCTTGAAGATAAAATGACTCAAAAGGTAAAGCTACTTTCAGGAGGACAAAGACAGGCCCTTACTTTGTTTATGGCAGTAATTGCTGAACCTCGGTTGCTACTGCTGGATGAGCATACGGCAGCCCTTGACCCGGCAGCCGCAGCCAAGGTTCTGGAACTCACTCAAAAGTTCTCGGCAAGAGATAATATGTGTACCCTCATGATAACCCACAACATGAAAGATGCCTTGGCCTATGGAAACAGGACCATTCTTATGCAGGATGGCCGTATAGTTATGGATATTGCCGGAGAAGAAAGAGAAAAAATGACGGTAGAGAAATTGATAGAAAAATTCAACATAGATAATGACAGGATGCTGCTGTAAATCTTATAAAAAATAAAAACTTTCGTACCACAGTTATGTGAACTGTGATTGCGAAAGTTTTTTATAAAGAAAAGATTGAGTCGGAGATGTGCTCAGTAAACCGCCTATATTCGCTTCAACACAAACTGCACATACATTTTACAGGCGAAGGACAAGGCAAAGTTATCCATTAAATAACGCTGTTCACGGCCCTTTTCAGCCATGTCCTCAATATGAACCGAGCCTCCGAAAACTGCAAACATGGCGTTTTCAATGGCATCGCAGAATCGGTTATAGGTAATCTCATTACCTGATAGGCTGAGACCGAGTTCTATAAGCTTACGGATTTCTTCCGTAGAGTAACAGCTTTTCAAAAGGTAGATTACCACAATCATTGCCATAGATAGCCTCCCGTACTTCTTGTTAACGGGAGGATCTATTATTTTTGCCTTAACATAGTTATTAACCATGCTTTTTGTCAGTGCCGGTAATCCCACCATAAGAGAAAATTCCCCAAGCTCCGATTCAATAAAGGCGATGACTTGATCCATATATAAATCTATGTTGGGAAGTTCATTCCAACGGGGAATATGAAATTTTTTACATAAATCATTAGAAAAATTTGTGTTATCCATGGTAATTCTGCCCTAAAGTATTTATAATAAAGGAAGTATATCACAGTATTTTCACATTGTAAAGATTGACATTGTTACAATAATGTGGTAACCTAGTATTCGAAACTAGATGACAACAAGATTTTTTGATCGCTGACATAAGGAAAATGAGATAAGATAAAGAGATAGTGTAAAGGAGATTTTGAGTATGGACTATCAGAGCCTGAGGGCAGCAGAGATGCAGCGTGCAGAAGCTGTAGTAGCAAACCTGAACAACAGCAAAAGCAAATATGTTGTTTACAAAGAAAGCAGACCTATCATCGATATCAAACACATGATAGAAACCAGCACAGAGCTGTATGGTGATAACGTGGCGTTTATGCAGCGTTTCGCCAAAGACGAACCTTATAAAGAAATTACTTATAAGGAAGCACTCCAAACAGTAAATGCTCTCGGAACGGCGTTAATCGGAAGAGGCCTTAAGGGTAAGAGAGTGGCCGTAATCGGTGAAAACTGTTACCAGTGGGCAACAAGCTATTTGGCAGTAATTTGCGGCACCGGAATAGTTGTTCCGCTGGATAAGGAGCTTGGGGCCAACGAGTTAAAACAGCTTGTCATAGAATCAGAAGCTTCTGCTGTAATATTTACAAAGAAATACGAAGAGATTTTCAAAGAAATGAAGGCCTCCGGAGATACAAAACTGGAAATTCTGGTGCAGATGAACGGTGAAAAGGAAGATGCCGGAATTGCCATGTGGGAAGAACTTGTGGAAGATGGCAAACAGTTACTCGCTACCGGAAACAGAGAGTTTTTAGATGCGGAGATAATCCCTGACGAAATGAGCGTACTGCTATTCACATCAGGCACAACGGGAATCGCAAAGGGCGTAATGCTTTCTCACAGAAATATCTGTCAGGACTTGATGGTAGCGCCTACCATTCTTAAAGTTCACACCTGGGATATATTTTTCTCGGTATTGCCTATACATCACACCTACGAATGCACCTGCGGATTCCTGATGCCTTTATATAAGGGAGCGGCCATCGCATATTGCGAAGGGCTGAAACACATCGTAAAGAATCTGGCGGAAGTCAGACCTACCATGTTCCTTGGAGTTCCTGCGCTTTTTGAGACCCTTTACAAGACCATAATGAAAAATGTTCGCAAACAAGGGAAAGAGGGTCTTGTTAAAAAGGTAATGGCGGTCAACAAGGTAACTAAAAAAATCGGACTTGATATAAATAAGAAGCTTCTCAAAGACATTCTTAAGGTTTTCGGTGGCCGAATGAGAGTAATAATCTCAGGAGGAGCTGCAATCAATCCGGAAATATTACAATTTTTCAATGACCTTGGATTTATAGCGGTTCAGGGATATGGATTGACGGAGTGTGCTCCTATGGCAGCCCTCAATCCGGACCAGCATAAGTACATGAGAAATTCTTCAGTAGGTGTTTGCTTGCCTGAAATGGAAGTTAAAATTGTGGATAAAGACGAAGATGGCATAGGTGAAATCTGTCTCAAGGGTGAAAATGTTATGCTCGGCTATTACAACATGCCTGAAGAAACCGCCAAGGTAATTAAAGACGGCTGGTTCTACACCGGTGACCAGGGCTATATAGACGATGAAAACTTTATTTACATTACAGGCAGAAAGAAAAATGTAATAATAACAAGCAACGGCAAGAATGTTTTCCCTGAAGAGCTGGAATACTATCTATCAAACATTCCGTATGTTTCTGAATCCATGGTATGGGGAGCCCAAGACGATAAATTAAACGACGTTGTAATCGTTGCTGCTATTAAGCCGGATGCGGAAGAAGTAGCCGCAGTTTTGGGAGAAGAGAAAGCCAAAGACGAAGAAGCTGTAAAGGAACTCTTGTGGAAAGAAGTGGATAAGGTTAACGCCCAGCTTCCTCTCTTCAAGAAAATCAAGAAGATAGCTGTTCGCTGGGAAGACTTTGAAAAGAATACCAGCAAGAAAATCGTAAGATTTAAGGAAGGAAATAGGAGACTGTAATAGTTGGGAAGAATGTAATAGTATAGGAAAATGTAAGCTTACAAGAAACAGCAACTGTTCATAAAATAAAGTTCATATTAAAGCCTAAAGAGCCCGGGTTTCCGGGTTCTTCATTTTTTTGAAAAATTTAAATATAATTCACTTAAAGAAATTGAAAAAAAGAAAAAAATTATATATAATGTTTTGAGAAATGTAAATGATAAGAAGTATGGACAGAGTTTACATGGTATATTAAATTTTTCCATATAATATAAAAAACGAAAAGGAGATACGGAATGGGATTTGCGAGTGAAGTCGGCATAGATCTTGGAACAGCCAATGTATTGGTATATATAAAAGGAAAAGGCATCGTACTGAGTGAACCTTCAGTAGTTGCAATAAACAATGATACGGACGAAATTCTGGCAGTGGGCGAAGAAGCAAGGCAAATGCTTGGAAGAACCCCGGCTAATATTGTGGCTGTAAGACCATTGAGAGACGGAGTTGTGTCAGACTACGATATTACTGAAAGAATGTTAAAATACTTTATAAGAAAAACCTGCGGAACAGGAAGATTTTTCAAGCCAAGAATCATGGTATGTGTACCAAGCGGTGTTACTGAAGTGGAAAAAAGAGCAGTGAGAGAGGCGGCTGTGCAGGCAGGAGGAAAAGATGTGTATCTCATGGAAGAACCTGTAGCAGCGGCCATCGGTGCGGGGATAGACATAAGCAGACCTGACGGAGTAATGGTAATCGACATAGGCGGAGGAACTACGGACATAGCTGTAATATCCCTTGGAGGAATCGTTGCGAGCACATCTGTCAAGATGGCAGGAGACAGATTCGACGAAGCCATTATTCAATATATGAGAAAGGCCCACAAGCTTTACATCGGTGAGAGAACCG
>JAZNUK010000120.1:0-3450 GCA_045592265.1 Candidatus Fimisoma sp. | reverse complement strand
AGAATAGTAAACATGTGGAAGGAAAAGGGCTATGTAACAGCTATGACAGGGGACGGCGTAAATGATGCTCCTAGTATAAAGTCAGCTGATATAGGCGTAGGCATGGGTATTACCGGTACAGATGTTACAAAGAATGTGGCAGACATGGTACTTGCAGATGATAACTTTGCTACAATTGTAGGTGCGGTTTCTGAAGGAAGAAGAATTTACGATAATATCCGTAAAGCTATCCAGTTCCTTTTGGCTTCCAACATGAGTGAAGTAATAAGTATTTTTGTTGCCACTATGTTAGGCTTTACCATTCTTCATCCGGTACATCTGTTGTGGATTAATTTGGTAACAGACTGTTTCCCTGCATTGGCTCTGGGAGTGGAAAGACCTGAAGCGGATATTATGAGACGTGCTCCAAGAAAAACCAGCGACGGAGTGTTCTCCGGCGGTGTGGGTGTAGACGTAGTTTATCAGGGACTTATAGTTTCAATACTGACCCTTGCAGCTTATTTCATAGGTCACTATATAGAATCAGGAATGTGGGAAATTGCCACAAGCCCTGACGGAACAACCATGGCATTCTTAACTTTGTCCATGACAGAAATATTCCATAGCTTTAATATGCGTTCACAAAGAGGAAGTCTGTTTGCCATGAAGCATGGTAATCCTACTCTTCTTTGGGCGGGAATCGGAAGTTTTGTGCTGACGACGTTGGTAATATATGTTCCATTCTTAGCTGAAGCCTTTGAATTTGAACACATAAGCTTCCTGGAATATGCAATTGCAATGATTCTGGCTGCTTCAATTATTCCAATAGTGGAAATAATTAAGTTCTTCCAGAGAAAGGCTGCAAAGTAACAATTTCAAATTAGAAATATGTTAAAAGATTTGTAGAAAGCTAATTTTCAATAACCCGGCGAGACGAAAACCTTGTCGGGTTTTGTTATGAATACTCTTTTTAAATTATTCCTTAACACATCCTTACAGCTGTGTTATAATGGTAGAACCAAACCAAATATGTGTTGTAGAAAGGAACATAGCAATGAGCATTGTTGTAGGAATAGATATAGGCGGAAGCACAACAAAGATAGCAGGATTTCAAGAAGGAAAAATGCTTGTGCCGGTACAGATATCGGCAAGTAATGCGGTAGCTTCGTTATTCGGTGCCTTCGGGAAATTTTTGTACGATAATAATTTGGAGCTGGCAGATATAACACAAGTTAATCTGACAGGAGTAGGAAGCAGCAATATCACTCAGAAAATATACGGTCTTCCTACATATAAGGTGGACGAGTTCTCTGCCAACGGTATAGGTGGCGGATATTTTGCCCAAAATAAAAAGGAGTTTATGGTAGTCAGCATGGGAACCGGAACTTCATTTGTAAAGGTAAAGGATGGTGTGCCTACCCATTTGGGAGGTATTGGAATAGGAGGAGGAACTATTACGGGGCTTTCTAAGCTTATGCTCAACACCAACGATGTGGAAAAAATTAAGGATATGGCGCAAGACGGAAAGGTGGGTAATATTGACCTGAGAATAGGTGATATTTCAAAAAATCCTCTTCCCGGACTGGATCTTGAGATTACGGCTTCAAACTTCGGCAAAGCATCTTCAAGGGCATCCTGCGAAGATAAGGCTGCAGGAATTGTACATATGGTTATTGAGACAATTTGCCAGACTGCTGTTCTTATTGCAAGGGGCAACGGTATAAACGACTTTGTACTGATTGGAAACTTAATTAATTTCCCTGAATGTTGGCATGTTTGCGACATGATAAAAACCATGTACCCGGATGTTAACTTTATCATTCCGGACGATGGGGAATATGCCACTGCCATAGGAACTGCACTGGCTGAAAAGTGTTGCTTGAAACCTTTATAGTCATATTCGTAAGGATTAAAATAATAATGGGTGGTTTTTTAAAAAAACTTTATAATGCAGGGGTTGCTTTTTTTGTTGCGGTTGCTGTTATATGTATATCTGTAACGACCACTCTTCTGATGCGACCTCTTTATTATTTGGATATTGAAATCCTCAAGATACCTGAAACTTCCGGTGTTTCAAAAGAAATATGCAGGCTAACTTACGATGTACTCATAAAATATAATCTATTAGGAGGACCGGAGGAATTGATATTTCCTACCATACCTATGTCAGATACTGGAAGGATACATTTTGAGGAAGTGAAGGATATTTTTATAGCCATGCAGCTAATATCAATATTAGCCATTGCGGCCTTGATAATCTGGTATGTTCTTTATAAAAAGAAAAAAATCAAAAATTTGTGGTGGATGCGTGGAGCAGGCCTATTGACATTTGCGGTAGCTGCTGCTGTTGGAGTTGCCCTTATCATAGATTGGGAAACAGCTTTCGTTATCATGCATAAATTGTTTTTTAGGAATGACTATTGGATTTTTAATGTATATACTGACCCTGTAATAAAGATTTTGCCGGAAACATTTTTCTTTCATTGCGGGCTTATGATTGTGGTATTGACCGTAGTTCAGATTTTAATACTTGAGATAACATACAGGAGGTTAAAAAATGGCAGAACAAAACTTTAAAAGATTGTTTTTCAGATATTATGACAGAAAGATTGCAGATGGAACAATTACATTTTCTCAACTTGGCATAAGCAAGATGGATTTTACAAGACTTTGTCTTGAGGAAGGGTGTTTCTTTGACGAAGATACTTTAATAAAGATTTGCAAGATAATGCAGCTGACCGAGGAGGAAGAGGAGGAGCTGCTGGCGGCAGGCGAAGCCGAGAGGATAAGGGAATAAAAAGCGGCCTTAGGCCGCTTTTTGTGTAGATTCTATACATTGAAAAGGAAGTGCATTACGTCTCCATCCTTCACAACATATTCTTTGCCTTCGGAACGAATAAGTCCCTTTTCTTTGGCAGTGGCAAGATTTCCGCCACACTCAATGAGCTTGTCGTAAGCTATAGTTTCAGCTCTGATAAAACCTTTTTCAAAGTCTGAGTGGATTTTACCGGCGGCACCCGGTGCTTTGGTTCCTCTCTTGATGGTCCAGGCCCTTACTTCCGGTTCTCCTGCGGTAAGGAAGGAGATGAGATCAAGGAGGGCATAGGAAGCTTTAATTAGCTTATCAAGACCTGATTCTTGAATGCCAAGCTCCTCAAGGAAAAGAGTTCTTTCCTCGTCTTCCAGTTCTGCAACTTCCGATTCTATTTCGGCACAGATTACTGTAACCTCTGCGTTTTCCCCGGAGGCAATTTCTCTTACTTGGGACACAAATTTATTATCTCCTGAGGCCACCTCATCATCGGACACGTTGGCAACATAGATTATCGGTTTGTATGATAAAAGATCAAGAGTTTTCACAAATGAAGCTTCTTCATCGTCTAAATCCATGGCACGGGCATTATTACCTTCGCCAAGCCATTGATATATTCTATTCAGGAGGTTCAATTCTGCTTGTAGTTGCTTATCCGC
>JAZNUK010000119.1:0-13171 GCA_045592265.1 Candidatus Fimisoma sp. | reverse complement strand
GAGAGAATTTTCATAATTTTTTATTTACTTTTATACTTTAACATATTGCCTCAGAATGAGCAAGGGTTACTTTTTCTTTTTGCACACCTTTCACCACACTTCCAAGGGTAACCCGAATCTTTCTCTTGTTCTTGTGACAGCTCTCTTTATGTGATAAAATATCTCCGTATGAAAGGAGTTATCATGGCTTTTGACGGAATTATGACCATGGCAGTTGCAAAAGAACTGCAAGATAAGATTGCTTTAGGTAAGATAGAAAAAATATACCAGCCTGAATCTGACGAGCTGGTTTTTCACATACACACCAAGGTGGGAAATGTTAAACTCTTCGCTTCTTCCAACTCGGGAGCTTCAAGAATCCACTTAATGGAGGGAACAAGTCAAAATCCACCGGCACCTCTGCCTTTTTGTATGCTTCTGCGAAAGCATCTTCAAGGGGCCAGAATAACCGGGGTAATCCAAAAGGATTCTGAACGAATCATAGAAATGGAACTTGAAACTCTCAATGAACTGGGTTTTACTGTATCAAAAAAGCTTATCTTTGAGATTATGGGTAAGCACAGCAATATAATATTGATAGACCTGAACACGGGAAAAATCATCGATTCTATAAAGCGGGTATCCATTGACGTTAATCGTTTTCGTCAAGTATTGCCCGGGGTGCCATATCAATACCCTCCTATACAAGAAAAAATCCCCTTTAAAGCTCTGTGCAATATGTCGGCTGACGAGTATCTGCTTCCCGACGACGCCAAAGGTCTTCAACATAAAATAGGAGGAATTTCCCCCTCTTTTGCGGAAGAGCTGACAAGACACATGATGCCTGCAGAGTATATAAGAGAGGTATGCAAAGACATTCTCCACGGCAATACAAAGCCTAGAGTCTATTGTGATAATAAAGGAAATCCAAAGGAATTTTCCATAGTCCCTTTGGCGGAGTATGAAGACTCTTGCACAGTAATAACCTTTGACAGCCTCGGTCAGTGTATACAACACTATTATGAAAACAAGGCCAGCTCCAGCCGCACGCATCAGAAATCTGCTGACCTTGTTCGCAGCGTTACTTCTCTCCTTGACAAACTTCACCTGAAGGAACAGAGACTGCGGGAAGACCTTTTAAAGGCTGAAAACTCGGAAGATTTGCGACTTTTCGGCGAACTTCTCACAGCAAATATTCACATGGTCAATGCTGGCGCAAAGACGGTAACTGTAATCAACTACTATGACGGAAGCTCTGTTACAATACCTTTGGACCAGCGTTTTTCCCCTTCAAAAAATGCACAAAACTATTTTAAAAGATACGGAAAATCTAAGACTGCCATTAAGGAAAAACAACTTCAGCTTGAAGCCAATCAGGAAGAGATTAAATATTTGGACTCTGTCCTAACTTATCTGGAAAATTCAGATAACATTGAAGAAATAGATGCATTGCGCAAAGAACTTGAAGATACGGGATATTTGAGAAAGAGAAAAATCCCCGGTGGTTTTAAAGAAAAAAAATTTAAGGCTGATCCTTACAAATACACCCTAAAAAACGGGATGACTGTATTGGCAGGGAGAAATAACAATGAAAATGACATTCTCACGTTGAAAACGGCTTCCTCTAAAGATACATGGTTTCATACCAAAGATATTCCCGGTTCCCACGTTATCCTTTTCAATGGTGGCACGGAACTGGATGAAGAAACAGTTTTTGCTACAGCAGCCATTGCCGCCTATCACAGTAAAGGCCGCACATCTGAAAATGTGCCGGTAGATTATGTTCAGGTGAAAAACGTAAAAAAACCATCCGGAGCAAAACCTGGGATGGTTATATTTACAGGAAATCGAACAGTATGGGTAAACCCGGCTATTCCTAAAGAGGAAGATTAATAAACTTGATAACTCCACCCATTGTTACCCTTGGGCATTCTTTGATTACTCTTTGATTACTCTTCCCTTTTCCATGGAGTGAACTTCATCGCACAGACCGGCTTTACTTTCAAGCTGATGGCACACTATAACCCACGTGGATTTTTGTTCCTCTTGGGTTTTTTTAATAATTCTTAAAATTGCTTCTTCGCTGTCAGGATCCAGATTAGACAAGGTTTCATCCATAAGAATAAGCTTTGGCTTAAAAACAATTGCCCTCAAGAAAGATAGCTTTTGTCTTTCCCCGCTAGAGAGACTTGAGGCCTTTTTTTTCTTATGTTCCAACATCCCTGCTTCTTCAAGAAGTCTGTCTATTTCTTCTCGGTCCGGCTCTATTCCCCTGACTTTCAGTGGATACACTATATTCTCGTATACAGTGCGGTGAAGCAAATAAGGCGTTTGAGCCAGCAATGTGACTTCCTTGGCATCTATTCCCTCGTAATCTATTTCACCCTCATCGGGCTTCATTATCCCCATAATCAGTTTAAGCAGTATAGATTTTCCGGCTCCGTTATGCCCGATAAGACCGTGTATCTTTCCCGGCTCTATATAAAGATTTTCCACATGGAGGTTGAAATCGCCTATTGCCTTTTTAAGATTTGTAATTCTCATGGTATCTAGGTTTCCTCCTTCCGCAGAAAATCGCAGATAAGCTGCACCAAAAATGACATAGCCAGTAAAACTATTCCCAATGCTATGCCTTCGGTAAAAATGCCCTGGCTCTTCAAAAGGGAAATGGCAGTTGTCATCGTTCTTGTGCTTCCTTTTATATTGCCACCCACAAGCATTACACTGCCTACTTCACTTATGGCTCTGCCAAAGGCTGTTACCATGCAGAAATATATATCGTGACGCATTTCACTTACAACGGTTATGTAGGTTTGAAGCTTTCCCGCACCCATGGTTTTGCAAAACTCCTTTACAGGAGGTGCCTTAGTCACGGCATATTGATGAACCATCCCCGTAACTATGGGGGTAATAATGAGGCACTGGGCCAAAACCATACCTTTTATTGTGAAAAGCCACCCCAAACTTCCAAGGGGACCTCTGCGCATGAGAAGCATATATACTATCAATCCCGCCACAACGGGAGGCATTGCCATGAAAGTCCTGTTTATCCTTATGATGATTCTCTTTCCCGGAAACCTAAATCTTTCAAGAAAAAGTCCCAAGGTTATTCCCAGAACCGAGGATATGGCACAAGAGCATATGGACATCTGCAATGTGACTTTGATTGCACTTAAAACATACTCATCTGTAAAACATTCTTTAAACCAGTTGCAAATTACATCCATACTTATCACCAATCACCCGCCTATGCGAGACATTATCCTTTTCTCCACCGTCAACGAATCGTCAGCCAAATTATTCTCCTCACGGTTTAACCCCAGGTCGGTTCCCGCCAAAGTGGCCTTACGCAGATACTTATCGTGGAAGCAATGGCCTTGAGGCTTAGCAGCTATGGCTTCTTTTACTGCCCGGCTTATGGTCTCATTGGATTCCCCCTCTGCCAGCATTTTTTTTAAATCTAAGCCCCCTTCATAATTAAGGCAAGTTTTTAATATTCCATCTGCTGTAAGCCTGATACGATTGCAGCTACTACAGAACTTGTGACTTATAGGGCTTATAAAGCCTACCTTTCCGCCACTTTTTTCAAATTGAAAATATGTGGCAGGACCGTTTCCGAAAGTTGCCTCTAAAGGCCGCGGTTCTCCCCATTTACCTTCCAGTATTCTTAGCAATTCCTCGGTAGTTCTTCCTTCTATTCCATTCGCCATTCCCATAGGCATCACTTCAATAAATCTGAGTATGATTCCCCTTGTGTGGGCAAATTGAGCCAATTCCAATATCTCTTCCCAGGTAGTTTCCCTTAATGCCAAGGCGTTAAGCTTTAGAATTACATTATCATATTCCAACGCCTTTTTTATCCCTTTGAGAACTTTTCCCAGCGAATCAAATCCGGTGACTTCCGCGTATCTCTCTCTATTGATACTATCTAAGCTTATATTTATTTTTCTTATTCCGGCATTGTAAAGTTGGTCCATCTTCTCTTCCAAAAGCACCCCGTTGGTGGTTAAGGTAACTTCTTCAATACCGCTAACCTTTATGGTCTCTGTCACCAGTTCCGCAATACCTTTGCGCACCAAAGGTTCTCCACCGGTTATCTTGATTTTCTTTATGCCTAAGTCACTTACAATGGATATTATCCTGAGAATTTGATCGTACCTTAAGATGCTACCGTGACCTATATTTTTCACCCCTTCAGGAGGCATACAATAATTACACCGTAGATTGCATCTATCGGTTACCGACACTCTCAAATAATCTATTTTTCTGCCTGAATTATCTGACAAATACATTTAAATCCCTCTAATCGACAATTAAAACCTTTTTTTTACATTTTTTCCTTTTTTAGCTTTCATTTTTCATTTTTCCGTACTATCATGTAGCCAATCTCAGGTGCCTGATTGAAGGTAAATAAAGGAGGTATAGAAATGAAAAATTACTTTTGTACTCTATGCGGGAATGAGTTCCACAACATCTGCTTTAAAGGCGGATATGTTTGCGAGGATTGTATCGACTATATTAAATCTGCTCCTGAGTAAAAATATATAATTGAAAACCTTATACCTAAACTTTTTTCCCATATGACTAACAGTATGGAGTTGCTGTTCCCCGGAATCCTTTACACTAGATTCCGCTCCTTTGCTGCAACTTTCTCAAGATATCGTTAAAAACTTCAGGTCTTGGAGCTTCAAATTCCATGTACCTGCCTGTGGAAGGATGAACAAAGCCCAGAATTTTGGCGTGAAGTAATTGTCCTTGGACAGAAAATGGCTGCTTTTTGGGACCGTACACAAGGTCTCCCACTAAGGGATGTTTAATGTATGCCATGTGTACTCTGATTTGATGAGTTCTCCCGGTCTCAAGGCGAGCTTCTATATGAGTATATTGTCCAAAACGTTCAATAACTTGCCAGTGGGTAACAGCCGTCTTTGAGTTTGAATGGGTCACCGCTTGTCGTAATCTGTTGTATGGGTCTCTACCTATGGGGGCGTCTACTGTCCCCTTGTCCTCTGTAAAGTTGTTAAATACCAAGGCTTCATACCTTCTTGTAATGGTGTGTGCCGCCAGTTGAACAGAGAGTTTCTCATGAGCCATATCATTTTTTGCTACCACCAAAAGGCCGCTTGTATCTTTATCAATGCGGTGAACAATGCCGGGTCTTATGACACCGTTTATGGAAGATAAACTTCCCTTGCAGTGATGCATGACTGCATTGACCAGGGTTCCTCTTTCATTGCCTGCGGCAGGATGTACCACCATTCCCCTTTCTTTGTCTACCACAAGCAAATCCTTGTCCTCGTAGACTATATTAAGTGGAATGTTTTCTGCTTCTACTTTTAAGGGTTCCGGCTCCGGCATAACAATCTCGATGGTATCATTGACATTTACTTTATATTTTTTAGAATCACATATATTCCCATTGACCCTTACGGCTCCTTTTTCAAGGAGCTTCTGAATAAAATTGCGGGAAACTTCCGGTAACTGCAAAGAGAGCACTAAATCAATTCTAGTGCTCTTGTTTTCTTCTCCTATTAAAAAAGTAAAAGTCTCTTGTTTGCTCATGACAACCGTTTTCTCCTAATTGCCTTTTCCCTTAGGACTTATCTCTTCCGTCACTTCCTGCCTCTTCATTATCAACCTTCTCTTCCTCTTTCGGGAAAAATTTCCACGTGTAAAGGATAAGGAAACCGGCGCCTACACACACAGCGATATCTGCTATGTTGAAGACAGGCCAAATTCTGAAATCAAGCATATCCGTAACATATCCCAAAAACATTCGGTCTATAAGGTTCCCTATGCCACCGGCAACCACCAGGGATAATGCCAAGGGCAAAGTCCAGTGCTGATCAAGATTTTTTTCCATATACCATACCGCACCTATTATTGCCAGAATCGGTATCCCGATAAGAAATATATCGGCACCGTGAAGTATTCCGAAAGCAGCCCCCCTGTTTTGTATATAGGTAATATGAAAAATATTTGTAAGTACAGGGATGCTTTGCCCTGAAAACATGGAAGCCCTTATCAACAGCTTAACCATCTGGTCAAAAATAACGATTCCCACCATCAACAAATACCTGTACTTTTTCACTCTCTCCTCCAAAAAGATGGGAAATAGCATTTTCCCTATCCTCATTAGCCTTTTATTTTATGTTTATCAATGTCTTCGATAGATCTTCTTTTTTAATTCCCATCGGTTCGGATTCCGGGGAAGTCACCGGTTTCATGACCACCGTCTGTGAAGACACACCCACTTTAGTAGCCCTGTCTTCTTGAACAGCAGAAATCCCTCCCGATGTCATGGATGCAGGGAGAAATTCCTTTTCAAACTCTTCCAAGATGTTTTCTCCACCGTAATTCATCCTCTCCAGCTCTTCTTCCAACATCTTCTTGTATCTGTTTCTCAGGTTCTCCACTTTCTTTTTTAGGCGGTCTCCCTCTTCGGTAAGTCTGAGAACTGATTCCTTGGCTTCTCTTGTTATAAGTGAGGCCTCAAGCTCCGCATTTTTTAAAAGGTTTTCGGCCCTTCTCTCGGCACTGGCCGCTATATCGTTCATCAGCGATTTAGCCGACTCAAGAGTCTCATATACTGAAGCCGACGTATTCATATGCTTGTCAAATTGGTTCTTGATTGCAGTTAGATCCTCTTTTAATTTTTTGTTTTCCCTGATAAGCTTTTCCATATCGACCATAATTAAATCGAGAAAATCATCGACTTCCTCTTCCTTATAGCCCTTTTTTGCTATGGTAAATTCTTTATACTGAATATCTGCAGGTGTAATCATAATTTCCCTCCAAAGCTTTTATGCTAACAACAAAAGGATGAGTCTTATTGCCACATTAGATATCAGTTCTATTGCAAGAATTGCAAGCAGCACTGAAAAATCCAACATTCCCGTATTGAATCTGCTCAAAAATATTCTAAAAGGTTCCACGATAGGTTCGGTAAACCTAATCAAAGCCCCGTAAAATCTCCCCCAAAAGGTGCTGTACATGTCGGTAACAAACCAGCTCATGATGGCTCTTATCAACAGTAAAGTAACCAGCATATTGGCAAACCAGCTAATAGCTGTAACAATAACAAATACCATATCTTTTTCCTCTCCCGACTTTTTAAATTATTTTCTATCTCCAAGGGCTTCTGTTGCTTCCTCCAAAGTCAAAGCCCCTTCCTTCTTGGCTGGCAGCTATATCTACGCTTTCAGGAGCGAAGATAAATATATTGTTTGCCACCTTCTGTACATTTCCGTTTAAGGCATATGTAGCACCGCTTAAAAAGTCGAAAATCTTTCTGGCTACTTCCGTCTCTATTTTTTCAAGATTGATTATAACCGGCCGTCTGCCTTTGAGGCTGTCTACCAGCTTAGGACATTCTTCAAAACTCTTAGGTTCTATAACCACCAGCTTGAAAGCGTTGGTTCCGGCTACAGATATACGTCTTTCAACAGGAACTGTCTTTGGCGGTTCGGATACTATCGGTCTTGGTGGCTTATACTCGGTTACAGGCTTACGCACACTTTCCCTTGCAATTCTTTCCTTTTCCGCTTCAAGCTCCTTTTCATCAAAGTCTTCCTCTATTTCTTCAATACCCACCAATTTTTTAAAAGTGTCTGCAAATCCCATGTTGCTCCTCCTATTTTGAATAATCTCTGGCCCCAAAAATGGATGTTCCTACGCGAATCAAATTGGAACCGGCCTCTATTGCTACCTGAAAATCATTTGACATCCCCATGGAAAGATATTTAAAATCCAGTCTTTCGTGCTCTATCTTTCCGTATCTGTCATATAGTTTCTTAACTTCCTCGAAATATACTCTCGCGTCCTCCGGATCTTCTTCAAAAGGCGCGATGCACATCATCCCTCTTATCCTTACATTGTTACAGGTCTCAAGTATTTCTTCAATGAGCTTTCCCGTTTCTTCTGTGGTGATGCCGAATTTGCTTTCCTCCATAGCTGAATTAACCTGAATAAGAATATCCATGGTCAAATTGTGTTGAGATGCCCTCTTATCTATCTCCTGAGCAAGTTTCAAAGAATCTACAGAATGAATCATTGCTACTTTGTCTATGATATATTTAACCTTGTTGGTTTGCAAATGTCCTATGAGATGCCAACGAACAGGGTCTACATATTCATACTTGTCCATTATTTCCTGAACCTTGTTCTCCCCTATATCCGTTATGCCACACCTTATTGCTTCGTTTATCTCATCTACACCGTGAAGCTTGGTTACGGCAACAAGCAGAACATCTTCTCCCCTGCGTCCGGCTTTTATGGCAGCTTCTTCCTTTAATCCTTGAATATATTTGATGTTTTCACCAATTGACATAATCTACACCTTCCTTTTTCATGCCGGAGGATTCTGCGGTTCTTTTAAAACTTCATCATAGTTTTTAACTGTGGCAACACTGTACCCCTGGCTATCGTAAAAATAGTTCTTAACCACTACCGTCTTTTCACCGTAGGAAAACAATATGCTTACAGGAACAAAATTGGCATCTCCCAATTTATCTACCACATATACTCCTTTGACGCCATCTTTCTCCACTATGCTGTTGGTTTCCAGTATTATACCGTTAGCACCGGATGTAATAATGGTACACTCCTTGACCCTGTACTTGTCGAAATCTTTATAGGTACGGTTACAGGACAGGATTGTCTGATATTCTCCGCCTTGGTTCGTCAGGCTCACCACCTTCATTTCCAAGGATTCTTTATCTGCCTCATCAATCTTAATCTTGACAGCTTGTCCCGGTTCAAGCTTGGCTGCTTCCTCCGTCGGAATCCAGCATACGAGGAACCATTCTTTGTTGTCAATGATTTTAAATACGGGCTGGTCTGTCTGTACAGTGCCGGTATTCATAGCCTTTACTGAACCTTCCGAAGCACTGTATCCTTCAAAAAAGCTCTTGGTCAGCTGAGCCATATCGGCAGAGGTTACTCTGGTCTCATATCCATCGTATCGGTAGGAAACGGTACCTCTCTCGCCATTGTAATAATTAGTACCGGCAACGGTAACGATGTGACTTCCATTTCGCACCAAAGTGCCCCTTTCAATGTGCCTTTGCACACTTCCTTCCGCATCGGCTCTGTAAACTCTCTCATCTCTTACAAAGATGCACTGCACCTGAAAAGATGACTCTAAAGTTCCGTACTCTGCCGAATAAGTCTGGAGAAAAATGTCGGATACTTTTGGCACCACATATATTATACCATACAGCACAAGGAACATGATGACAAATATAATGCCCCATGTGCGCCCTGTTAATTTCTTCTTGCTCTTTGCCCCTTTTGGAGCCTTTCTATTCTCTATTTTCTTATCTTTTTTAACTTCTTCTCTCATGATACACCCTTCACAATATTTTACCACAAAATATTGTGGATTACAATATTCCTAAAGGGTCTTTGCTACAACCTTTTCCAGGATCTTTTTCTCGTCTTTTGTCAGGTCTTTCTCCTTTTGCAGATAGACCTTCCACAAATCGGGACGTCTTTCCTTGGTAAGGGTCAATGCATTTTCGTATTGCCAAAGATGTATCAATTTGTGGTTGCCGTTGCATAAAACCTCAGGCACCGCAATTCCCGCATATTCCCGCGGTTTAGTGTACTGGTTACATTCCAGAAGCCCTGAATATATGGACTCATCAGCCACTGATTGACTGCTTCCCAGTACATCAGGTATAAACCTTGCCACCGCATCTACCAGCACCATTGCTGCCAGTTCTCCTCCGGTGAGGATATAGTCCCCTATGGAAACTTCCTCCATTTGCCAGTGGTCAAGAACCCGCTGATCCACACCTTCATAATGTCCACATAGTATAACTATTTCTTCTTCTTTGGCCAGTTCCTCTATTTTCTCTTGATTGATAACCTGCCCCCGAGGTGACATGTATATAATCTTTTTCTTTCCGGTTGCAACATGGGTGTCCTCATCAGCGCACTTGGCATCAGGACCTTTGGCATCAATGGAATTGAGAGCTCCAAAAATAGGCTCTGCCAGCATAACCATTCCCGGCCCACCACCAAAAGGTGTATCATCCGCCTTGTTGTGCTTGTCTTTGCTGAAGTCTCGTATATTTATTAAATTTATGTCCAATATGCCCTTTTCCTTGGCCCTTCCCAATATACTGCTATCGGTAATGGCAGTGAACATCTCCGGAAAAAGGGTTAAAATGGTGATTTTCATATGGTTTCTCCTTGTCTGGCGGCCTACCTAGGGCCTACTGACATTTTAGTTAGGTTCTTGGTAATGGGCTCTTTTCCATTTCTAACCAAAAAGCTTTAATTTGTCAACATTCAATTGCGTCATCGATGAATCCGGGTATGAGTTTTACCGTCACCAGTTTTTCTTTGATATTTACGTCCGTCACAAACTGTTCAACGGCCGGAATCAGCGTCTGTCCGCCTCCTGTAAGTTCCACCTGGTACAAATCCTGTGCCGTATTTTGCAACACATCCTTTATTTCACCTATATTTTTGCCGGTGGTCATGTCAAAAACTCTGCACCCGATTAAATCTCTTATATAAAAGGTATCTTCAGGCAAAATTCTCAAATCCTCTTCGGTGATATATACATCTTTTTCTTTGAGTTCTTCCGCTTGATTTCGATCATTTACACCTTTGAATTTTATAATTACCATTTCCTTCTGATACCTGACATTTTCAATTTGGTATTCTTTAAAATTATCTATATCTTCTTTTCTGTTGCTCGCCTTATTGCCTTTATTATCTTCTATCAAAAGGCGTTGCAGTTCTTCATAGCGTTCTTTGTAATCTGAGTAATTGTAAATTTTAACTTCGCCACGCAGAGCTACTGCATTGACGATTTTTCCGATTTTAATTTTTTCCATCTGGTTCCTCTTCCAATGATTCCTCTCCAATGTTTCCTCTTCTAATTTTATTGCGAACAAAGCCGCAAGATTAAGGTGCTGAGTCCTGCTTGGCAGGCTGGATAAAAACACCCTAATAGCATTATAGGCACATAAATACATTAAGTAAATATGTGCCTACTTTTTCAAAACTATTCTTTCACAATTTCTACTGTCACTTTTTTGTTTTCTCTAATGGCTGCTGCATTTACAACGGTACGAAGAGCCTTGGCAATTCTACCTTGCTTGCCTATGACCTTTCCCATATCATCCGGGTCTACCTGCAGGCGAATAACCGTGCCTTGTCTACCGCTGGTTTCTGACACCACAACACCGTCAGGATTGTCAACAAGTGACTTTGCGATTGCTTCAACCAGTTTAGTCATTAGTTTCCACCGCTTCTTTCTTATTAAATAATTCCGGATTTCTTGAACAGTGCTTTTACAGTGTCAGTAGGCTGCGCACCGTTGGCAAGCCATTTCTTAGCCAGTTCTTCATCAATCTTAATTTCTTTTGGTTCTTTCATTGGATCATAGTATCCAACTTCTTCGATGAACTTACCATCTCTAGGTGCTCTTACATCTGCAACTACGATTCTGTAAAAAGGCTTCTTGTGTGCGCCCATTCTCTTTAATCTGATTTTTACCATTTCTTCTTCCTCCTTAGAATAATCCTTTAAATCTTTTATTTTTCTTCATAAAGCCGGGATTGTTAAACTGTTTCATCAGTTTCTTGGTATCCTCATACTTCTTAATTAAGTTATTGATTTTGCTTACAGGCTGACCGCATCCGGCAGCGATTCGTTTTCTGCGACTTGCGTTTAGAATCTGTGGATTGCGGCGCTCCGCAGGTGTCATGGAATAAATGATGGCTTCCATCTGTTTAAATTCCTGCTCACTTTTGGCGATGTCGTCCTCGCTAATCGATTTGCTGTTAACTCCGGGCAACATATTAAGCATTGAGCCGATGCCTCCCATCTTTTTTACCTGACCCAACTGGTCAAGGAAATCTTCCAAGGTAAATTCGTTCTTGCGAAGTTTCTTTTCCAGCTTAGCCGCCTGCTCTTCATCAAAACTTTCTTGAGCTTTTTCTATTAATGAAAGCATATCTCCCATTCCCAGGATTCTGCTTGCCATTCTTTCGGGATGAAAAGGTTCCAGTGCATCAAACTTTTCCCCTACACCTATAAACTTGACCGGTTTGCCTGTAACCTTCTTGGCAGAAAGGGCCGCACCACCTCTCGAATCACCGTCCATCTTGGTCATGATGATGCCGTCTATTCCAAGTTTGTCATTAAAGCCCTGTGCCGCATTGACTGCATCCTGACCGGTGAGAGCATCAACTACCAGAAGAATTTCATGTGGCTTTACGGCCTTCTTCACCCTTGCCAGCTCTTCCATCAGCTCTTCGTCAATCTGCAAGCGACCTGCCGTATCGACTATGAGTACGTTATAGCCTTTCTTCTCAGCTTCTTTCCTGGCAGCAAGAGCTATTTCTTCTGCCTTGGTATTGCCTCGATCTGTGTATACCGGCACATCTACCGACTTACCTACAATCTCCAGCTGGTCTATGGCTGCAGGTCTGTAAATATCACAGGCGCAAAGCATAGGTTTCTTACCGTTCTTCTTCAGATAATTTGCCAGCTTTCCGCAAGAAGTGGTTTTACCTGTACCCTGTAAGCCTACCATAAGCAATACGGTAAATCCGCTTGGAGAGTAGGTTAACTTACTTCCGGTACCTCCCATAAGGGCGGTCAATTCTTCGTTTACAACCTTAATTACCTGTTGGCCCGGTGTAAGGCTCTGAAGAACTTCCTGACCCATACACTTTTCCTTGACCTGGGCAACAAATTCCTTAACTACCTTGAAGTTAACATCGGCCTCCAGAAGCGCCAATTTAACTTCTCGCATGGCATCGTTTATATCTGCCTCTGTAAGTACTCCTTTGCCTCTCAGCTTCTTAAAGGTATTTTGAAGTTTTTCGGATAATGATTCAAATGCCATATTTCTCCTTTTGGTATCCACTGTCTTTGATAACAAATTTGAAACTTCTGTTAAGGTGTTTTGCTTGACACCTTGACCAGTCTAGCACATTTGTATGCGGGTGTCAAGGGGTTATGCTGCATTTCCTGCCATCCTTACCGCAGCTTGTGCCGCCTCCTGGGCATTCCGTGCCTTTAGTCTTTCCATAAGCTCTACGAATATAGGATCCAGTCTATCATGTTGACCCCGCATATACAGAACAAAACTTTCAGCGAAATATTCTCTGTCAGCACGATTATTTAGATTATATACTGTTCTACGATTTATTCTATTAGAGAATCT
>JAZNUK010000118.1:0-5505 GCA_045592265.1 Candidatus Fimisoma sp. | reverse complement strand
ATGAAAATCCACTGCATCCACTTGTAATAGTCAGGATGGCATGTGGCAACTTCTCTGTTCCAGTCGTAGGCAAGACCCAGCTCCTTTAACTGTTCTCTCATCTCCTCTATATTCTTCCATGTCCAAATGTTAGGATGGATGCCGTGCTTTATAGCTGCATTTTCCGCAGGAAGACCAAAGGAGTCCCAACCCATGGGATGAAGCACGTTATATCCGTCCATCTTTTTGAATCTGGCAATTATATCGCCAATGGAATAGTTTCTCACATGACCCATGTGTAACTTTCCCGATGGATAAGGAAACATTTCAAGACAATAGTACTTCTTCTTGGTTTCATCTTCTTCGATTTTGAAGCTGTTGTTTTCTTCCCAATATTTCTGCCATTTTTTTTCGATTTCGCTAAAATTATATTTCTCGTTCATTTCTAAAGTTTATTCCTCCACTTCAATGAAATTACAGTCTCCCCAAACCTTTTCTATACTGTATCTTTCTCTGGTTTCTTTGGTAAACAGGTTTACAATAACATCTCCAAAGTCCATTAGAATCCACTCAGAGCCCTGTTTTCCTTCTATTGTCTTCACTAAGAGTCCTTCCTTTGCAAAGGCCTCTTCCACATCATCGACAAAGGCATTTATCTGTCTTTCAGTGTTGCCGGAACAAATGACAAAGTAGTCGGCAAAGGTTGCCTTTTCTTGAATGTCAATAATCAGTATGTCCTGCCCTTTCTTATTTGACAGAGTTTTAGCTGCTAATAATGCATACTCCTTATTTGTCATGGCTTTTCTCCTTTTTGTTTATCAATTCCTCAAAGTAACTGACGGCCTTTTCCGTATCTCCGTCTAAGTAGTGTCCTTGTGAGGTAACATAGTCTATTGTTCTTTTTAAAGACTGCAGACACGCTTTATCCAAATCTTTTGCCGCAATCTCCCTCAGCTGCTCAACACTGGGATAACTTCTTCCCGGTTCAATGGCATCGGCAAGGTAAATTATCTTTTCCAGCAGCGACATATGGCTTCTGCCGGTAGTATGGAAGCTGACAGCATTAATAATATCTTCATCATCAATGTCAAAATCACGAGGCAACACTGCCGCCGCAATTTTGCCGTGAGAAAGATTCTTATTGTCTATGTATTTTTCATCTAATCCCAGGTGTTTAATGTGATAATTGAGTACCTTGTCTGAAACTCCTCTGTAAATGTCATGTAAAAGAGCTGCTATTTCCGCCTTTTTTACATCTGCTCCGTATTTCTCTGCCAACATAATTGCCGTATCATATACACCGTAGGTATGAATTCTTCGCTTTTCAGATAAATTAGTATCTATATACTTTTTTATTTTATCTATAGAGACCATTTTTATTTATATACCTTTCTACGGATTCCGGTATCATAGAGGAAACATCACCGCCTCCTGCCAACCCTTCTCTGATTTGGGTGGATGATATGTCAGGCATAGCTGCCTGAAGCCTGTAAATATCCGCATTGTATTCTCGTTTGTATTCTTCTATCTTCTTATTTAATTTTTCATCATCGTATCCGGGCCTGACACTGACGGCAAAGGAATAGTTTTGAAGAAGTTCCTTTCCCCGATACCAGGTATCCAGTTCCAACATTGAATCGGCACCAAGTATGAAATAAATCTTCTCCCCGGGATATATCTCCTTCACATGGCGCAGCGTCTGGTATGTGTATGATATTCCTATATTATTCAACTCATAATCGGAAACTTCCACCTTATCCACACCTTCAAAAGCCAGTTTTACCATGCTTTCCCTATGATAATCCTCAGTAACCCGTTTACCTGCCTTAAAAGGCTGCACCCGTGCAGGCATAACGACAAGTTTTGTCAAATTTAACTCGTCTATAGCCGCCTGGGCAAGGGTCACATGGCCCTTATGTATAGGATCGAAAGTGCCTCCGAAAATGCCTATACCTCCCACAGTTAAAGGCTCTTTCTCAGCAACATTAGATATTCGGACATTATCCATTTCTATAAATACCTCTTCTTCAATCTCAAGCTTCATAAACTCCGGATAATTCTGTCTCATTCCCAACCAGAAGCTACTTAAAACGCTGCCGCAAGTTGCAGAAACACCGTATGGTGACTGAGAAGCGATGGTTACCACTGTGGTGATGCCTTTGAAGTACACAAGATTTATCACAAAGGTCACATACTGCTCGCTTCCAATAACGGAAAATCTGTCTACAACAAAGGTTGTAACCCTTAAATTTCCGGGATTTATAACCTTAGCCTTAACCGTACTTATGCCAAATTTATTGGAATACTCCTCAAATATTTCGTAGCAGTCCTCAAAAGATGCTTTAAAATGCTTCACCACCGTAGAATCATTTGTAAATTCCTCCGGCTCTAATACGCTGTAAACCCGATCCATGGCAATGTATTCAAATTCATCCTGAATATACCGTCGAATCCTATCGTCAAAGGAAGATTGACTAAGATAGGTTTTGAATTGGGTTTTTAGCATATCAGCTTTCTCTTTATCGGAAGCTATCCTTATAGGGTTTAAAAGGTCATTGACCTCTCTTCCGCAATCAGCGCAGAAACGCACATTGGAATAAACCAAATGCACATTCTTATCTCCGAAAGATATCTTCTTGCCACATTTAACACACTTCCGGGCCATAAACAACTCCTACTACAGCTTTATACCCAGTTCTTCAAGCTGGGAAACATCCACAGGTGCAGGTGCCTCACTTACAAGGCACTGAGCATTCTGATTCTTAGGGAAGGCCATAATCTCTCTGATGGATGGCTCACCCAAAAGAAGCATTACCAATCTGTCAAGACCGTATGCCAGTCCGCCGTGCGGAGGCGCACCGTATTTGAAGGCTTCAATTAGGAAGCCGAATTTTTCTTCACATTCTTCCTTTGAAAGTCCAAGAACTTCAAACATCTTTGCCTGAAGATTTCTGTCATGAATTCTTATGGAACCACCGCCAAGTTCAACACCGTTTAAAACGATATCGTAGGCATTAGCTTTAACCTTCTCAGGATCGGTATCAAGGAGCTGTATTTCCTCCATCTTCGGTGAAGTAAACGGATGATGCATTGCCTTTAATTCCCCTGTTTCGTCATCTTTCTCAAATAGAGGGAAATCAACAACCCAAAGAAGATTAAACTGCTTGTCATCAAGTAAATCCATTCTTTTTGCCACTTCTCTTCTGAGGAAGCCTAAGCTGTCAAAAACAACCTTGGCCTTGTCAGAACAGATAAAGATAAGGTCTCCCGCCTTGGCATCAAACACCTTGGCAATCTCTGCCAATTGTTCTTGGTTGAAAAATTTATTTACTGATGAATTGTACTCACCATCTGCTACTCTTATCCATACAAGACCTTTTGCCCCGTAGCTCTTGGTCAAGTCGGTAAGTTTGTCTATATCTTTTCTGCTGAACTTTTCACTTCCGCCGTCTATGCATATACCTCTAACGTCACCTCCTGCAGCCAAGGCATCGGTGAATACCTTAAACTCACAGTCCGCAACCAGATGATTAAGTTTTTTCAGTTTAAAGCCGAATCTTGTGTCCGGTTTATCTGAACCATATCTCTCCATGGCCTCATCCCAGGTAAGTCTAGGAAACGGAGTTGAAATTTCAACATCCATAGCTTCTTTGAAAACTCTTTTGAGGAAACCTTCCTGTATGGCGATTACATCGTCCATATCCACAAAGGACATTTCCAGGTCAATCTGGGTGAATTCCGGCTGTCTGTCGGCGCGCAAATCTTCATCACGGAAACATTTTACTATCTGCATATATCGGTCAGTTCCCCCTACCATAAGCAACTGTTTAAAAAGTTGCGGTGACTGAGGAAGCGCATAGAAAGAACCCGGATAAACCCTGCTTGGAACTATATAGTCCCTTGCGCCTTCCGGCGTTGATTTAATAAGCATCGGTGTTTCAACTTCTGTGAACCCCTGCTCATCAAAGTAATCTCTTGCAATCTTGGCAACCTTATGACGGAATGTAAGATTTCTCTGCATCTTTGTCTTTCTCAGGTCTAAGTATCTGTACTTTAATCTAAGATTATCGTCTACATTGTCGTCGTCTTTGATATATATTGGAGGAGTGTCCGCCTCTGAATATATCACCAGATCATTGGCAAAAACTTCAACATCTCCGGTCTTTAAGTTAGGATTCTTGGCACTTCTTTCTTTTACGATTCCTTTGATACCTACAACATATTCGCCTCTCAAGGAGTCTGCCTTATCAAAAACATCCTTTGGAATAGTATCGTCAAAGGTAACCTGAACGATGCCTGTCTTGTCTCTCAAATCTACGAAAATCAGACCTCCCAGATTTCTTCTCTTTGCCACCCAACCGTTGAGGACAACTTCTCTGTCAACATCTTTTATTGTCAGGTCCGCACACATATTTGTTCTCTTAAATAAAGTACTCATTTTATCTTACAATTCTCCTATTTTGTAATTTCCTTGTAAATATCTTCAAATTTAACTTCTCTCTGCTCGGATAAATCCATATCTTTGAGGGAAACCACGCCCTTCTTGATTTCGTCTTCACCTATTACAAGGGTGTATTTGGCGTTTAATCTGCCTGCGTATTTAAACTGTCCCTTGATGTTTCTTGCCAAGGTATCCATTTCGGCTATGAGGCCCTTTTCTCTTAATTCCTTGCACAGTTTAAGTCCGTATGCCTTAGCTTCCTCTCCCATAAATGCGATAAATGCGTCTATTCTTTCTTCTTCAGGGAAGTATGCGCCGTTAGCCTCCATAAGCATAATAAGTCTTTCTATTCCAAGACCCCAACCAACTCCGGGAATCGGTGGTCCGCCTAACTCTTCCACCAGATGGTCGTATCTTCCTCCGCCGCAAACGGTGCCTTGGGCCCCTATTTTTGTTGTAACAAATTCAAAAGCAGTCTTAGTATAGTAGTCAAGTCCTCTTACGATATTTGGGTCAATGGTAAAAGGAATATCCATAGCGGTAAGATTGGTCTTTAACTCCTCAAAGGCGTTTTGGCAGTCATCACAAAGGTAATCAAGCATTCTCGGTGCATCTTTAACGATTGCCTGACAGATTTCAGACTTACAGTCGATAATTCTCATTGGATTTCTGTCAAATCTCTCTTTACATGTGCCGCAAAGTTCTTCGTAATGAGGCTGAAGAAATTCTTTTAAAGCTTCTCTGTGTTTCTTTCTGCATTCAGGGCAACCAACGCTGTTGATTCTAAGCTCAATTTCAGTGATGCCTAAATCTCTCAAGAAATCATAGGCAATAGCTATTACTTCTGAGTCTGCCATCATGTTAGGCGTTCCGAAAACTTCAACACCAAACTGGTGGAAATGTCTGAGACGGCCTGACTGAGGTTTTTCATATCTGAAGCAATCCGTATTATAATAATACTTTGTAGGCTGTACCTCTGCGTACTGTTTGTGCTCGATAAAAGCTCTTACAGCCCCGGAAGTTCCCTCAGGTTTCAAAGTAATACTCCTGTTTCCGTGATCGTTGAAAGTGTACATTTCCTTTTG
>JAZNUK010000117.1:0-8122 GCA_045592265.1 Candidatus Fimisoma sp. | reverse complement strand
TATTTTTTCCGTAACTTTTTTATATTTTCCTTTTCTATACTCATATAGAGTCTAAATGCAGCAAATAAGAGGCATTCCCATGTATGTGCCTCCACCGCAACAGAGATTAAGACACAAAAAAGTGGTGCAGCACTGACCCATATAATTGTTTCCTCTCATAGTAGGATTACCACCGTAGCTTGCGCTTCTCTGTTGATACCTTGTTCCTCCCCCCTGCAAGCGAGAAAGAAGATTTGCATAGTAAAAATTATTAGGTTCAAAAGCACAGGCTGCCTTTGCGTGCTCCAGGGCAACCGCATTGTTGCCTAAATTATAGTTGGCAATGGCACTGTAGTAATACCAAGGTCCTTTTCTGTCCTTAACTTGTTCCAAAACATTGATGCCTTCCCTGTAGTAACCGTTTTGGATGTAGTTGAGAGCCGACTGCATATATTGGCTGTCCTTACTCTCTGAAGAACCGGATCTACCTCCCGAATTTCCCCCATAGCCGCCTGAAGATGAGAAGCTTCCGAACCCCCAAGGATCGCTTGCTGAATTGCCGTAGACACCTCCTTGTCCTTTTCCCTGCCTTTGGTCCATGATAATCTGATACGCTTGCTGTACTTCCTTAAATTTTTCCTCATATGCAGCCTGATTGGGATTTCCCACATTGGCATCGGGATGGTACTTGCGACTTAAAGTTCTGTATGCTTTTTTTATTTCATCATCTGTAGCGTTGATGTTTACGCCTAAAACCTGATATGGATTCATCGACTGTTTCCCTTTCGTTCCTTCTGTTGACTTTTTATTTTAGCCTTACCAAATTTGCCCCATACTCCCGAGTAAAGAATATTGCGCATTATCTCAATATTTTCCACTATAGGAAGCCTCTCAAAGGCATCGGTGCACTCCCCTATCATCATCATCAAGAGACTTAGAACTTGATCTTCAAAATTCGGATTTTTATATATGCTTATAAATGGATTGTAGGAACCTTTTTTTACATCATCTTCAATGTCTTCGTAGGCATCTAAGAGATACACATATTTTCCCAAATAAAATCCTACCTTATACAGGTCTTCTTTCCATTGGTCATCCTTATATACAAAGATTTCTGCCATTATTTCTCCAAAGACTCTGGCGGCTCTGTCTATGTGACTAATGCCATTTTCTTGTTCTTCAGATTCAATGGCATTTAGCTCATTTAGCTTTTCTTTAATAAAGCGAGCCTTTTGTTGATACTGCTCCTCAATAGGCTTGCATTTAATTTTAAGAAGCTCTGCCAGTACCCTTGCAGAAACTTTCTTATCGTCCTGCCAATCATCGAGGCATTTGTAATATGACAGCAACAATCCCATATCTGCACAATATTCTGTCACTGTATTCTGTCTTACACAGTGTTTGTGTACAGGATGAATTATACATCTTGCCTCCCTCACCCTGTCCTCTTCATCGTAAAGATCGCTGAGCAACATTACCAAAAATGTCATATCATAAGTAAGTGTCATTTTGCCACAAAGACCGTGTCTATCCCCCAAAGTATGGCACAAACCGCAGTAATAACTGCGATAAGTATCAAACTCCCTTATTCTCAACTCCGGCTTATTTACCAGTACATACCCAAACATTTTGCTGTATTTATCCCCCTTTTAAATCATTGTTAAGGAATATTCTACCAAAAAAGCACATGGCCTTATGTGCTTTTGGTGTTATTTCAATGAATTATTCTTTGCGGCTTTGACATCCTTCAACATTGCAACTTGAACATCCGCCATCACACCCTTCAGGAAGCGGCATCCCATCGTGTTTGTTTGGATTTTCTGCTTTCATGCAGGCCTGTGCCATGTGGGAAAGCTCTGTGGTATCAAGACATTCTACCATTCCTCTGTCGCAGGATTTTGCAACCTCAGGATTCAGAGCAAGTCTTGCAATGTTTCCTATTCCATATTTGACTGCAGTTTTCTCTATGCTGCTTTCTCCAAAAATCTTATGTGCCTTTCCACAGTCGGGGCAAATGAAATATGACATGTTTTCAACCAAACCAATTACAGGGACTTTCATCATATCCGCCATTTTTACCGCCTTTTCCACTATCATGGATACCAATTCCTGAGGAGAAGTAACTATAACTATGCCGTCTAGAGGTAATGATTGGAAGACAGTTAGTGCCACATCTCCGGTTCCCGGTGGCATATCAACAAACATTACATCTATGTCGCCCCAGATTACATCGTTCCAGAACTGCTGAACCACACCTGAAAGGACAGGACCTCTCCATACTACGGGGTCTGTATCGTTTTCCAACAGTGAATTTACGGAAATTGTTTTGATGCCCGTATCGGTAATCACCGGTAGTATTGCTTCTTCGTTTCCCATTGCTTTTTGCGTCAGGCCGAAGGCCTTGGGGATGGATGGCCCCGTTATATCTGCATCTAACACTGCCGTCTTATATCCCATTCTCTGAGCAGTAACTGCCAGCATTGAGGTAACCGATGATTTCCCAACGCCCCCTTTACCTGAAACTACTCCTATTACTTTTTTCACATTTGACTGACTGTTCATCTCTTCAAGCTCCTTTTCTTCCCTATCCTCTCCTGTGGATAACCAAACCTATAGTTACCGAAGAGGTTTCACGTACCTTTTATTTTACCACTACGGAACACAATATTCAAATCCCTTTAGTATTTTACACGAAACTTCTTGTTAAACTTTTGTTGGCTTTTATCCAATTTTGCCATATAATATCTTTGAACTCTGTTGGCATGAGCTATAGCAAAATCGCCAAAGATACCCTTAAGAAAGGAATGTCCAATTGACTTCCGAGCCAATTGAACTATGAGTAAAATACTAAATGGTTAACTACAAGACAGCGCCGGACAAAAAACAGAATCCAACTTCTGCGGCAAAAAGCAAGAAAAAGACAGCAAAGGTGAAAAAGCCCAACTTTTTTTTATTGACTCTGGCATATTGTATAGCCGCTCCTATTTTAAAATTCAAGTATAAAACTACTTATGATAAACGTGGTGTCAAAGGTATCAACGGCCCCGCTTTAGTTCTTTGTCCCCATGTTTCTAATATCGATTTTATTTTGGTGGCAGTAACACTTTTTCCCCACCGCCCCACCTTTGTGGTAAGTGAACATTTTATGGCAAAACCACTCATTCGCAAGCTACTGAACACAATGCATGTAATTCCTAAGAAGATGTTCTGTGCAGATATTAAAACCATAATGAACATTCTGAGAGCAAAGGATTCAGGCAATATTATCGTGCTTTTCCCTGAAGGAAGACTGCCAAGCATAGGGCATTCACTTCAAGTTACTGACGGCACGGCAGACCTGGTTAAAAAAATGGGCGTTGATGTTTATATCATTACAGAAAACGGCGCTTACAAAACCCTCCCCAAGTGGGGCAAGGCGGGCCTTCGCGCAGGCAAAATGGAGGTAACAACTTCAAAGCTCTTCAATGCTGATGAAATCAAGGATTTAACCGTATCGCAGATTAACGATGCAATAGAAGCTGCCATTCTTCATGACGAAGACAATATTCTCGAGAATGTGAAATACAAATGTAAATCTCCGGCTCTCGGTCTTGATGGTGTCCTCTATAAATGTCCTCAATGTATGGCAGAATTTGAAATGACCTCGGACAATTACAACATTTCCTGCAACCGATGCGGTTTTTCTTCTCTACTTGACAACTACTATGTACTCCATGGTGGACCTTTTGAAAAAATTAACCGCTGGTATTTTTGGCAGGAAGAACTTTTGAATCTGGATGAGCCACTTGAAAGTGAAACAATTCTTGCGGTTCCGGGCTCAGATGGAAATATGAACAGAAATGCCGGCTATGGAAAAATCTACATGGATAGAGATGTTATTAAATTTTCCGGTCAGTGCTTCGGCGAACCTTTGGAGTTTACGGAAAAAACTTCAGATATAAAGGCATTTCCTATGAGTGTTGGGGACCACTTCGATATGTATCATAAAAAGAAGATGTATAATTTCATACTACAACCCGATCCACGGCAAGTAGTCAAATGGACATTATATTTGGATAAGGTTACAAAAGAAGCCGGTCACTAGACCGGCCTTTTACTTTACTTTTATTCTTTGACGCTATTCTTAACTTTTATCTTTTGTTTTCACCCTATTTCCCTATTTTTCATCCCTCATCTTTGCGAGCTTGCGCACAAGACGATTTAAGTCGTTAATTCTTCTTACCACCTTATAGGCATTCTCTTCTCTGTGCATAAAAATGGTGCTTAAGGTTTCTTTCAATGTGACGGTAAGATTGTCCACCTTTGTCACTACATCTCCCGAAGCCACTGATGATGCTGTTTCTCCTGTTGATGTTGCCGCACCTGTGATTTCTCCGATTTCATAGTGATATTCTATGCCAAAAAGTTCTCTCACCTTCATTGCCAGTCTGTTTTTTACATCGTTTAAATGGGCCTGGCATACTGCACTGTTCTTCTTCAATGCTTCAGGAAGTCCGTCCGCTTCTTGATGCAAAAATTCAAAGAACTGATTCATTTCTTCAAATCTTTTGTCGAATTCATCAGCAGGCATAGAAAGGGCTGAACGATACAATGTAATTTGCGATAATGCACTTACTACAATGTCATGTAGTTTGAGCTTGGTTGATTCCTCCAAAATCCTGCGGCTTTCTGTACTGCAATCTTTTAAAATCGCTTCTTTTAAAGCCTCTATGCCTATGTTTTTCTTGGCACTTACAGGGAACATCTGAATATCATCCACTTCCATAAGGCCTGAAATAAATTTACGACAATATGCCAGATAAGCTTCTAAATCTTCAGCTTCTATAACATCTATCTTATTTACTGCAAAGTAGAATTTGGCAGCATATTCCTTGGCATTTTTAAGAAAGTCGATTTCTATCTGATTAATGGGACTGTCGACGGAAAGGGTGAAAATCACAGCATCGCTCTCCTTTACAAAGGCATACGCCTCTTCAGAGTTTTTTTCGTGCATGGAACCTACTCCCGGTGTGTCAACAAAGGTTAATCCTCCTGCCAAAAAAGGCGACGGGCACTTAATTGCCACCTTAGTCACATTGAGATGATTATCCTGATTTTCCTGTTCGTTAACATATGTATGAATATCCTCAAATGCAGTCTCCTTTACAACACCATTGGCAAAATGTACCGCCGCACTCTTTGGTCCGTACTGAATGGTGGTGACAACAGCCGTCACAGGTACTATCCCAACAGGTAAAATTTGATCTTCTAAAATTCCGTTGGTGAGGGCGCTCTTGCCCCTTTTAAATTGACCTATTACAGAAACCGTCATCTGCTGATTTTCCAATTTTTCTTTCAACTGACGGACTCTTGAAAGTTCTGTTCCGGTTATTTCATAACTACTGAACAGCACTTCTGCTTCTTTTATCTTGTCTAAAATGGTGTTTTCCATATTCTCCTTCTCCTGATTCATGCTTTCTTTATTTTTGCGACTTTTGTAGTCTATTTATAAAAAGGACAGGCCATGCAAGCAGAACTGGACTGTCTCTGCTCTTCGCTACAGTAAATAGGGAAAACAGCCAGGTTATGCCCCAACTTGTCTCCACGCAGTGACTTGAGAGCCGCTATCTGACAAAGAGTGCCTACAAATTCGGCGTTCTTGCCGTCCTTCAATTTTCTCATGGTCGCCCTATAGAGCGGTGCCATATCTCTTTTTCTCACATCTTCTTCGCTCTCAAAAAACTCTTCAAAATCCGGTAGCTCAACAGGATTATACAAAGGGCAGTAGAGCATGCAGGCATTACATTTACTACATCCGTCCTCATTGACTACAGGCACTTTGCACCCATCTTTTTCCGTCATTTTTACACACATATATTTACATCCAACCACGCAGGCCTCACAGCCGTTACAATTTGGAATTCTATCTGTTAACTGCATCTTCGTCACCTCTGAATTTTATCTGTTTTCTCACAATTACATTGTCGTTGTATCCTGAATTTTTCCCTTTAGAAATTTGTCATTTCGTCTAAATACTTTTCTATAGGAATCCCTTTATTTTTGTCTGCATTATCAGCATTACGCAGAATCAACCGTCTGACCATGTCCATGGAATATGCGGTTGCTTCCTGTAATTCCTTGCCTTTCAAAACTCCACCCACCAGAAGGGCTGAAAACATATCACCGGTTCCTGCGAAATGTACGGGAACATGTTCATAAGGTATTGTGAAATACTCACCTTTTTCCTGGTCATATCCAAACACGCAGGAATTTCCATCCAAATTGACACTGGTTATTATTACGGATTTAGACCCCATATTTCTGAGGGCATCCACGATTTGTTTTATTTCTGTTTCCGTAACTGAACTTTTATCTTGGTACATATCGGCAAGAAAAGCGGCCTCTGTGAAGTTAGGCATTATTATGTCTGCCACAGAGCAAAGATGTCTCATATGTACAACCGTATCATGGGAGACACCATTATACAATTTTCCGTCGTCACCCATGATTGGATCCACAAAAACATGCTTTCCTTGTTGTTGTTGCTCTCTGCAATAACGTGAAATCAGTTTTGCCTGTTCTTCTGACAGAATAAGACCTGTGCAAACAGCATCAAATTCAAATCCCAGTTGCTCCCACACTTTGAGAGTCTTTTTCATGTATTCTGTGGTGTCCAGTATTTCAAATATACCATAATCCAAGGTGTTTGAAACTACTGCAGTGGGCAGATTGTAAATGTTGAATCCCATATGGGACATAATCGGAATCATGGCACCAAGGGATATCTTTCCGTACCCTGCTATGTCGTTTATGAGAAGAATTCTTTCTGCCTCTTTTTCTTTTCTTTGTATCATATTTATTGCTCCTACCGAGAAACTTCCAATATATAAGTATATTTTAAATGAATGGAAAAATCAAGAGGCCCGTCGATGATGCCGAGCCTCTTAAATAAAAAATACTGTAACTATAGTGAAAAATACTGTGATAATGCTGTAATAATGCTGTAATTTCCATATGTTCAGGAGAGAGAGACCTGAATGCTCCTTAACTGTCCCCTTAGAGAGCTATTTTAAACAGTTCATAATAACTGTTATCATCATTTCTTTTTCTTCTGGCTTGGATTCCGCAATATGTGTTGCTTTAAAACAGAGTTTGCCCATTTGCGAAATTCGACGCCCCGTTTGGATTTTACTCAGTATCCAACAGAGATGATGACATCCAGGTTATAAAACTGTACGGGTCTATCGGCATTTGCAATGTGCATTTTTTGCACATTGCTTTCTTTGTCAAGTTCACCTTCTTTGAAAACATTATTAACATGCCTAGTGATTACAGTTCTGTCCACACCAAACAACTCGGTCATCTGCGCCTGTGAAAGCCATACACTTATTCATTTTTCATACCCCTCCTTTGTTCCTCCATTATACTCCTGAGCCTCGACACTTTCCACATAAACATTGCATCGCCTATGGCTTGTCATTCAGCAGTCATGGGACTTTCTCACCCACTCGTGGGTTCGAGTCCCGCACTATCTTGCGTCATAAGGAAAAAAGACTATTATCAAAATTCTACCCTTTACCGAACTCATGTTCGGTGCTATAATACCACTACAGGACTGCCTTGCGGTAGGCGGTTGGTTCCTCAGTCTTATCAGAGGAACTGTGATCCTCTGTTTACATAGAAATTCCACTTTGGAAAATTCATGCATAGGAGGACACGCTTATGAGCGATTTTGAAATCTTATCACTCGTGCTAATGATGTTCGGCATCATTACTCCGTTGATTATAGCATTGATAAACGCAAAAAAGTAACCGCCGTCTTCCAAACTTGCGGTTACTTTTTTATTAACCCATAATGGAACCAACCGTCTATTCGGTAGTCCTTTTTCTATGTTCATTATATATATTATGTTGCTATTAGTCAATAGTACTTTATTTCTACTATTTTTTCTAACAGCCTTATCTTTGTTTAAACCAATTATCTCTCCAATAACAACACTATATTTCCATAAGAAATTGCAAATCAACGCTCTGCACTTCGTGCATCTCTCCTCCGGTCATCTGCCTACAACCGGCAGATTCCCTTCGCTGTCCTGATTTGCACTCCAGCTGAAGCTGGGCAAATCAGGCATGGGACTTTCTCACCCACTCGTGGGTTCGAGTC
>JAZNUK010000116.1:0-4324 GCA_045592265.1 Candidatus Fimisoma sp. | reverse complement strand
CCGATGAATTCGACCTTGATATAGAATAATTTTTACGGAGGAAAAAAGATGTTTGATATTAACGGAAAAGACAACAACACCTATAATCTTGATAATATAGAGTTTATCAAGAAGTACTCTCCTAAAGTGGGAGAACTTATCGAAAAAGAGTATAACCGTCAGAAAAATAATGTAGAGCTTATTGCTTCTGAAAACTACTGTTCGGAAGCTGTTTTGGCGGCATGCGGAAGTTGCCTCAGCTGGAAGTATGCGGAAGGTTATCCTTATGTTCGTACCAGTGGCAATACCAGCAGATACTACGGCGGAACTGAATATGTAGACTTGCTTGAAGAGTATGCTTGCGATGCATGGAGAAAGGTTTTCAATACCGACTATCATGTTAACGTGCAGCCCCATAGCGGTTCTCAGGCTAATTTTGCCGGTTATAAGGCTATTCTTAATCCGGGAGATACTATTTTATCTCTCACGCTGGATAATGGCGGACATCTTACCCACGGCTCTTCCGTAAACTTCAGTGGTAAACTTTATAATATGGTGTTCTATGATGTTGATGAAAGAGGATACATCGACATGAAGGATGTGAGGGAAAAAGCACTGAAGCACAAACCTCAGTTAATTATGACGGGAGCTTCGGCATATTCCAGAATTATTGATTTTGAGGCGTTTGCAGAAATCGCAAAAGAAGTAGGTGCATACTTTATGGTGGACATGGCACACATTGCAGGTCTCATTGCCGGTGGTGCCCATCCGTCTCCATTCGGTCTTGCCGATATTATTACTACGACAACTCACAAGACTTTAAGAGGCCCAAGAGGAGGTCTTATATTCTCAAAACCTGAACTGGCTAAGAAGGTTGACAGTGCCGTTTTCCCTTATGCTCAGGGAGGTCCCCTTGAACACATCATTGCAGGTAAGGCGGTGTGCGCCGAAGAAGCTGTAGGGCCTGAATACAAAGAATATATTCATCAGGTAGTAAAAAACTGTAAGGCCATGTCCGACGAGTTTATTAAACTGGGATATAACATAGTTACTGGAGGAACGGATAACCATTTGATTCTTCTGGATTTATCCGATGAACCTTTCAGTGGCAGAGTTCTTCAGGAAAGATGCGACGAAATAGGCATTACCCTTAACAAGAACTGCGTTCCATGCGAAAAGCGTTCTCCAAAGGAAACATCCGGCGTCAGAATCGGAACAGCCCCTATGACTACAAGAGGATACAAGGAAGAGGACTTTATAAAGGTTGTTCACAGAATTGATCAGCTTATTAAGACGTTGAGAGAAGAGTATAAATAGTTATGAAATGAGGATTGAATTTTGCGTCAATAATCAAAGCTTAGTGAAGAAAGACGTGAGAACAATCTGCTGAGAAAAAGAAGAAAACATAACACATATGATATACAGCATAAAATATAAAATATAAAATATAAGATATGAGATGTAAAACATAAGATGTAAAAAACAAGAGATGTAAGAGATGTAAGAGATGTAAGATGTAAGATGTAAGAGATACAGCATAAGATATCAATTATAAGGGATCAGATATAAGAGATCAAAGGGAAGATAGAAGAATAAGATGGATAAAAAGATTATAGCAGGTATTGCTGTGGCTGCCACCGGTTTGGCAGCTGCGGCTACTTTAGCAGGTTCATATGTTGCCTATCGAATGGCGTTTCTAACCGACAGAGAGGCTCAGGAAAAGGGATATCAGGTACCTGACAGATATACGGAAGAAGAAGGTAAAACCGTAAAGGGACTGATGGACGAGCTTAGAGCCATTCCTTACAAGGATGTATGGGTTCGTTCCCATGACGGATTAAAGCTTCACGGCAAGTACTACCATGTTGCTGAAGGAGCACCCCTTGAGATTCAGTTTCACGGCTATAACGGCAATACCATAAGAGATTTTTGCGGAGGCAATAAAATAGGAAGAGAAGCCGGACATAATACTCTGGTTGTTGATCAGCGTGCCCATGGTATGAGCGAAGGGGAGACCATTTCATTCGGCATTAAGGAAAGGTATGATTGCCTTGACTGGATAGATTATTCAATAAGACATTTCGGTAAAGATGTTAAAATTATTCTTGCAGGCGTTTCCATGGGAGCAGCCACAGTTCTTATGGCAACGGAACTTGATTTACCTTCCAATGTGGTATGTGTAATTGCCGACTGCTCCTATTCGTCACCGGAAGCAATCATCAAAAAAGTGGCAAGGGACAGGAAGATTCCTGTTGCACCGGCTTTTCCTTTCCTTCGTCTGGGGGCCAGAATCTTTGGCAGGTTCGGTCTTAGGGACAGCAGTGCAGTTGAAGCTGTCAAAAGAAGTAAAGTTCCGGTTCTAATAATTCATGGGGAGGAAGATTCTTTTGTACCTTTTGAGATGAGTAAAGAAATATATCAGGCTTGTGCCTCGGAAAAGGCATATTTTCCTGTTCCAAAGGCAGGCCATGGTATGAGTTATATTGTAGATACTGACGGCTATGAGAAAGCCGTAAAGGAATTTATTGGGGACAAGCTTAAAATATAAACTTTATTGGTTTATGCGGAATCTTTTGCTTGTATTTCTAATAAGTTTACGCTGTTTTGCCATAAAGCTGCGAAGGGATTTCTTGTGGTGGCAAAGTTTTTCCGTGCAATTTTCACAAGCAAGATGATAGTTGGTGGCTTCGGAAAACCTTTGAGGATGAAGCTTGTAGAGAACTTCCCACTGGATAAGAAGTACCAGTGCAATTCCAAGCAAACTCCATGTATAAAAGCTTTTTATATATATGAAAGGGGTAAACATCATGGCGAAATCCCAGTTGTATATTCGGCATGTGCCACAGCATTTGTTTTTCAACATCCATTCCTGGAAAGGGCAAAAGAAGAGAATACAAATCATGTCGCATACAGAGTAAGCAAGTGCGATAATGAATAAGATACCCATATCTATGGTTCCCGTGTAGTATAGAATTCCTATGGCGCCATTTAACAGGATCCAGCTCACTATGACTAAAAGAGTTGAATGTTTGGGCGGTTTATGTGCTGTAACCATGATAGAATTTTCGTGATGAGAAGGAGCAGGGATGAAGTTTCGCTTAAACTGTTTCTGGCATCCCTTGCTTTCTATGGAAGAAGGGAAGAAACGCAAAATCATTTCTACTACAAAAACAATCCATATAACTTTAAAAAAGATGGATTGTAATTTTTCTCCTACCGGCGAAAGGTTCACACCTACCCATTTATCATAGATGTAGACTCCAACCACAAGGAGTAACAGCAATCCTCTAAAAAAGAGTTTGGTGTAATGAAGCGTAGATGTTTTTGATAGTTTTTTTGTCAGTCTTCCCATTTATGTATTCCTTATATTCCTTATATTTTCTATAGCCTTTTATATCCTTTAAATCCATCTTTTACGAGCTCATAAAATTATAGCAGAATACACAGTTAAAAACAAGACTGCCCTATGGAGGCAGCCTTATTTTTTATACGGATATGCAAGACGTTTTTTACTGAAAGGAAGGCGGTGTTACATCTTTTTTAGGAAATTGGGTGTTTGCAGGAGAAGGAGAGGACATATCGAAATACATTTTTGCCGCCTTTGTTGTACCAAAATCGCGGTTGGAGCCTGTGTCCTGAACCTTGTTGAAGGCCTCTTGGAACATGGCGTTGTGTGCTTCTTCTCGGTTCAATAAAAAGTCGATGGTTTCACGCACTTTCTTGTCGTCAATCTGTCTGTAAAGGTATTCATATACTACCTTGGCACGTTGTTCGGAGGCGATGTTGGCAAGTAGGTCTGCACACAAGTCACCGGTTACAGTAACATAGTCAGCTGTCCAGGAATAGCCGGAGGCATTTATCAGTCCCGGATTAAGTCCCAACTGGACATGGGTTTGAATTTCTCCTGCAGGAACTTTTTCCACCGCCAAATCGTGTCCGTTAAGGAGATTAATGGTCTGTGCAATCATTTCCATGTGCCCAAGCTCTTCTGCTGCAATATCCATAAAGAGGTCCTTTATTTCAGGGTCTTTTATACGGAAACTTTGCGACATATACTGTAATGCGGCTTTTAATTCACCATTGGCACCTCCAAGCTGTTCCTGCAAAAGCGCTGCATACTGGGGATTTGGACCTTCTACGGCGACAGGATGAAATAATTGTTTTTCGTGTTTAAACATGGGAAAACCTCACTTTCATTTTTTTAGTAGTATTTCCATGTTTTAATTTTGTATTCCCCGGATAGAGCCTCAAAAAAGACAGGCGAGATATATTTTCATCGCCTGCCTTTTCTATATAAGTAAGGAATAAACATGTTATATGTTATATGTTATATGTTATATGTTAT
>JAZNUK010000115.1:0-25270 GCA_045592265.1 Candidatus Fimisoma sp. | reverse complement strand
AGGCGGCGATGGTGAGTACGCCAAATGGGATACCACAACAGGCACGACTTATACTAATATTTCTGCAACGCCGGGAGTTATTTATTACTATAAGGTAAAGGCAATTTGTGACAGCAACAGCGGCGGGAATTCAGCATTCAGTGCATCGGTGTCAAGAGCCCGCGACTTGGCAAAGCCTACAGGTCTTACTGCAACTAATAATACAGAAACAGGAAGTATAAAGTTAACATGGAAAGCTGTAGAAGGTGCAGACAGATATCAGATATGGAGAAAAGCAGGCGGCGATGGTGAGTACGCCAAATGGGATACCACAACAGGCACGACTTATACTAATATTTCTGCAACGCCGGGAGTTATTTATTACTATAAGGTAAAGGCAATTTGCGACAGCAACAGCGGCGGAAACTCAGCATTTAGCGCAGAGGTGTCAAGAGCTCGCGACTTGGCCCAGCCTACAGGACTTACTGTTACAAATAATGAATCCACTGGCAGCGTACAGTTAACATGGAATCCGGTAGAAGGTGCAAGCGGATATGAAGTATGGAGAAAAGAAGGTGGAGATGGTAAGTACGTTATGTGGGATACTACAACAGACACAAGCTTCACCAATGCAAATTCTACGGCGGGTGTAATCTATTATTACAAGGTGAAAGCTACCTGTGAAATTAATAGTGGTGGCGATTCAGCATTCAGTGCAGAGGTATCAAGAGCCCGTGATTTATCACAACCTACAGGTCTTACCGCCACGGTTAATCAGTCCACAGGCAGTGTGCAGTTGAACTGGAACGAGGTTGAAGGAGCAAGCAAGTACGAAGTGTGGAGAAAAGCAGGAGATGATGGGGAGTATGTTATGTGGGATTCCACTACAACAACAAGTTACCTCAACGAGAAAACAACCCCTGGAACAAAATACTCCTACAAAATTGTAGCAGTTTGCGGAACCAATGTGGGAGGTAATTCAGCATATAGTGAAGAGGTATCAGCTCAACTTAATTAAATATTAATTGACGTTCTAAGGACTGCTTCGTAAAGAAGGAGTCCTTACTCGTTTTCAGTCCATTCATACAAACCGCCCGTCAAGGCATTTGACAATTCTTGGTGATTTTTAATTACCCATTTACCTTCTTCCTTTTCCAGATTTACCGCAATCCTCTGAGTGAAGTTTTTTTCTGTTTTGGAAAGACTGTTTAGGATCAGTTGGTTGACGAAGTCGCTTATTTCAGAATCGTCCATATTTGGATTATTGGAAAACTCTTCGGCTAAGGAATAAGAAAAAGTTTGGAAGATTTCTGTGAAAGGATACGTGGTAATTGTGACGTCCACGGTGGCGTTGCTGCCTGTAATTTCTTCCCTTTCCACAGTATAATCAAAATCAAGGAGTTTGTCGCTGAGGGATTGAGCAACTTCCTTGCTGAGGATTTTTTCGTCCATGTACCCGGATATTTCTTCCGGGTTGTTTTTTAAATATTCCAGCTCTTGTGTTACTGTGTCCGAAGGGGAGGGTGGGCTGCAAGAAGTAACTAACAATATCAAGGCGGATAAAAATAAGGCGGATAGTTTTTTCATAGGTGTTCCTTGTGTGTTGAACTTACAGGGAAGTTCGCAACATTTTCCTTTCGTAGGGTGTATTTGGTTTGTAATTTGCGGAAAGCATATCACAATCTGTTTGTCTGAATCCCGCGAAAGGTGTAGAATAAAAATCAGAGAAAAATTGAAGGAGAATCACAATGAATTTACTGCAAGATACGACAGCACTAGCGTTGTCCATGTGTGAAAGGTATGTTACTGAGAAAAGTATTGGTGTAGACTGCACCTGCGGTAGAGGTTTTGACACCTTGTGGTTGGCGAAAAAATGTGCAAAGGTCTATTCCTTTGACATACAGAAAGAAGCCTTGAGTATTGCTGCAGAACTGTTGGATAAAGAGGGAATTTCTCGGGGGCAATACAAATGCGATGACCCTGTGAAAGTTGAATTTATAAACGATAGTCATGGCAGACTGGCAGAATATGTGAGAGAAACTCCGCAGATTATAATATTCAACTTAGGGTACTTGCCGGGAGGCGACAAGAATATAACCACGGTGACCCAAGAAACGTTGGCTGCGCTTGGGACTTCTCTGAACATATTGGCAGTAGGCGGTCTTGTGTCAGTTACCATGTATCCCGGCCATCCACAAGGCAGGGAAGAGCAAGAAGCCGTGCTGGCATGGGCAAAGGGGCTAGACAGCAGTAAATATCACTGTGTATACGCTAATATGCTGAATCAAAAGGATATTGCCCCGCAAGTCCTGTGGATTACGAAAAAGAAATAAGAATTATTGAAATAAAGACTATATTTACCACCTTCCCGGCATAGATTTCTATGAGAGGAAGGTGTTTTTATGTGTAAAATAGTAGTGATAGGCGGAGGATGGGCCGGTGTGGCAGCGGCTATTAGAGGGAAAAAATGCGGAGCTGAAGTTGTTATTGTTGAAAAAACCGATTTACTGTTGGGGCTTGGTAATGTGGGCGGCATTATGAGAAATAACGGAAGGTTTACAGCTGCCGAAGAAAACATGGCCATGGGGGCAGATGAACTTTTTGAGATAACAGACAGGCTATCTACTCACAAGAATGTGGATTTCCCCGGACATAAGCACGCAAGTTTTTACGATGTGGCTTTAGTTGAGCCGGAGGTCAGAAGGTTGCTTCAAGGCTTGGGAGTTGAAATTAAATTTATGACCAGAATAACAGATGTGGAAAAGGACAGCAGTAATAGGATAACGGCAGTTGTGACGGCCCAAGGGGAAAAAATCTGCGGAGATGTGTTTGTGGAGGCTACCGGCTCCACAGGGCCTATGGGTAACTGCACGCGATACGGCAATGGATGTTCTATGTGTGTTCTTAGGTGTCCTGCTTTTGGCCCCAGAGTCAGCATAACCGAAAGGGCAGGATTGGAAGATGTGGCAGCCATGAAGGAAGACGGAACCTTAGGGGCCTTCAGCGGTTCTTGTAAATTAGAGAAGAGAAGCTTGTCCAAGAAAATACAAAAGAAATTGGAAAAGGACGGATTTGCTGTCATACCTCTTCTGGATAAGATGATAAATCGGGAAAAACTGGGCAAAAAAGTTTGCCGTCAATATGCCCTTGATGAGTATGCGGAAAATATAATACTCATAGATACCGGCCATGCAAAGCTGATGACCAGTTATTTCAATTTGGAGGACTTGCGTAGCATAGAAGGTTTTGAAAACGCAAGATTTGTAGACCCATATGCAGGAGGAAAAGCAAATTCCGTCAGATATATGTCTGTGGGTCTTAGAGAGGATAATATGAAAGCCAGGGGAGTTGAAAACTTGTTTTTAGGAGGAGAGAAGTCCGGATTTTTCATAGGCCATACGGAGGCAATCACCACCGGATCTCTTGCCGGATTTAATGCTGCAATGATGGCTATGGGGAAACCGCTACTGACCATTACTCCTAATCTTGCAGTAGGAGAGCTGTTGGATTTTGCTCAAAGAGCTTTGTGGGAAGAGGGCGGCCTGGACAGAAGATTCACCTTTGCCGGCGGAGAGTTTTTCCAAAGGATGAAGGAAAAGGAACTTTATACCACTGATGTTAAAAAGATAAGGAAAAGAGTGGCAGAGGCAGGTCTTGACAATGTTTACAACAGACAAGAGAGTGTGATAAAATAATCGGGACATGTAAAGATATATGAGGATGCATGAGGGAAGAAACATGAGGATAAATAAATATATTGCTCAGGCAGGAATTGCCAGCAGAAGAAAAGCCGATGAGTTAATCGCCAACGGAAATGTAAAAATTAACGGGGCGGTGATGAAGGAGCCGGGATACGACGTTGAAGAGGGAGATAAGGTAGAAGTCAACGGCAGAGTGATAGAAAATCAGAAAAAGATGGTATATGTTTTGCTGAATAAACCTTTTGGGGTTATTACGTCTGCCAAAGACGAAAAGGACAGAACCACCGTCATGGAGTTTGTAAAAGATATTGATGAAAGGCTTTTTCCGGTAGGAAGACTGGATTACAACACTACCGGTGCATTGATTATGACCAACGACGGCAATTTGACCTATAGGGTAACTCATCCTCGCCATGAACTGGGGAAGACTTATCGTGCGCTGGTAAAAGGAATTTTATCTGCTGAAAAAGTCAGGAAACTTAGAAACGGTGTGGATATCGGAGGTTATGTGACTTCTAAGGCCAAGGTGCAGATTATTAAAGGCGGACAAAATTCAACTGTGGTGGAAATCACCATACACGAAGGCAAAAACCGTCAGGTACGTAAAATGTTTGCGGCAGTCGGGAACCCGGTGCAGGAACTGGAAAGAGTGGCCATCGGCACCATTCGCCTTGGGCACTTGAGACCGGGCCATTACCGTAAACTTACCAAGGAAGAGGTAGCGTATTTGAAAAATTGTTAAGGCGATAAAATCTACTATAAGTAGCTCATCAGAAGTTAGGTAGTCAAGGAAATGGCTACCTATTTTTTATTGAAAATACACGAGTGTAATTCCAAGTTGCTTTTTTGGAGCATTTATGACACAATATATTAAATTTCACCCATATATTCAAGAGAGGGGGCGCCTTAAATGCAATTGACATATGGCATCATAGCTGTTATTTCACTATGTATGGTAGGAGTGTGCGTTGTTGCGGATAAGAAGCGTGACGAGTGGCTGATTTGGCTGTTCGTGTCTGTATCTTTGTGCAACCTGGGGTACTTTATGGTGTCTGTATCCCATGACTTGGATTCAGCACTCAATTCAAATAGGATAGCTTATCTGGGCAGCGTGTTTTTACCCTTATTCTTGCTTATGATGGTACTGCGGTTTTGTAGAATAAAAAACAGTAAATCCCTTACCTCGGTTCTCGTTGTAGTGGGCATTGTTATGCTCGGAATTACCACCAGTCCCGGCATTCTGCCAATTTACTATGAGACGGTAGATGTTGAGTTTGTAAACGGAACTACGAAACTTGTGCGTGAATACGGTCCTTTACATACACTGTATTATATTTATCTGGGCGGTTACATGCTATCCATGATAGGAATCGCAATCTATGCTATCGCCAAAAGAAAGCTAAAATCACGCTTACATATTTTTCTCCTCTTAAGTGCCGTATTTTGCAATATTATAATATGGCTTGTGGAACAGTTTTTGCCTCGAGGCTTTGAATGGCTGTCGGTATCATATATATTGACTGAATGCCTGATTCTTATGTTGTATCGGTCTATGCAACAACAGGGCCTCATGTATGACAAAGCCAAGCCTTCATCTTATACTATTGATGTTCTGCTAGTGATATTTTTGCTTTTATTCACAAATTTCATTCGAGTCATCACAAAAGACACTACCCCTGCCATGTATATTGTATCCCATGTTGTGGTACTTGTAGTTTATATAGGCATTCTTATTTCATGGGGTGTCTCGATATATCAACGTATCGCACATAAGAGCATTAGACGTTACCTTATAACGCTCATAATTTTGATGGTGTTCTGGATGTTGAAGCGAACCTTGCGACTTACGGTATTTCTGAAAGTTTTCCCAATTGGTCAGTGGTGTTGGTATGCGTATTATATTTCCATGATACTGATTCCCCAAATCTGCTTGTTCGCTGCAAAATACATAGGCAGGCCGGAAGAATACCGTATGCCTAAAAAATGGCACCTTATGAGTATTCCTTCGTTACTGCTGATTGTTGGAATATTGACCAATGATTTACACCAGTGGGCGTTTAGATTCCATCTTGGCTATGAAATGGGGTGGGATAATTATCAAAGGGTTTTTCTTTATTATGCTGCTGTTGTGTGGATTTTCTTCTGCCTTGTTATGATGATTGCAGAAGCGGTAAAGCGGTGCCGTGTACCCGGAACAGGCAAAGTTATTTTAAGACCCCTTGCAATGATTGGAATTGGGCTCCTTTATACTATACTATATACCATTGATACTGATTTATTTGGCTTTATAGAAGCAACAGCAGCTCTTTGCTTTACCGTGGTTGCTATTTGGGAAAGTTGTATCAAAACCGGCCTTATTCAGTCTAATACACATTACGATGAATTAATGCAAGACTCAGGACTTGGCATGGTGGTTGCAGATAACTCCTATAACACATATTACCGTTCTAAGGAAGCCTTGCCTTTAACTAAAGAGCAGATGAAAAAAGCTGAAGACTCTCCCGTTATGATGAGTGGGGGAATCCGCATTTCAAGCCACCGGATTCGTGGCGGGCATGCACTATGGCAGGAGGACTTGTCTGAGCTTTTGGCTGTTGTAGATGAGCTGGCAGCACTTCATGAAGAATTGAAGGATTCCAATGCTGTGTCTATGAAGAATTATCAGCTTGATAAACAAATACAGACCCTTGCGGAAAAGAATAGGCTGCACGATGAGCTGCACAGGCAAACGGCATATCAGATTAACATCTTGAGCACTTGGTTGAAAAAGCTTGTCGAGATAGAGGATACAAAAGAAAAACGCGAGTTGCTTCGGCGTACTGTTGTGGTTGGCGCATATCTCAAGCGACGCAACAATTTGATTCTTGTCAATGAGCAGGAAGGCATCATCAAAACCAAAGAACTTGAGCTTAGTCTTGATGAAATGATGAAAAATTTGCAACTCGTGGGTATAGTGTGCGGATGCTCGGTGCAACTTGAAGAAGACCTTCCGTCAAATATTGCAATGCAATTCTTTGACTTTTATGAATATGTTGTGGAAAATACCTTTGATGGACTTGAAAGCTTGTTGGCGAGATTTTTTAGGAGAGAGAAAGATTTTTATGCTTGCATTGATGTTGTGTGCAGTATTGATCTTACAACCCTTGCTCATGATAATATCACAGTAAGCACATCAGGGGACAATTGCTATACCCTTTCCTTGGATGCGAAAGAAGGTGAAAATATATGCTAACCTGTTTTCATGAAGTAGATTCCCTTTGGCAGATATTACTGTTGGTATGCAGTCAATTTACCCTTATTTTATTTGTTGTCAGCATTGTGGTTTTGTATAAGAGAGGATGCAAGCGACTAAAGCTGATATGTCTTGTGATATCCTTTATGGTTAATGTGGTGCTGTATGTGTTGATGCAGATTAACAGCCGTATCACAGGAGCAGACCAAGAGATGTATTTGCATATTCCATGCACCTTGCTTGTGTTAGTGGCCTTGGTTTCTTTGGCACATAACACGTGGGCACTTATTACCGAAACCAACAGGCGCAAGACCATTAACCGTAATTCCATTAAAGAAGCCTTTGACAATTTACCTACGGGGGTGTGCTTCTTTAATTCTGAGGGTTTGTCTGTCCTTTGTAATATTGCGATGCAACGCTTCAGTTTTTCAGTCTGCGGCAGGGATGTGCAGTTTATCACTGATATGGAAGAATGTTTCGCAGATGATTTTGTGCACCTGGAAGGAGTTAAAAGAGAAGGAACAACATTTATACTTCCAAGCGGGAAAGTTTGGGAATTGCGAAAAAGAACTTTTACTCACGAGAATGGCAATTCCTATACACAGTATACTGCAACGGATGTCACCAAACTTTATAGAACACGTCAAGAGCTAGAGAGAGAGAATGAACAGCTTCGTAAAGTGCAAAGGGAATTGCAGAAACTTTCAGCAAATGTAGTTGCGGTTACACGTGAAGAAGAAATACTGAATACGAAAATGCGTGTGCACGATGAAATGGGCAGATGTTTGTTAGCGATGCAAAGATACCTAAAAGAAGGTGAGGTAGCCAGTATACCTGACAGTATTGTAGATTCATGGCAAAGAGCCGTGTCTATGCTCAAATACAATAACGACGCTACCGATGAGGATATGATGTTACAGATCCGCAAAACCTGCCAGTCTGTAAAGCTTAATTTTGTTCAGATTGGTCAATTGCCCAAGGAAGAAAAAACAGCATACATTCTCATTTGTGCAGTTCGTGAGTGCGTAACCAATGCAGTTCGCTATGCGGAGGCAACTGAACTGTACGCGGAGTTTAGTGAGAATGAAACTGAAGCAAGTGTCACCGTTACCAATAATGGTATACCGCCGGAGGGTGAGATAGTGGAAGGCGGTGGGCTTAGCTCCCTACGAGCCCGCGTTGAACGTGCGGGAGGGGAAATGCACATACAGGCTTTTCCAAAATTCAAGTTGTCTGTTAGTGTAAGTAAAGGAAAGGAAGGCATGTTATGAAGCGAGTGCTGATTGTAGAAGACCAGAAAATGGCTCAGGAAAATATGGAATCAATCATAAATTCCAGTTCCAATTATACCTTGGCAGGCATCATTCCCAATGCCGCCGATGCAGAACTGTTTTGTATGCGTGAACATGTAGACTTAATTCTAATGGATGTTTGCACCCTTCGTGACGAGAGTGGGATTGATGCGGCTGCAATTATAAAGAAGAATTTCCCTAAAATAAAAATCGTCATTGTGACTTCCATGGCTGAGCATACGTTTATTGAAAAAGCAAAAGCTGCGGGAGCAGACAGTTTCTGGTACAAAGATGCGGGACATGGCGAATTGATTTCCGTTATGGAAAGGACTATGGAAGGTGAAAATATATTTCCCGATAAGACTCCTGAAGTAAAGCTGGGTCTTTCTACAAGCTATGAACTGACAAGGTATGAGCTGGCCGTTCTCCGTGCACTGATGCAAAGTACAAGTGATGAAGATGCGGCAAATATGCTAGGCTGCACTAAGGCCAATATTAGATGGCATCTGGGTAAAATTTTGGATAAGACAGGCTATCGCACAAGGATGGAGTTGCTTATAGCCGTTGCACAGAAAAATCTCATTATTGTAACGCCGGACAAGGCGCTGGAAGAAGAAAATTATTAAAATATATCAGTTTAAAAAATCTCCCGTATACTTCGGGGGATTTTTTTTATAAAAAAATTCTTCTGCTATTACTTGTGCTAGTGACCTGCTTTTGAAAAATATTAAAATGATATATGGGAGGAAGCACCTCGGCAATAAAAACAATTCTTATAATTTTTATAACTTTGAGAAGGAGGTAATCTTTATGGACACAATCAGCAGTTACAAATGTCCGTGTTGTGGGGCTCCGCTGGTGTTTAGTGGGGAGCAGTTACACTGCGACTCATGTGGAAACACATTCCCGGCTGAAACTATGGAACAAATGTCTGAGGGAATGGAAGCAGTTGGCGGTGAGTCCAAATACGATTGGGAGACCTACACTCCGAGAAGCTACGAGGACACAAGTGAGATAAACCTTGCAAACTATTCTTGCCCTTCTTGCGGGGCTGAAATAGCCGGTGATGATACGCTGGGATCGACGGTTTGCCCGTATTGCGGACAGTCAACCATAGTGAAAGGCCAATTTGAAGGGACACTTAGACCTGACTACATCATTCCTTTCAAGGTTGATAAGAAATCTGCTATGGAGGCTTTTGAAAGAGATTTCAAGAATGCACCGTTCCTGCCTAATGAATTTAAGAACAAAAAGAAAATTGAGGAGATGGCGGGTGTTTATGTTCCGTTCTGGATGTTCGATTGTGATTGCGATGCGGCAATTACCTATAATGCGGAGAGAGTTACCAGATGGAGTGATGCAAATTACAACTATACCAAAACCGATCACTTTAAACTTTTTAGGGCAGGGAGCGTTGGCTTTGCCAACATCCCGGTAGATGGTTCAAAGAAAGCGGAAGATAGCTATATGGAAGCTGTTGAGCCATATAACTACGAAGATGCAGTGGTTTTTAACGGTGCATACCTTTCGGGACACTTGGCAGATAAATATGATATATCAGCAGAAGAGAGTATTGGAAGAGCCAATGACCGAGTTAGAAACTCGACGGTTGCGGCTTTTAATGATACGACAGATACATATTTGGCAGTTCATCCCGAACATACGAGAGTTAATTTTTCAAATGGTAAGATAAGATACTCACTACTTCCTGTATGGATGCTCAACATTAAATATCTTGATAAGGTCTATAAATTTGCAATCAACGGACAGACGGGAAAAGTCGTTGGAGAATATCCGGTTGACCAGGGTAAGAAACGGAAATATTTTTTCAAGATTGCAGGTATTGCGTACGTTGTAGCGGCGGCAGTAGCATATTTTATGCTTCATTAGGGAGGTGAGGATGTGAAAAAAGTAATTTCATTATTGTTTGCATGCTTTATGTGTTTTACGCTTGCAATTCCATGCTTTGGGGCTGAGTTTGAAAATTCTCCGATTATTGATGGGGCGGGATATTTGACAGAAAGTCAGCTTGCGGAGCTTACAGAAAAATTTGAAGACATCAGACAAAAATACGACTTTGAGGTTGCAGTTGTAACCGAATATGAAATGACAAGTTATGATGCAGTCGCTTCTGCAGATGATATTTATGACTATTTGGGATTCGGCGCAGGGGAAAGTGATGACGGTATAATGCTTTATATCTGTTCTTCCACACGGGAGTACCACTTTACAACTCACGCAGATGGTTTGAGGGTGTTCAACGAAAACGGCATTGAATACTTGAAGAAAAATGTTCAACCTTATTTGGCAGACGATAACTATTATCTTGCGATGGATACCTTTGCGGATCTTGCCGATGAACTTTTGGAGATGGCAGAAAAGGGCGAACCGTTTAATAAAAAACAGTATGACATAAAATATCTGCTGATAGTCATCGGGTGTGCACTTATTCTTCCTTTGCTTTTTGCGTGGCTTATGATGAAAGGAAAGCTGGCAAAGATGAAAACGGCGGTAGAAAACGACTATGCAGCAAGCTATATTAAACCGGGAAGCATGCAACTTAAAATGTCCAGAGACATTTTCCTTTATAGTAGCATAACAAAAACAGAAAAGCCGAAGAACAATTCAGGAAGCCATAAGTCATCATCCGGAAGGACACATGGCGGTGGTGGAGGAAGCTTTTGATAAAGAATTAAACTGACTAAGCAGTTTAAAATAAAAATTTAAGGAGGATTTATTATGGGACTTTTAGATATGTTCAAGAAAAAGAATTGTGCATTTTGTGGTGGAGAGTGCGGTGTTATGAGCAGAACCAAAATTAAGGGGGATGAATATATCTGTTCAACTTGCGACGACAAGTGCTCTATTCATATTCGAAAAGGAAGGTTTACAAAGGATGAGCTTTTGGGTCATATGGAATATATGAAGAGGAGTGACAGAATCTTCAAGGAAGTTATCGGTGGATTTGAAAAAGGGCAGTGCATTCCTTATCCAAACAACAGGCAGACTTTTCAATTCTTTGATGAACACGGTATGTTTATCATCAGAGATGGGTCCAGAGACAGAAATGAAAATTATCCTATTGAGCTGTTCCGGTATGATCAGGTGGCAAGTTACGAACCGTATTTTGAAGACAGAGAAGCATCTGAACCCGGAAAACCGAGGGAATTTGTGGAGGGAGGCATTAAGCTAACCTTTGTAGGGGGACTTGATGTTCCCGATGAAATCAGAAAAGGCGCCATGGGACATCCGTATATAACAGAACCTATAAAGGTTTGTATGGCGAAAAACGAACGAGAAAGACAAGAAAACCTCAAATACGTCGATAATATTATGGCACATTTTGATAATATTTTTGGCGTTCACGATGATAGAAAGGCACTCTTCCAGTTAGGAATGTCAACGGCAGAAAAGCGGGAGCTTCAGGCAGGAGTTGCATTTGTGAAAACTTTTGCAGATGCGGTTAAGGTTGCAAAGAATGGAGAAGATTCTTTGACGGAAGAGAAAAAGGCTGAGATTCAGCAGAACATGAATACCATCAACGATGCACAGACAGGCGGTCTTTCAGTTTACACAAGACGTGCTGACGAAGCAGAAGCAAAAATTAAGTAAATTTCAAATGGCAAAACTAAAATGTGGAAAGGGAAAACAAGGTTCTTTTTAAAGACAAAACTCAAAAGTTTGACTTTGGATTTACCTTGTTAGAAAGGAGAATTATTATGGGACTACTGAAGGCTGGTTTGGGTGCGATGAGTGGTGTTTTGGCTGATTCCTGGCGCGATTATTTCTATTGTGAGAGCATGGATGCAGACACTCTGGTTGTTAAGGGAGAAAAGAGAACCGGTGGGAGGTCATCCAACAAGAGAGGAAATGATAATATTATTTCAAACGGTTCCATTATCAATGTGAATGATGGTCAGTGTATGATTATTGTTGAGAGTGGAAAAGTAGTAGATATTTGTGCAGAACCGGGAGAGTTTGTCTATGACACGGGAACGGAGCCCAGCATTTTCTATGGAGATCTGGGACAGAATATCAAGAAAAGCTTTGCCGAAGTAGGAAAGCGCTTTACATTTGGAGGAGAACCATCCAAGGATCAAAGAGTATATTTCTTCAACACAAAAGAAATTATGGGGAATAAGTATGGCACGCCTTCTCCTATTCCATTTAGAATAATGGACCAGGCTATAGGTTTTCCTCTCGATATTAAAATACGCTGTCACGGTGAATATTCATATAGGATTACCAACCCTATGCTTTTTTACACAAATGTGTGTGCCAATGTAGAGGGAGCTTTCAATCGAGGTCAAATAGACGGGCAGCTTAAATCGGAGTTACTTACGGCTCTTAATCCTGCTATGTTCAAAATCTCACAAAACAATATTTATTACGCCGCTATTCCTGCATATACCATGCAGCTTGCGGATGAACTTAACGAAATACTTTCTTCAAAGTGGAGAGACAGAAGAGGTATTGAAATTGTGGAATTTGGTGTCTCTAGCGTTAATGCCAGTGAAGAAGATGAAGCTAGAATCTTGGAATATCAAAGGTCGACGGCTATGGGAAGAGATGCAAATATGCTCAGAGGTCATATGGCAGGAGCGACAGCACAAGCAATGGGAACCGCGGCTGCAAATCCGGGAGGGGCAGCTATGGGATTTATGGGCATGGGTATGGCAAACAATATGATGGGAAATATGGCCGGATTCATGCAAGGCACTGCAACAAATCAGGAGACAATGGTTAATCAATCCATTGGTGGCGGAACGGCTCCGGCTCAGGCTGGTTGGACTTGTCAATGCGGAGCTACCAATCAGGGCAAGTTTTGCCAGAATTGTGGTAATCCGAAGCCTGCAGGCGCACCACTTTACAAGTGTGACAAGTGCGGATGGACCCCGGCAGATCCTGCGAATCCTCCAAAGTTTTGTCCGGAGTGCGGCGACATTTTTGATGAGGAAGATAAATAACGATGAGGAAACTGTAATAACGGAGGTGTTTTATTTATGAGTAAGAGAAGCATTATTTTTATAGCGATAGCGATTATATTTGTTGTTGTCGGTTTTTTCTCAACTGACACATCAAAAGAAACAGAAATAATTTCCAATGCCATTTATGTAGAAGAAGGCAAGGTTCTTCCGGAAAATGAAGGGAAAATTGTCATAGTTCCCGGCAAAGCAGAAGCGAAAACTCCCCTTGTTGATGAGTTAACCGGAGTTGAAATACCCCACATTAGGGCAAATCGCACCATTGAAATTTATGAAGAAACAACAGAGACTGATGAAGAAGGGAACACATACTATGTAATGAACTGGGTGGAGACTGTTCAAAGCGGAATAAACCAGTTTAACGAGCCTCACTCAACCAGTTTGGTTGCAGACTGTACTGTAGGAGAGTTTGACATTGACCAGCAGATTATAAAGAACATTTCTACAGGCAAGAAACTTGACGATATTGAACATACTGAGATTGCGAGAAGAGGTTACATAGAACATTACGACTATAGTAACAGCATCACCTATTTGGCACAGATGGACTATATGCCTGAAAGCGGTGAAGAAAAAAGCTATGGTTGGGGAGTATATAGCACTGCCCAGTATGAGGGTGCTCACCGTGTAAGTTACACCATACCGATGGAGGAAAGCTGTGAATATACTTTCATCGGAAGGCAGAAAGATGGCAAGATTACCTACGACAAGGAGCTTGGCATGCAGGCGGCCTTCAGTGGCTTGCAGAATCCTCAGCAGTTAGCGGAAAGAGTTGAAAGCGGAGGAATGACCGGTGCCATCATTGCATGGGTAATTGCAGCAGTTTTATTATTACTTGGCATACTCTCCGGAAAAAAGAAGGCTTCGGCGTGAATTTAATTTTGGAGGGAAAAATGAAAAAATTGAAGAAATTAACAATTTTGCATTCTAACGATATGCACGGCGATTTTTTGGAAGAGGGCGAAAGCGGGAAGCTCGTTGGCGGAGTGTCAATGTTGTCCGGTTACATACAGAAAGTACGTAAGGAAGAAGAAAATGTTTTATATGCAATTTCCGGAGATATGTTCCGTGGTTCTGTGATTGACAGCGAGTACAAAGGCATTTCTACCATTGAGATTATGAACATGCTTACGCCTGACGTGGTAACATTGGGTAATCACGAAGTGGACTATGGCATAGGTCATCTGCTCTTTCTTGAAAAATGTGCTAAGTTTCCCATAATTAATGCAAACCTCTACCTTAAAACAAACCACATTAGGTTATTTAAGAGCCATGCAATCTTGGAAAGCGGCGGCATGAAGATCATGTTTATCGGCATACTTACTGAGCAAGTTTTGGCGCAGGCACGTCAGGAGCGGCTGGTAGGTTCATTTGTGGATGTTCACGAGGCAGCTCTGGAGGTAGGGAAGATCTGTAATGCACACAGAACAGAGGATATTGATTTAACTGTACTTTTAACCCACATAGGTTTTGAGGATGATAAAAAACTTGCCGCAGAGCTTGATCCTCGCTGGGGAGTAGATGTGATTATCGGCGGGCATAGCCATACTCTTCTTACGGAACCTTGTACGGTGGAGGGAATTCCTATTGTGCAAGCAGCAACAGGAACAGACCAAATAGGAAGATTTGATATTATGATCGATACGGATACCAACTCTATTGACAGCTATCAATGGCAACTAATTCCAATTGATGACACTCATTGTCCGAAAGATGAGGCATTGGCTGAAGTTATCAATAAATACAACGCTCAGACCATGGAAAAATACGGTAGATACATTACACGGTTTGCAGAGAGATATACCCATCCGGTTAGGAATCGAGAAACACAACTGGGAAAGATGTTTTCTGATATTTTCAAAAATGCGTTGGGGTTGGATATTATGCTTTTAGGCTCCGGGAGCCTTCGCCTGCCGGAAATAGGTCCTATTATCACGTTACGCGATTTGACTCAAATGTTCCCGTACAATGATGCGATATATAGGATAAAGGTTACCGGAAAACAGTTTAAGGACATGATGGCGTATCTATTCCGACCGGGAGCATTGGAACACGACCACAGTGAGTTTTATCAGTTTTCAAAGGGAGTTAAAATAGTTATTTCTCTTAAGGAAGGAAAGGTAACTGACCTTACCTTTAATGGAGAGAATATTGAGGATGACAGAATCCTCTCCGTAGGCCTGCAGGAGTTTCATTTTAAAAACATGGCCGCTATTTTCAATATTTCTGAGGAAGAAGTAGAAAAGACGGCACCATACAAGGTCATCGCGACCAGTTCAATGGATGTTTTGGATGAGAATTTAAGTCAGCAAGAACTTGTTGTCTGCCCTGAGGATGAAAGATGGATAGTTCTGCCATAAATAATGTCAAGCCAATAAGAAAGGAGGGGCGTTATGGGCGGAAAATTCAAAGCTTTTGTAGAGTGGGGGACTGATTGTAAATATGTGGCGTTGGGTTCACGGTGTTCTATTTGCGAAAAAAAGATTGATTTTTTTCATTCCGGTTTTTGGAGTGTGAATTCAAAAGAAAAGCATTTGCGTAACGGAATTTTGTGCGGGAAATGCTACCGCCATGCAACAAGTCTTATTGAACGACAGAATGAATGGATGAGTGAGGATCTGAGGAACAAGGAACAGTGGAGAAAGTTCGGTTCCAATGTTATGCTATACTATACTTCAGAGGAGATAAGGATGCTGTTTGAGCAAAAAGAAATCTCCGACAAAGAAAGGCTTTCGGCCTTTGACAGTGGAGCTTGTGGTCTTTTCAGAGTTCAAGAAGCTTTTGTCATTGAGGCAAAGCCCCTCAACGTAGGACTTGTGAGAGCAAAAAAGCTTGATGGCAAAATGGTGGTTTTCGGAACGGTAGAAGAGGGAATATTTCAAAAGGGTGATAAAGTATACATTGATTTTGCCGGTGGAAAAGTTGAAACTGTTGCTATTGAGGTTTTCGATTTTGATCCGGACGCTTTTGAAGATTCTGATATATATGTTAATTTTAGTAAAACAATTAAGGCAAATCTTGGCTACACGAGGAAAATAAAAGAAAACCGTCAAGGGTGGATTATACTTGATACGGAACTCATGAAAGTGAAAAACGGTGCATATGTAATTAAAACAGGAGGGAGAGAGTAAAATGACATTTTCAGATATGTTAAAAAACAAAGCGGCAAGCAATGTGGCACAGTCTACTAAACAAGCTGTGACTAATGGAGGAAATAAAGCTTATACAGTTACTCTTTCAGGTATTCCGGCAAGTTTAGAAGAGCTTAAGGCCATGCCGGAAGGTTTGCTTAAAGAACCTCAACATACAGCAGCACTAACCATAGCGGTATTGTGTATGTATTGGGCAGATAAGAATTCCTGCTTTGAAATGCTTGCTTACCTGCAAGGTCCACGGGGTCTGTCGGAGAGAGAAAAACAGTTTATTACGGATCGTTTCAGAGACAAAGATTATGTGCCACGCTCATATTTTGTGGGAGCAACTCCCGATAATAACTATGAACCGAGTCAACCATACACGATTAAGTTTTTCGAGAATCTTTATGCAAGGGACAACATTGATGAAGGGTACCTCACTTTACAGGTAGAGTCAGGAGGGGCGGACTCTCCACGGCAGATCAGGCTTCGCACAAAGCCTTCCACAGGTGAATGGTTCCTTTGGGAACAATTTATATTGGCGGATATAAGACCTCCTAAGTCGGCTGATCCTTGGGCGTAATAAAAACGGGGCTAATGCAATCAAAGCATTGGCCCCATATTTGTTGTTCTGACTTCGCCCGTTGGGCTCGTCAATCACCGTCTCGACTGCGCCGTAGATTCCAGCCACTCGGCTTCGCCTCGCGGGGAATCCTGGCGAATGAAACACATCGGCTCTGACTTCGCCCGTTGGGCTCGTCAATCACCGTGTTGTTTCACTTACTTTCTCTTAGCTTCCTTTGGAGTTACGCAAGTTCCTGTTGCTCTTGCAACTACGATAGGTTCTTCTAAGAAGTCAGCAGCGGAATCGCTGATGTCAGGTCTTGCAACGATAACCTTTCTTGCTTCGAAGCTCATCTTTCTTGAAGTGTTACCGATCTTAGTGATTTCGCCGTAAGCTTCGATATAGTCGCCGGCATATGTAGGTGCTAAGAACTCAACGTTGTCATAAGCGCAGAACAGACCTTCGTCTCCGTCGCACTTGATTAATAATTCAGTAGCAACGTCTCCGAAAAGATGAACCATGTGAGCTCCATCTACAAGGTTTCCGCCGTAATGAGCATCTTTAGCAGACATTCTTAATCTCAGTGTTGAAGTGATTTTTTCCATTTTTGTTTCTCCTTTAAGTATAAAATTTTAACCAACCTAGTGGTCTGAATTCATAAAAATAAATATTGCAAATTATGTGCCAATGCTTTAATATTGAAAATACCAAGCAAGTGAACCGATTTAGGTTCGCACCCGAAGGAGTGAACACAAAATGTCGATGACCTATGGAATCAAGAGAGTCCTTGAACCTCAGCACGTATTACCTACCTCTGCATGGAGGTTGGACAACAGCCGCAATATTTATCCCGATGAACTCAGGGTCTCTATAGAAAGAATACACCTTGAAGGGACAAGTTTCAAGCAAATTTGTACAGAAGCTAACGATGATGAGAAAAAAATCAAGCAAAAGATAATAGATATAGTTATCAGAAGGGGTAAATTGCATAATCCGGTGACAGACACCGGAGGACTTGTCATGGGCGTTGTGGAAGAAATCGGAAAGGAATATGACAACAAAAAAGGACTAAAAGTTGGAGATAAGGTTATATGCAACGTGTCGGCAGCGTCTTTGCCAATATACATTGAAAACATAACGAAAGTGGACAAGGTTCTTAGTCAAGTAGAGGCGGAGGGATACGCAATAGTCCATAATAGAATCCCTATGGTTAAAGTGCCTGATGATGTACCGCTGGAGCTTCTCATGTTTGCCTTGGATCAATCGGGAACCTTATACAGACTCCATAAACTTATCGAAACCCAGAGAAAATTCTTAATAGTAGGAAACAGCATGCTCACCAATCTTCTGTATGGGTATGTTATAAGGAAAAAGGTGGGTCCGGAAGCGGAAATCGTCTGTCTTTTTGACAAGAGAACCAATCAAAGAGTTACAGGCGGAGGAATAGACAAAATGGTGGAAATGATTTTTAATGAAGTCCATTTTATCAACATTCTTCGCCCCATGGAGTGTATGAGGCAGCTGGATGCGGAATCCCTCTTTGATTTTTCTGTCAACTGTGCAGAAATTCCCGGTGCGGAAACTATAAACATTTTGGCCACCAGACCCGGCGGAAGGGTACTCTTTGCCAATCTGATAAATAATCTTAATATAGCTTTATATATTACTGAATCCATGTCAAAACCACTGGATGTGAGGGGAGCAGAAGGGTATGTCGATGACTATGAGGAATTCGATATGGAAATTGTCAGGGAACTGGCTCCTTATTTACAGGACATTGACTACGTAGAGGTCTCCTATAAAGAACCTGAAGAAATGCGGGAATTGGCCCATAAGCACAGACTTTCGGAAAAAACCATGATGGAGGATTTTGTGTGCAGAAGCAAGGCCATGTGGCATGTGTTAGATGAGATGACGAAAGTTTCAAGGTACGATTGCAATGTCATAATCTTTGGAGAGACCGGAGTGGGGAAGGAAAAAGCGGCCAATATTATCCAAAAAAACAGCGACAGAAAAATGCAACCTTTCGTTAAAATCAATTGCGGAGCCATAACGCCAACACTGATAGAATCAGAGTTTTTCGGATATGAAAAAGGTGCGTTTACGGGGGCTAATGCAGCAGGGAAAAAAGGATATTTTGAACTTGCAAATAACGGAGTTATATTTTTGGATGAAATTGGAGAATTGCCTTTGGAAATGCAGGCCAAACTTCTAAGAGTAATTCAGGATGGCGAATTTTACAGGGTAGGAGGAACCGCACCGGTGAAAACCAATGTGAGAATAATTTCCGCCACAAACCGCGACTTGGAAAAAAGTGTAGAAGAAGGCAAATTCAGAAGGGATTTGTATTACAGGCTTAACGTCGTCCCAATTAGAATCCCAAGCCTAGCCGAGAGACCTGAGGACATTCCCGCACTGGTAAACCATTTCATAAAGAAATACGGTAAAAAATTCTCCATAGGAAAAGGGATCGCAGAGGATGCTTCGGAATATTTGAAACAGCAGCAGTGGCCGGGAAACATAAGAGAATTGGAAAATACGGTACAAAGGCTTATGATTTCGGCGCAGGGGGAAGAGATAACCCTCATGGACGTGCTTAGAGAAAGACATGGAGAAATATTTGGCAATTCGGTGTCTATGGGAGAGACTACGGACGAGATGGGCGGAAAAAGAACTGTGGAGCAGGAGATGGATTTGCAAACAGCTGTAGATGATTACGAAAAAGGTTTGATAAGATACGCTTGCGACAAATACGGTTCAACCAGAAAAGCCGCAAAGGCCATAGGCATAAGCCAGACCCAGTTGGTGAGAAAAAAGAAAAAGTATCAGCTATAGGTTATATATAGGATATATAGGAAAAAAGAAGCGAACCGATTTATGTTCACGGCAAAATCGTCGGAAACAAAATCGGTTCACTTTTTGCTAAAGTCGGTAAAAGACAAAAAATAATATTTTGTCGAAAGATTGAAAATCCTTAAAGGCCTAAACAAGAAAACATTGTTAAAGAAATGGCATGGAATTTGCTATTAAATATACTTGGAAATAATTGATGAAGAAGTCAGTTAGATTAATTATACAAACTTAGCGAGATAAAGGAGAAACATCAAATGGAATTTAGAAAAGGTGACATTTATGGCACACACAGAGTTATTGAGCCCAAGGGAGTTCTGCCTCAGCCGGCAGACAAGATTGACAACAATATGGAGATTTTCGATAACGAGGTGTTGATTGACGTACATACTTTGAACATCGACTCCGCCTCTTTCACAGAAATTGAAAGAAGGGCAGAGGGAGATGTTGAGAAAATTAAAGAAATCATCATGAACATTGTGGAAACCACGGGCAAACATAAGAATCCGTGGACAGGTTCAGGCGGCATGCTTATCGGCAAGGTTAAAGCCATCGGACCAAACTTTGAAGGCGACTTAAGAGTCGGTGACAAGATTGCCACATTGGTATCTCTTTCCTTGACACCGTTGAAAATCGAAGAAATCAAAGAGGTAAGACCGGAGATAGATCAGGTAGACATTAAAGGCGAAGCCATCCTTTTCCAATCAGGTCTTTATGCAATTCTTCCAAAAGACATGCCGAAGGAACTGGCACTTTCCGTACTGGACGTTGCAGGCGCCCCTGCACAGACAGCTAAGATTTGTAAGCCGGGAGACACCGTAGTTGTAATGGGTGGTGGCGGAAAATCCGGAATACTGTGCTGTTGGCAGGCAAAAAAACAGGTTGGAGTAAACGGTCACGTTATCTGTGTTGACGGATTCAAGAAGTCAATTAACAGAGCTATGTCTGTAAAATGCGCCGACGAATATCTGGTTGTAAATGCAACCGATGCTGTAGGAATGTACAATGAGATAATGGAAGTTACAGAAGGAGAACTAGCCGATGTTGTCATCAATGTTGTAAACATTCCTAATACGGAAATGGCGTCCATCATGGCGTGCAAAGACGGTGGACTTGTTTACTTCTTCTCCATGGCTACCAATTTCACCAAGGCAGCTCTTGGTGCTGAAGGTGTGGGGAAAGATGTTAATATGCTAATTGGCAATGGTTATACAAAGGGTCATGCCAACACGGCTCTTCAGGTTCTCAGAGATGACGAGCGAATCATGAAACTCTTTGCAGAGCTTTACGCATAATTGGGATTCATTGAAAAATAAAAAAAGTGTCAAAAATGCAATTTCTTGTGGCAAAGGAAAAGAAATTGCGGTATAATTAACTTAGCAATTTATGCTCGTTATTATTCGGGTGTAATTTATAAACCAATTTATTTCTAGGAGGAAACTTAAAATGAAAAAAGGATGCCCTTACGGTACACACAGAGTAATCTCCCCAAAGGGAGTTTTACCACAGCCAGCAGATGTTATTGATAACACTATGGAACTTTATGACAACGAAGTACTTATCGACGTTAAGACTTTAAACGTTGACTCTGCTTCCTTCACTGAAATCGTTAGAAGATCTTGCGATGGCAAGAAGCCTGCTGACATCGAAGGTGATGAAGTTGAAATGAACAAAGTAAAAGAAACCATGATGTCCATCGTAGCAAAAGCTGGCAAACACAAAAACCCTTGGACAGGTTCCGGTGGTATGTTACTGGGAACAGTTAAGGAAGTTGGTCCTGCATACGTTGGCGAATTAAAGCCTGGTGACAAGATCGCTACTTTAGTATCCCTTTCACTTACTCCATTAGTAATCGAAGAAATCCTTGAAATGAGACCTACTATCGACCAGGTTGACATTAAGGGTCAGGCTATCTTATTCCAGAGCGGTATCTACGGAATTATTCCTGATGATATGCCAGAAGGTCTTGCATTATCAGCATTAGACGTTGCCGGAGCTCCTGCACAGGCTGCTAAGTTATGTCAGTCCGGACAGAAGATCCTCGTTATCGGTGGCGGCGGAAAATCCGGTCTTCTCTGCTTATATGAAGCAAAGAAGAGAGCTGGCGTAACAGGTAAGGTTGTATGCGCTGCTGGTTCACAGAAATCAGAAGACAGAGCAAGAGCTCTTAACTTAGCTGACGAATACTTCCACATGGACGCTACAGATGCAGTTGGAATGTACAACAAAGCTATGGAATTAACTAACGGAGAATTATTCGACGTAGTTATCAACTGTGTAAACATTGAAAATACTGAAATGGCTTCCATCCTTACTTGTAAGGACGACGGAACTGTTTACTTCTTCTCAATGGCAACAAGCTTCACTAAGGCTGCATTAGGTGCAGAAGGTGTTGGTAAAGACGTTAACATGATCGTTGGTAACGGTTACACTAAGGGACACGCTGCAATCACTCTTCAGTGCTTAAGAGAACATGAAGGACTGAGAAAGTTGTTCGAAGAAATGTACGCATAATCGTGTCTTTTTCGTCCATCGCGTTGTCAGCTGCGGCTTTATCGGTGCTCACGTACCGGATGTACGCTCCGCGCCTCAAAGCCTTGCTTCCTAGCGAGTGAACGAAAAATCCTACGATTTCGGCTTGTTAAAATCGCCCGCGGCGAATAAAGCCAAAGTTGATACATAACAACAAAACAAAAATTTCCGGAATAGGGCAATGCCCTGTTCCGGCATCATTCGAATTTAAATTGATAATTTAAGGAGAATTATAATGGCTATTAGAAATTGGAAAGACATTCCTTTATTTAAGGGAGTAACTGATGAACAGTGGAATGACTGGCATTGGCAGGTAGAAAACAGATTAACCACTATCGAAGAAATCTGCCAGGTTGTTAACCTGACTGAACAGGAAAAGGCTGACATCGAAAAAGTTATGGGTGGATTCAGAGTAGGTATCACTCCTTACTATGCTTCCCTGATGGATCCGGATGATCCTAGAGATCCGGTTAGAATGCAGGCTGTTCCTACATTAGCAGAAATGCACAGATCAGAAGCTGACGATGCTGACCCATTACACGAAGATGCTGACTCCCCAGCTCCTGGATTAACTCACAGATATCCTGACAGAGTTTTATTCTTAATCACTGACCAGTGCTCCATGTACTGCAGACACTGCACAAGAAGAAGACTTGCAGGTGAAACTGACGGTGCAAGATCAAGAGAAGATATCGATGCATGTATCGCATACATCAAGAAGACTCCTCAGGTTAGAGACGTATTACTGTCCGGCGGAGATGCTCTTCTTGTTGAAACAGAAACTCTTGAATACATCATCAGCGAACTGAGAAAGATTCCTCACGTAGAAATCGTAAGAATCGGTTCAAGAACTCCTGTAGTAATGCCACAGAGAATCACTGATGAACTTTGCGACATGCTGAAGAAGTATCACCCAATCTGGTTAAATACTCACTTCAACCATCCAAACGAAATGACTCCAACTGCAATGGAAGCTTTAAGAAAGCTTGCTGATGCCGGAGTTCCTTTAGGAAACCAGTCTGTACTCTTAAGAGGTGTTAACGATTGTAAACACATCATGAGAGACTTAGTTCACCTGTTGGTTAAGAACAGAGTAAGACCTTACTACATCTACATCTGCGACCTTTCAATCGGTATCGAACACTTCAGAACACCTGTATCAAAGGGTATCGAAATCATCGAAGGTTTAAGAGGACATACTTCAGGTTATGCAGTTCCTACATTCGTAGTAGACGCTCCTGGTGGTGGCGGAAAGACTCCTGTAATGCCTCAGTACATCATTTCTCAGACTCCACACAAGGTTATCCTGAGAAACTACGAAGGCGTTATCACTACATACACAGAAGCACAGCTTCCTGATCTTCCTTGCACTTGCGACTACTGCACAGGCAAGAAGGCTTACAAGTATCAGGGTGTTTCTGCACTTGGTGAAGGACCTGAAATCAAGTCAATGGAACCTAGCAACCTTGCTAGACACGAAAGAAATAAACACTAATTTATTTCATTAAAAACTAAAAAAACAATGTCTATAGGGGGACCTTCCGGTCTCCCTATAGGTGTGAAAAGAGGATACGCAAAATGGGGTTACTTTACGACCTGTCAACTAAATATAAGACCCTGTCCATTGTAGGTATGGCTAAAAATGCCGGAAAGACTACAGCTCTTAATTACCTCATAGAGGAGGCTATGGATGAAGGCATCCGTTTAGGGATTACATCTATAGGAAGAGACGGCGAAAGCCAGGATTTAGTTACGGGAACAGAAAAACCTCGAATATATCTTGATCAGGATACTATAGTTACTGTGCCTACCCAGCTTTATGAACTGGCAGACGCGGGACTTGAAATTTTAAAGAAGACCAGATTTTCCACTCCTATGGGAGATCTGCTTATATGCCGTGTTGCAGATAGCGGTTATGTACAGATTGCAGGACCGCCGGCGGCTATGGACACCAAGAGAGTGTGCAGTGAAATGCTTGGTTACGGTTGCGAACTTATATTGATTGACGGTGCCATAGACCGCAAGTCCATAGCTTCTCCTGAAACATCGGATGCCATAATACTTTCCACAGGGGCGGTGCTTTCAAGAAGCATGAAGAAAGTGGTGGACGAAACTGCACATATTGTGAATCTTTATTCAATTCCTGAAATGGAAGAATCACAAGCGAGAACATTGATAGAAGAAAACAACTTCGATGACAAAATTATGCTCATCAACAGTTTGGGTGAGGTTAAAAAACTTGACTTAGCCACGGGACTGGGTGCGGCAAGGTTTATCGATGATGAAATAGATGATAATACAGAATATGTTTACATACCGGGGGCTTTTACCAACAGTGTAATTGCCGACATAAACCCAAAGAAACTCAAAAGAGTGAGATTTATTTTAAAAAATCCTACGAAGATATTTTTAAGTCCTATGGACTGGGGTATGTGGAGAAAAAAAGGATTTAAAGTAAATGTCTTGAAAAATATTGAAATAGCAGCGGTTACGGTTAACCCGTGGGCGCCGAGTGGCTACACTTTTGATAGCGAGACTTTAAGGTCCGCAGTTCAGGATGCCCTTCCGGATATTCCTGTAATAGACGTTAGAGTTTAGTTTTGGAGGTGCCGATTTATGCGAATGGGAACAAACCGCAGACTTGCAAACATTAAAACAAGACAGGAAACAGGTCTTGATTATGTTATGCAAAACATAGATTTAAATACCCCATTTGGGAAGAAACAGCTTAAGGAGATTAAGCCGTATTTTCCCGGCGAAGAGGATGAACTAAGGGCAGAACTTGATAAGTTGGAATTGATGATAAGTTTTGCCAAAGAAAACGGCAGACTTGTGGAACAGGTTCAGGAACTGTTTATGGAGGTAAAGGAAGTAACCTACTCCATAACTCGCGCTGAAAATCAAACTTTGGCTACCGTGGAAATTTATGAAATCAAGAGTCTTCTTCTTGCCATGAGAAGGCTGCTACAGCTTACGGTGAGGGGTGGGGAACCTCTCATA
>JAZNUK010000114.1:0-2146 GCA_045592265.1 Candidatus Fimisoma sp. | reverse complement strand
CTTTAAATGAACCGGTTCCTTCAGATGTATTGAAACAGATAAAATCCTGCGATGTAATTCTCAAAGGACCTACTACCACGCCAAAAGGTGGAACTATGGAAAGCGCCAATGTTACTCTCCGCAGAGAACTGGACCTTTATGCCAATGTTCGTCCTGTAACTGTTCCCGAAGAGGGTATTGACTGGATGTTTTACAGAGAAAATACAGAAGGGGAGTATGTTCTGGGAAGCAAAGGCATTGAAATTCCTGACTTGCTGGCCATGGATTTTAAGGTTACCACTGACGAGGGTACCAAGAGAATTGCCAAGGCGGCCTTTGAATATGCCAAGGCCAATAAAAAGAGCAGAGTTTCCATCGTTACCAAGGCAAATATTATGAAGAAAACCGATGGTAAGTTTTCAAAGATTTGTCATGAGGTTGCTTCTGAGTATCCCGGAATTGAGACAGATGAATGGTACATTGACATTATGACCGCAAATCTTGTCAATAAAGCCATAAGAAATCAATTTCAGGTATTTATTCTTCCCAACCTATACGGCGACATCATTACCGACGAAGCCGCGGAAATTCAAGGAGGTGTAGGCACTGCCGGAAGTGCTAATATCGGTGACCACTACGCCATGTTTGAGGCAATCCACGGGTCGGCTCCTCGAATGATTGAAGACGGTCTTGCTCAGTATGCTAATCCTTCCAGCATTTTTAAAGCAGCTGAGATGCTGTTGCGGCACATAGGTCTTATAGAAAAAGCAGACAAACTGGCACAGGCTCTTTATATATGCTGTGAACAGGAAAAAACTTTTGCTGTTACGGGAACCGCTGAAGGAGATACATGTAAAGATTTTGCCGATTATGTAATAAGCAAGCTATAATTTGAAAAGCGCCTTTTTATGTAGTATAATTATTTGACAAAACTACATTAGAAGGCGTTTTATTATGAAGATTATTGATTTATTGAAAAAAGAGGACTTGTCTCTTTCCTTTGAGGTTTTTCCGCCTAAAGTGGACACTTCATTTGAAAGTGTTAAATCTGCCACTGAGGAAATTGCCAAACTACACCCCTCCTTTATGAGTGTAACCTATGGTGCCGGCGGTGGAACAAGCAAATACACTCTTGACATTGCACGAAATATAAAAGAGAAATATGGTGTTCCTTCTTTGGCACACCTGACCTGCGTCTCATCTACAAAGGAAACGGTCAAAGGCCGTATCGCTGACATAAAAGCATCGGGGCTCTGTAATGTAATGGCTCTTAGAGGGGACCTTCCCCCTGAGCAGGAAAACATGGACAGAACGCAATGGCATTATCACAATGCCATAGACTTGGTTCGTGAGCTGAAGGAAAGCGGTTTTGACTTTTGCATAGGCGGGGCCTGCTATCCTGAAATCCATCCGGAAAGTGCGAGCCGGAAAGAAGATATAAAATATCTCAAGGAAAAGGTAGATGCAGGTTGTGATTTCTTGACCACTCAAATGTTTTTTGACAACAATTTGTTATACAACTTTCTTTACAAAATACGAGAAGCCGGTATCACCGTTCCCATCCTTCCCGGGATTATGCCTATAACAAATGTCAAACAGGTAGAGCGTGCCATCACCTTGAGCGGATCATACATACCTCAGCGATTTAAGTCTCTGGTGGACAAATTCGGCTCAGACCCCTTTGCTATGAAGCAGGCGGGAATTGCCTACGCCACGGATCAGATAATCGACCTTTTTGCCAACGGCATTACCAATGTTCATGTCTACTCTATGAATAAGCCGGATGTTGCTGAAAAAATCCGTGCCAATCTTTCGGATATACTGGGGAAAAAATAATGGACTGTATTTTTACAAAGACTTACCATGAACCGGAATTTAATATGAAAGAGATTCTTCGCTACATGGGATGCTCCGATGAATCGGGTGAAGTACTTTCTCTTATTAATCAATGTATTGCAGAAATAAGGCCCAAACTAGCCTACCGACTCTGTTATCGCCAATTTACGATTGAACAGAAAGGAGATATTTGGGACCTTTCTTTTGTTTCCACTAACAGCAAGGATCTTGGAAACAACTTAAAAGGGTGTACTTCTATAATACTTTTTGCTGCTACCATCGGCATTGAAATTGACCGTCTCATTGCTAAATACGGCAAGCTTTCTCCTTC
>JAZNUK010000113.1:0-9785 GCA_045592265.1 Candidatus Fimisoma sp. | reverse complement strand
ACAAAAAATACTCTTTATTATATCTCTGACTCAATTCTTTGTCAACAAATTGGTCACTTACAATCTCTGACAATCGATCATCTGCAATCTCTGACAATCGGTCTCCTGCATGCTCCCTCAGTTGATTACTTGCAACTGCTTCCAATCGAGTATCTGCACTCCTTACCAACCGGTTGAGATGTGCAAGTTTTTCTGCCGGTTCAATTCTATTTAAAATATTTTACGGCAGATTCGAACATCTTCATGTCAAATTCGCCTACAACATTTTTATACAGACCGTTGCCTATTCTTTCGGAATGGCCCATCTTACCCAGAACACGACCGTCAGGAGAAACTATTCCTTCTATTGCCCAGTCGGAACCGTTAGGATTAAACTGGATGTCATTGGTTGCCTTTCCTTCCAGATCAACATATTGGGTAATTATTTGTCCCTTAGCTGCCAATTCTTTCAGCACTTCCGGAGGTGCGATAAATCTTCCTTCTCCGTGAGAAACAGGCACTGTATAAATATCTCCCACCTTAGTATTTGCAAGCCAAGGAGAATTATTTGAGGCAATTCTGGTGCGAACCAGTTTTGATTGATGACGTGAAATCTTGTTGTATGTCAAAGTTGGACAATTTTCGTCGGTGTCCATAATCTTTCCGTAAGGAACCAGTCCCATTTTTATGAGAGCCTGGAATCCATTACAGATACCTGCCATAAGTCCGTCTCTTTCTTCAAGCAATTCAGTAACCGCTTCTTTAACTTCCTGATTCTTGAAAAATGCGGTTATAAACTTACCGGATCCATCCGGTTCATCTCCGCCGGAGAAACCTCCCGGAATAAAAATCATCTGGCTCCGGCGAACCTTATCGGCAAAGGTTGCTATGGATTTTGCAACGTCGGAAGATGTCAGATTGTTTATAACGAAAATCTCCGCTTCCGCACCTGCCCCTGTGAATGCCTTAGCGCTGTCATATTCACAGTTGGTGCCCGGAAATACCGGTATGAGAACCTTCGGCCGCGCCACCTTCACACGGGCACCAAACTTTGTCTCACCCCGGTAGGACAAAGTGGCAGGTGCTTCGCTATCAGTCTTTATATTGCACGGATAAACAGGTTCTAGCTTATCCTCATAAATCTTGCACACTTCCTGCATATTGAGAATTTCTTCTCCGTAAACAACTTCAAATTTTTCTGTTGTTTCACCTAAGAGCACACCCTCAATTTCTTGGTCAGTCTCTACAATGAAGGATCCGTAACAATATCCAAACAATTCTTCTACAGAAAGAGCCTCTGTAAATTTAAATCCGATGCCGTTACCCATCATCATCTTCAGTACAGCCTCTGCTATACCTCCAAAGGTTGGAGTATAACAAGCCTTAATCAATCCCTTTCTCATAAGGTCTGTTACCTTGGCATATACCTCCTTGAGAGATGCTCCCGTAGGAAGACCCCTTCCGTCGGTTTCAGGTTTCAACAAGTACACCTTGTTTCCTGCCTCTTTAAATTCAGGGGAAACAATATTATCAATATGCTCAGTGGTTACAGCAAAGGAAACCAGTGTCGGTGGAACGTGTAAATCCTCAAAGGTTCCTGACATGGAGTCTTTACCGCCTATTGACCCTACTTCCAAATCCAGCTGTGCCTCTAAGGCTCCCAGAAGAGCTGCAAAAGGTTTTCCCCACTTCTTAGGATCTTTCCCCAGTTTTTCAAAATATTCCTGGAATGAGAGATATACATCTGCAAAGTCTGCACCTTGGGCCACCAGCTTGGAAACCGATTCCACAACAGCCAGATATGCGCCGTGATACGGGCTCTTTTCCATAATAAACGGATTATATCCCCAAGACATTAAGGAGCAAGTGGTAGTATCCTTCTTTTCCACTGAAACCTTGTGAACCATAGCCTGAATAGGAGTTCTCTGGAATTTGCCTCCAAATGGCATCAATACTGTACCCACACCGATGGTGGAGTCAAATCTCTCGGAAAGACCACGCTTGGAGCATACATTCAAATCTCCTGCCAAGGCTTTGAAGTTTTCTCCAAAACCTCCTTCCACCTTTTTATCAAACGCTTCCGGCTTTACAGCTTCCACATCTATGTGTTTTTCAGCGCCGTTGGAATCAAGAAATTCTCTGGACAAATTTACGATGTTTTGGCCATTCCAGTGCATGGAAAGTCTAGGTTCGGCTGTTACCTTTGCAACCACCGTTGCTTCTAAATTCTCAAGTCTTGCCAGCTGACAGAAACGATCTACATCCTTTTCTGCCACTACTACAGCCATTCTTTCCTGAGATTCGGAAATGGCCAATTCCGTTCCGTCAAGACCATCATATTTCTTAGGAACCACATCCAGATTTATCTCAAGACCGTCGGCAAGCTCACCGATTGCTACCGATACACCGCCTGCACCAAAGTCGTTGCAGCGTCTTATCAGCTTGGAAGCTTCCGGATTTCTGAACAGTCTCTGAATCTTTCTTTCTTCAGGAGCGTTACCCTTTTGCACTTCCGCGCCACAGGTTTCGAGGGAAGAAACATCGTGAGACTTGGAAGAACCTGTTGCACCACCGCAACCGTCTCTACCGGTTTTTCCTCCCAAAAGGATAACCCGGTCTCCGGCCTCCGGCACTTCTCTGATTACATTTTCAGCAGGTGCTGCTGCTATAACTGCACCTATTTCCATTCTCTTAGCAACATATCCCGGATGATATAACTCATCAACTTGACCGGTTGTAAGACCTATCTGATTGCCGTAGGAACTGTAACCGGCAGCCGCTGTAGCCACCAGCTTACGCTGAGGCAACTTGCCCGGAATGGTTTCCGACACGGGAACCAATGGATCTCCGGCACCTGTCACCCTCATTGCAGCATATACATAAGATCTACCTGACAATGGGTCTCTGATAGCACCGCCCACGCAAGTTGCAGCGCCACCAAAAGGCTCAATTTCCGTAGGATGGTTGTGGGTTTCATTTTTGAATAGGAGGAGCCAATCTTGCTCTTCTCCTTCAACGTCCACCTTTATCTTAACGGTACAAGCGTTGATTTCTTCAGATTCATCCAGCTTTGCAAGCTTTCCGTCTTTCTTTAACTGCTTAACAGCGATTGTGCCAAGGTCCATCAAGGTTACAGGTTTTGTTCTGTTGAGTCCCTTCCTTACCGACATATATCTTTCATATGCTCTTTGAAGAGTTTCGTCTTCAAACTTAACACTGTCGATGGTGGTGTTGAAAGTCGTATGGCGGCAGTGATCGGACCAGTATGTATCAATCATCTTAACTTCTGTGATTGTAGGATTTCTGTCTTCTTTTTTGAAATATTCCTGACAGAACTTAATGTCAGCCAAGTCCATGGCCAGACCTCTGTCTGCAATGAACTGAGCTAAGCCTTTTTCATCTAATTGGATGAATCCTTCTACAGTTTCTACGGTTGTGGGAATTTCGTATTCAACTACTAAAGTTTCAGGAAGAGCCATGTCAGCTTCTCTTGATTCCACTGCGTTGATAACGAACTTCTTGATAGCTTCAACATCTTCTTTGGAAATATTTCCGTAAAGGGCGTACACCTTGGCAGTCTTTATTGTAGGTCTTTCCCCTTTGGATATAATCTGAATACATTCCGCAGCAGAAGATGCTCTCTGGTCAAATTGGCCCGGAAGAGGTTCTACGGCAAAGATAACATCGACTTCGGGAAGGACTTCTGTAGCATTATCAAGCTGTGGTTCTGCGAAAACCGTATTTACCGCATATTCAAACAGTTCTTTGTCCATGTTGTCTGCATCGTATCTGTTAAAGATGCGGACCTTATCTACTCCGGATATTTGCAGCAGTTCGTTGATATCGTTTTTCAGAGCCACCGCTTCGTTGTCTAATCCCGGCTTTTTCTCAACAAATATTCTAAAAACCATGGTTAAATCCTTTCTGCCATCAAGGCGCGTTTTCCTATATCTTTTCTGTAATATGAATTGTCAAATTTAACAGTCTTTACAGTCTCATAGGCTTTCTCTATTGCCTCCTGTAATGTAGGGGCTGTTTCCGTAACTCCCAGAACTCTGCCGCCGCTGTTTACCAGCTTCCCTTCTTTGAGTGCGGCACCTGCCACATAGATATTTTTGCCGGCAGGCATGGTAATTTCAAATCCCTTTTGGTAGCTTTGAGGATATCCGTCGGAAGCCATTACCACGCAACAAGCGCTCTTATCTGCAAACTTAACTTCTGCTTCATCCAGTTTACCCTCATATATCTTTAACATGATGTCCAAAAGATCACTTTCAAGAAGCGGTAATACTACCTGGGTTTCAGGATCTCCAAAACGACAGTTATATTCAATTACTTTCGGTCCCTTTGGGGTAAGCATCAAACCAAAATACAAACATCCGGAAAAGCTTCTTCCTTCAGCATTCATGGCCCCTATGGTAGGAAGGAATATGGTATCCATACATTCTTTGGCAATTTGGTCGGTGTAATACGGATTTGGGGCAATGGTTCCCATTCCTCCGGTATTGAGCCCCTTGTCTCCGTCCAGGGCTCTCTTGTGGTCCATGGAAGACACCATTGGAATTAAAGTCTTGCCATCGGTAAATGACAAAACGGACACTTCCGGACCTGTTAAAAATTCTTCTATTACAACTCGGCTACCGCTGTCTCCAAAAACTTTATCTTCCATCATGGAGCGAACAGCTTCTTTTGCATCTTCTCTTGTTTCCGCAATGATTACTCCCTTTCCCAGGGCAAGGCCATCAGCCTTAACCACTACAGGAATATCACAAGTGTCGATATAAGCTAATGCTTTTTCCATATCTGAGAAAATTTCATATGCTGCAGTTGGAATGTTGTATTTTTTCATTAAATCTTTTGAAAAGGCCTTGCTGCCTTCTATAATGGCTGCCGCCTTGTTTGGTCCGAAAGTCTTTATGCCTTTTTCGTTGAGGGCGTCTACCATTCCCAGCACCAACGGATCGTCAGGAGCCACCACTGCAAAGTCTATGTTATTTTTAACGGCAAACTCCACCACCTTTTCAATATCCTTTGCACCTATGTCTATACAGGTTGCATCAGCTGCAATTCCTCCGTTGCCGGGAAGAGCAAAAATCTCTTCAACCGACCTGTTTTCTTTTATTTTTTTAATGATGGCGTGCTCTCTGCCACCACCGCCTACTACCATTACTTTCATGTAAAGTCCTCCGTCCTTACTGTCCAATATCCGTATACTTTCTATTTGTGCTTTCTACTTTCCTTTTCTACTTGTCCTTCTTATTTGCACTTTCTATCTGCGCTTCTTGCTTGCGCTTTCGATTAATTTTCACCTAGTGGTGGAACAATCTCATTCCTGTAAATGCCATAACCATGTTGTGCTTGTTACATGCTTCTATGACATTATCGTCTCTCACAGATCCTCCCGGCTGAGCGATGAAACTTACACCGCTTTTGGCAGCTCTTTCAATATTATCCCCAAATGGGAAGAAAGCATCTGAACCTAGGGAAACTCCTGTAAGAGATGCCAAATATGCTCTCTGTTCTGCCCTTGGAAAGGCCTTTGGCTTTTCTGTAAAGAGTGTCTCCCAATATCCGTCTCCGATTACTTCTTCCTGGTCTTCAGACAAGTATACATCGATGGCATTGTCTCGGTCAGCACGCTTAACATCTTCCTTAAAAGGCAGATTAAGTACTATCGGATGCTGACGAAGATGCCATTTGTCTGCCTTCTCTCCGGCTAATCTGGTGCAGTGGATTCTTGATTGCTGTCCGGCACCTACCCCTATAGCCTGTCCATCCTTGGCAAAACATACGGAGTTGGACTGGGTGTATTTGAGAGTAATCAAGGCTATGATTAAGTCTCTCTTTGCCTCTTCAGTCATGTCTTTGTTTTCCGTTACGATTTCTTTTAACAGCTCAGCGTCAATCTTGAAATTGTTTCTTCCTTGTTCAAAGGTTATACCGTAAACCTGCTTGCATTCCTGTACAGCAGGAACATAATTCTCGTCAATTTTGATGATGTTGTAGGCTCCCTTTTTCTTTCCTCTAAGGATTTCAAGAGCTTCTTCATCATAGGCCGGTGCAATTACCCCGTCGGAAACTTCTCTTGCAATAATCTTTGCACATGTTACATCACACTTGTCGGAAAGAGCAATCCAATCTCCGAAGGAGCTCATTCTGTCTGTACCTCTTGCTCTGGCGTAGGCCGTTGCGATGGGAGAATCATCAATGCCTTCAATATCATCAGCAAAGACGGCCCTTTTTAACTCAGGGCTCATAGGAGTGCCTACAGCAGCAGAAGTAGGGCTCACATGCTTAAATGAGGTTGCTGCACACATCCCTAAGGCATCTTTTATCTCTTTTACAAGTTGCCAGCTGTTAAGGGCATCCAGAAGATTTATGTATCCGGGTCTTCCGTTGAGAATTTCCATTGGGATTTCACTTCCGTCGTGCATATATATCTTAGATGGTTTCTGATTTGGATTGCATCCGTATTTCAATTCGTATTCTTTCATGGCGGTTTTATCCTCTTTAATTGCTAATTCATTAACTCACTAACATATCCACTTTTCTCCATATGCTTAAGACTTTTTACTTTCTCCGCACACGGTGGGCTATCTATTTACCTATTTACCTATTTAACTATTTATTCTTATTTATTAACTTATTCACCGTCTCTCCGGTAGCAAGGTCAATATATCTTACATATATGGAAATCTTATTTTCTTCGTTAAGGTTTGTCCATATATCGTCTATCAACTCTTCAGCTGTATCGGGAATGGTAATTCGTCTCGGCTCTCCTTGGAATGTAGGAAGGGGATTGCCGTCCTGCTGATATGTATGGATAAAGTGACCTAATCCGTTAACTGTCGGGTATGAATATGTATATCTTGCACATCCTGAGCCAACCTCATCTATACTTTTAAGGATGCTCATCTCATAGGTGAAATCTTCATCTTCTAAAGTCAGCATTGCACTGATTCTAGGGGTAAAGTTGGGAGCATCCGGTTCAAATTCTCTGATTTCCAGCGCACCGGTAAAGCTTGCTCCATCTGCCACATAATCATATATGGTGTCTGTCTGGTCACCATTGGTAACTATCACCTTATTATCACATACTCTTATGGGGGCATAGATAATGAGAGACGGGTCTTCCACCTTGGATTCGTCGAAAGGATAGATTACCACATCTTCCCCTTCTTCTCTAAAAACCCTGTTTCTTGAATTTTCGCTTCTTCCCATAATGAAATAGGCGATGGCAGCCTTGGTTCCGTCAGCAGTCTTTCCAACCACAATACCTCTGCCTGCATAACTGTTGTCCTTTACGGTTTCGCCCATAGTCTTAGAAGTGTAAATACTCATCTTATCTTCCTCCTGTAATCCGATTGCACAGGCTTTCCGTGGCCTGCGGCAATATTATCCATTCTGCTTCTTCCATAACTCTTCTTTGGAGAACTTCAGGAGTATCTCCTTCTTCAACTGCTACGGCCTTCTGCATTATAATCTGTCCTCCGTCGGGAATTTCGTTTACAAAGTGAACTGTGGCTCCCGTAACTTTGACTCCGTACTCCAGAGCAGCTTGGTGAACGCGGAGACCATAGAACCCTTTGCCGCAAAAGGATGGTATAAGAGACGGATGAACATTGATAATCCTGTCTTTGTATCTGCCGGTAAAATCACCGCTGAGGATGCTCATAAACCCGGCTAATACGATTAAATCTATTTGGTTTTCTTCAAGTATATGAATAAGTTTTGCTTCAAAAGCTTCTTGGCTGCCTTCTGCCTTTTTGGTTACCACACAATGGGAAATACCATTGTCTTGGGCTCTCTTTAAGGCATAGACGTCTTCTTTGTTGGAAACAACCAGGTCTATTTGACCGCTCTTTATTATGCCGCTGTTTTGTGCGTCTATAAGGGCTTGAAGATTGGTTCCTCCTCCTGAAACAAAAACCGCAATCTTTGCTTTTTGCATATAATCACCTTTATCCCGCAATTTGTCTTAGGCTGTAATCATGGTCAACCACAATCACCCTAGGCTATAATTACCTTTTCATCGGATTTGACGATTTGGCCGATTACATAGGCATCTTCCCCGGCTGCCTTTAATATTTCAAGGGCCTTTTCTGCTTCTTCTGCGGCTACAACTACGCTCATGCCCACACCCATGTTGAAGGTGTTGAACATATCATGTTCAGGTATATTGCCAACTTCAGCCAGCAACTTGAAGATTGGCAGAATCTTTACTGAAGCCTTGTCAATTTTAGCACTGTAACCATCAGGCAGACTTCTTGGAATGTTTTCATAGAATCCGCCACCTGTAATATGGGAAACTGCTTTAACTTCCACTTCCTTGAAAAGTTCCAGCATAGGTTTTACATAAATCTTTGTAGGGGTCAAAAGTGTTTCTCCAAGGGAAGCTCCTCCAAGAGCTTCTACAGGCGCTTTAAGGTCTATATTCTCAACATCGAATACCTTTCTTACCAGAGAAAATCCGTTGGAGTGTACGCCGCTTGAAGCCAGCGCAATTATAACATCTCCTTCTTTTACCTTCGTCTTGTCAAGAACCTTGGCCTTGTCTACCACTCCTACGCTGAATCCTGCCAGGTCGTATTCGTCTTCACTGTAGAATCCCGGCATTTCGGCAGTTTCTCCGCCGATAAGCTCACATCCGGACTGAACGCAGCCTTCAGCAATTCCTGAAACAATCTGAGCTATTTTTTCAGGATAGTTCTTTCCGCATGCTATGTAATCCAGGAAAAAGAGTGGTTTCGCTCCGCAGCATATTATATCGTTTACACACATTGCCACACAGTCAATGCCTACGGTGTCGTGCTTGTCCATTAGGAAGGCCATTTTTAACTTGGTTCCCACTCCATCGGTTCCGCTTACGAGAACAGGCTTGGTGATGCCTGTCATATCCAGCTCGAACAGACCGCCAAATCCTCCTATATCGTCGCTTTTGCCATTTACCATAGTTCTGGCGATGTGCTGCTTCATAAGTTCAACTGCCTTATATCCTGCGGTAATATCAACGCCGGCTGCTGCGTAACTGTCTGATTTTGAATTCTTGTGCATTTTAACTATTCCTTTCCATTCCAACAATATGTGCAAAGTTTACAAGGGTCGAGCCCTATAGCTTTTATAATTCCCTCAAGAGACTGGAACTCCAAAGATGCAAAGTTAAACTTATCGCATATTGCCTTTCTGAGAGCTTGGCCTCTTTCCGTATTGGAATCACTGTATTCTTCGATGTGATTGTGACCTTCGTCACCTTCAAGTTCCTGGATCACCCGTCTTGCCAAAAGTTCCATGTCGCCTCTTCCTCTGGAAAAATTGAGGAATTTGCATCCATACATGATAGGGGGACAAGCGGATCTCATGTGCACCGCCTTGGCACCGTTATCGTACAGAAACTCTACCGTTTCCTGAAGTTGAGTTCCTCTCACTATGGAATCGTCTACAAAGAGAAGATTTTTGTCCTGAATCAGCTCATGGACAGGTATCTGCTTCATCTTTGCAACTTTGTTCCTCTCCTTTTGATTTGACGGCATAAAGCTTCTAGGCCATGTAGGTGTATATTTTATGAACGGTCTGGCAAACTTAACATCGCTTTCGTTGGCATATCCTATGGCGTGAGGTGTTCCTGAATCAGGCACTCCGCCCACATAGTCCAGCTGGGGCAGGTTGCCGTTTTTTATGTCGTTTTGCGCCATTATCTCTCCGTTGCGGCAACGCATATCTTCCACGTTGATACCTTCGTATGTAGATGTAGGATAGCCGTAGTAGGACCAAAGGAAACCGCATATCTTCATTTCTTCTCCCGGAGG
>JAZNUK010000112.1:0-7114 GCA_045592265.1 Candidatus Fimisoma sp. | reverse complement strand
GAAGATGAAAATTTAGATATTATCAAGTTGTCGGTTGCAAATACAACTATTCCCCCTATCTTGTGAAGAATCATTGCACCTATATTTTTGATAATTGACCCCAGTATATTGGGGGGAATTTTTTCCTTTGACCGTATCCTTAGATAAGGGTATTTTTTATTGGCAATGATTGTAATTATAATGTTTCTTAGTAAAACAAAGGCAATGCCGATAACCATGTATAAAATATAGTTTCTTGTCAGAACCAGTGAAGTAATCTGTACTGCTACCATTATTGCTTCTGTAATACCATTATTGATAACTACAATATGATTATTTTGATTTGCAGTTATAAAAGTTCCCTTATATGAAAAAAAGTATGATATTGCAGAGTTTGTAACAAACAACAAATAAATTAATTCCAAATCAGGAATATTATCAGGCATATCCTTGATAAAAAATCCAAGATGCGGCGTAAGTAAAAAACCTGCAGTTGCAATAAACACACCCACAAAAATATACACCTTTTGATACAGACCCATTATCGAAGATATTACCTGTTGTTCTCTACGGGCTATTGGACCATAGAGGCTAAAGACAATAGCTTCCCCTATACCCAGTTCGGCAAGGGAAAGCATCGTTAATACATTGCTAAAAAGTCCACTTAAGCCAACATATTCAATTGTAAGCACTTTGATGATGGCCGTCCTTGTCGCAAACTGACATAATATGTGCACAATTTGCCAAAGCCATGCCGCTTTAATGTTACGTGCGGAGTTTTCTAAACGCATATCAGCCCCTAATAAATTAAAAAAGTATTCAGCTCACTTTCAAACTGCTATATAAACAATTCCTTGACTATATCACACACTTTTCCCTGCTGTTCTGCGGTCATTTTTGTGTCACTAGGTAAGCAAACACCCCTATTAAACAAATCTTCGGCCACTCCTCCGTTGTCTACATAATCACAATTTGCAAATACAGGCTGTAAGTGCATAGGTTTCCAAAGAGGTCTGGCCTCTATATTTTCCTTTTCCAAGGCCAATATTATATCCATGGCGGAAACCTTGCTTTCCTTGTCTACAACAATGGTTGATAGCCAGCAGTTGCTTCTCTGATCCCCTTTGTATGCCGGCATCATCTCTATATCACCGATTCCCGCAAAAGCATCTCTATAGCGCTCGAAAATCTGACGTTTCTTTGCAACTCTTTCTTCCAGTACCTTCATCTGCCCACGGCCTATTCCGGCAACAATATTGCTCATCCTGTAGTTATATCCTATTTCCTCATGCTGGTAATGGCGCTCTTTTTCTCTGGCTTGCGTAGCCCAGAAAACAGCTTTTTCCATCTTTTCCGAAGCATCCTCTCGGTTGCTTACCAGCATGCCTCCACCGGAAGTAGTTATAATTTTATTTCCATTGAAACTATATATGCCGTAATCGCCAAAATTACCGGTGTGCGTCCCTTTATAAATAGTTCCTAAGCTTTCTGCTGCATCTTCAATAAGCAATGCTCCGTGTCTGTCACATATACTTCTGATTTCATCTATCTTGGCGGCTATTCCGTAAAGGTGAACCGCCATAACCAGTTTAGTTCCCGGATACTTTTCAAAGGCTTTTTCCAACGCCTCCGGAGACATATTCCATGTGTCCTTTTCACTGTCTATAAATACCGGTTCTCCTCCCTCATAAATCACAGGATTCACTGTAGCTGAAAATGTCAAAGTCTGGCAGAACACCTTGTCGCCAGGGTTTATTCCTGCCAACTTAACGGCAAGATGGGTAGCTGCTGTTCCCGCACTTAATGCCGTCGCTGCTTTTGCCTTGGTATATTCGCACATTTCCTTTTCCAAGCCTGTTACATTGGCCCCAAGAGGTGCTATCCAATTGGTGTCGAAAGCCTCCTTGATGTATTCCTGTTCGTAGCCCTCATCACTCATATGGGGCGTTGCTAATGGTATTCTTACTGACATATAAACACTCCTTAATCATTCACCTATAACTTCTTGATGTTCGGTGATTATTCATATATTTTTTAATTATCTGTTATAGTATAAGTTTCGCATACCTCTTCGGTAAGCTCTTTAATTCCTCTGCCGTTGGTCATAGCGGCGTTTATAAGCCTTTCCAACTTGTGAAGGAATTGTTCTTCATCAATTTTTAATGGTTTCCCTATATAGATCATCTTGTTGTTAGTCTTGTCCAAACCTTCTTCATCCATGAGAATTTCCTCATAAAGTTTTTCTCCCGGTCTCAGACCCACAACTTCAATCTTTATATCTTGTCCCGGTTTAAATCCCTTCATCCTGATGAGATTTTCCGCCAATTCATATATTCTTACCGGTTTGCCCATATCCAAAACGAAAATTTCTCCGCCCTTGGCAAATAAACTTGCCTGAAGCACCAGAGAAACAGCTTCCGGTATGGTCATAAAGAACCTGGTAATTTCCTTATGGGTAACCGTTACCGGTCCTCCTTCTTCAATTTGCTTCAAGAAAAGAGGGATAACCGAACCGTTGCTACCCAGCACATTTCCAAACCTTACAGCAGCAAACCTTGTGTGCGCTGACTTTCTCGCATAAGTCTGGACAATCATTTTGCAAATTCTCTTGGTGGCACACATAATGTTGGTAGGGCGTACTGCCTTATCTGTTTAGATTAGCACAAAGTTTTTAACTTTATACTTATCCGCCAACTTTACCACATTGAGAGTTCCAAGGCAGTTGTTTTTAATTGCCTCATTAGGTGACTTCTCCATGAGAGGCACATGCTTATGGGCCGCTGCATGATACACTATATCCGGTTTGTATTTGTCAAACAGCACTTCCATTCTGTCATAATCTCTAATAGAACCTATAAGGGTGGAAATGCTCACATACGGATAATGTCTCTCCAGTTCCATCTGTATTTCATAAGCGTTATTCTCATATATGTCAAATATTATAAGTTTCTTAGGCTTGTACTGAACTATTTGCCTGCACAGCTCCGAACCTATGGAACCTCCTCCGCCGGTAACAAGAACCACTTTGTCTTGGATAAACTCAAAAATTCCTTCTTGATTTACCTTGATAGGATCTCTCCCCAGCAAGTCTTCATATCTGACAGGTCTTACTTCCTTGGTCAAAGAGGATGTGAGGCTCTTGGAAACTGCAGGCAAAATCTTCACCGGTTTCCTTGTTTCTTGACAAATTTGAATGATTTCCCTTGTGGTTTCCTTGTCTGCCGAAGGCAAAGCGATAATGATTTCCGTTACATCATATTTCTTAATATTTTTTTCTATATCATTTCTGTCTCCCACAATGGGTACACCCATTATATATTTATTCTTTTTATTTTTATTATCATCGATGGCACATACAACTTCCGATCCTTCTCCTTCTGTCCTCAGTTCTTTAATGAGAATCGTAGCTGCGGAACCGGCGCCTATAACCATTATCCTGTTGGTTATTACCGCCTTTTGATTAGAATTTTTTAGAGACTTAATTGCCATTCTGGAAAATCTGACACACACAAGTAATATGGTCATAATGACAAAGGTAAGCGGATAATAGCTCCTAGGCATATTTATCTGAAAAAACACATGGTAGCATACAAAAGCCACTCCAATAACAACAGAAGCCTTCAATATATCAAAAAGCTCTTTTATTGAAGCATATGTCCATACCCGGTTATACAGTTTGAATGCCGCCAGAACCGCAATGGTTATTACAAAATAAACGGGTAAACTTTTCACCGCTCCACTAAAATACTCAGGAGGAATCGAAGCTATGTCAAACCGCAGCACCAAGGCACATAAGACCCCGAAGGCGACACAGCACATATCAAGCATTCCAAGAAGAAATATTCTAAAATTTTTGTTGTTAATAAAGTTCATGGTTATCTCCTGTTTTCAAACACACTTTTACTAGTGTATTTTATCACATAAGAGGTAGAATTTCAATTCCTTTAGGAAATTTCTGTGGCTTATAAAAAGGAGACAGGACACAAGCCACCGCTGTGGCTCATTCCCGTCTCCTTCTCTTTTTTATGGATTCCTACCGGTTAGCTGTTATATTTTTCTTACATTTCAGCTTCCATGTATTCATCTTTTTCTTCGTCTTCCCGCTTCTTATTCAATACTGCAAATCCCAGTATAGCTGCAACCATGGCAGTCATGTATATAGGAAGTTTTCCTCCCCTTTCATCACTTGTTTTCGGTAGCCTTCTTCTCACATTGGTAATCATAGGTTCATCAACAGCCTCATCATCTAAAAGATACTCTATATCCTTCACTGTCAGGTTGTTATTATTGTCCTTGCCAATGGTTACCTTCGCAGTAATCTTTTCATCACTGTAGGTAACGGTTTCAGCTTCTTTCTTCGGTACCAGCTCAGTAATCACATAGTTATATGTAATAGTATCCTGTCCCGGGTCTTCCACAAATTCAATCTTGTCAAAGAATAGTTCTTCTTCGGAGGCTTCCGCCTTGGTAGTAGATACCGTTGTGTTGCTTGGAAGAGGTGCTTCCCCTACAGCTTCCAGGATGAAGGTAAACACATCATCGTTAAAGAGTGCAAATTCACCGGTTTCATACTTGAGTAACTTGCTAACCTTAAGAACTGCTTCAACCGGCTTAGGTGCCTCATATATGTTGGTGATTACAGGTTCCCCTTCTTCACCTTCCTCATTTGAGTACTTGATGCTATCCACGGCCAGCTTGTTTTTCTCTGTCTTAACGACTTTAACCTCTACATTTACTACTTCTTTGCTATATCTTATGCTAGGATTAAAATCTTCCGAATCTGCTTCAGGAACGATCTCAGTAATGGTATACTGATATACCTTTCCTTCTGCTCCCACGTCTTCCCCGAAGGTTATAGGCATGAATGTCAATTTCTCCTCGGCGGAATTCTTTTCTTCAGTGGTAACTTCTGTAATCTCAGGAAGCGGCTCATCGTTCGTGGCTTCTATTTTGAATCGGAAGGTATTGTCGCCAAAACTAATTTCTTCCTTTCCGTCCAAACCTCTATAGCGTTTTATAATCTCAAGTACAGCTTTCGTTTCGGCCGGAGGGTTGTATCTGTTTACAAAGGCGTCTATTTCCTCTTGATAAGAAAGACTTCCCTTGTAATCCTCATCCACCTTGGAATATTCCACGCTTACTTCTAAGGTTTCCGTTACGGTTACTTTTACTTCCACTCTGTCACTGTCATATTCAACGCTTGGATTGTTTCCTTTTTCTTCAGTAATGGTGTAGAAGTATTCTCCCTTAGCAACGTAGGTTATAGGTCCAAAATCAATATTGGCTTCACCTGTCTCAGCTGCCTCGATGGATACTGTCTTCTGATTATTTTCTCCATCTTGCGGCATTGGTGCACCGTCTTTTGCAGTCAGCGTAAAGGCAAACTGTCCTTTGGTCATTGCTCTTCTTTCATCGGTATCACCATTTAAGAACAGCTTCTTTGCTTCAATATTTGCTTCTACCGGGGCATAATACCTGTTTACAAATTCAGGTTTAGCATCGGTATCATATGAAGAACTGTAACTCTGCTTAGACATAGACTTTTGGTTGTCATACTTTGCAAAAGTTGGGGTAGCCTTCAAAGTTCCGTCAATATTGTCTGTAACGACAACCTTGATTGCATATGTGGTGGAATCATAAACCACTCCTTCACCATTTCCTTCTTTTTCAGTCATGAGATAATAGTAAATCTTATCTATGTCTTCTTCCGTATAAGTAATGGTTTCAAAGGTTAAATCACCTATGGCTTCGGCTTCTCCTTTGCCTGCCTCATTAACAGTCTCAAGAACAACTCCGTCCACTAAAGTTTCTCCGGCTTCATTCACCTGGGTTAAAACGAAGTTAAACTCTTCCCCCTTCAAAGGTCTTCCTGTTAACTTCTTCGTAGCAGTTAGAGCCAATTGACCGGTAGCCTCATACAGATTGTCAAACTGAGGTCTTGTATCATTATCGTAGGAAATTCCATAGTCTTGGGCTTCCATAGCCTTAGTCTCATCATACTCTGCAAATACCGGTGTCACATTTAATGTACCGTCCAGATTGTCAGTCACATCCACTCTCACTGCATACAAGCTGTCATCATAGGTTATTCCTCCGGAAGTTCCCTTTTTCTCTCCCATGAGATAATAGTAGGTCTCATCTATATCTTCTTCCGTGTAAGTAATAGCCTCAAAGATTACCTCTCCAAGTTTGCCATCTTCTGTCGTAGCTCCTCTATTGGTGCTTTCAAGAGCAATTCCACCGTCTAACTCAGTTCCGTCTTCTTTTACTTGGATAACATAGAATTTAAATTCTCCTCCTATGAGACTTCTTCCCGTCAATCTCTTGTTAGCAGTGAGAAGCACTTGACCTGCTGCCTTATACTGATTTACAAACTCAGGCTTGGAAGTGTCATCATAAGTTTCCTCATAAGCCTGTTCTGCCATGTTCTTTGCCGGATTATATTCAGCAAAGGACTTTTTCACTTGAAGAGTTCCATCCATACCGTCGAAAATTTCGGCTTTCACTACGTAAACAGTTGGGTCATATGTAATACCCTTAAGCGGATTTACAGATTCCTCTTGCATCATGTAATAATAGGTTTTACCTATATCTTCCTCGGTATATTTGATAGCCTCAAAGGTTATCTTTCCACTATTGGTTTCACCTGCCACCGGAGCATTGGAAGCTTTCAAATCTGTCTTCCCTACAATTTGGCTTCCGTCAGGATTTACACTTACAAAACTGAACTTAAATTCACCTTCTCTCAGTGTCCTTCCCACTAGCGTCTTTTCTGCCTCCGGTATCATCTCGCCGGTGGCTTTGTAAACATTTTCAAAGACCGGTCTGTTGAGTATGTCGTATTTATCGCCATATTCTTGTGACGCCATGTCTTTTTCAGCATTGTAAACAGCAAATCTTGGTGTGACCATAAGAGTTCCGTTTCCGTTATCAGTTATCGTCACTTTAACTGCATACAGGGTTTTATCGTAGGTCACCCCACCGGAAGTTCCTTCTTTTTCTGCCATCAGATAATAGTAAGTCTTATCTATATCAGCTTCCGTATAGCTTATCTTTTCAAAGGCTATTTCTGCAATGCCTTCAAGACCCATAAATTCTTCCTGATTCTTTGCAGTCAGTATGGTTCCTCCCGACA
>JAZNUK010000111.1:0-5754 GCA_045592265.1 Candidatus Fimisoma sp. | reverse complement strand
GAAGATGTTCCCATGCCATAGCCTTCACCATAATCAATAGGTTGTTCCAATCCGTAAGTTCCCGAAGGAGTTCCCCCACCAAAAATAGTGTCATCCTTCATATACTCAAGAACATTGCTCTTCTTAACACTTCCGCTCTGGCTGTAATTTCCGTCAACTATCTTTATGGTTCGCGGTTTTTCTTCTGTAGCCGGAGGAAGTTGTTTTCTCTCAAATACCGGTTTCTTTTCTTCATTAGAAGAATTTTTCTCTATATCTTTAAATGTCAGCTGAGTGGTAGTTACTTCCGGCTCAACCTCTGCCTTATCCAAATGGGCATTTTCTTTTATCAACCGGCGTTCTTCAAGCTTATCGCTTATCTTACCTATAAATCTGGATACAGGGGTGTTGATAATGAGAAGCAGACATATCAAAGTAACAACTATGGTAAAAATCCAGCATCCGCCTATTCCAAACCACTTTATCAGTGCTGATGCCAAAAGCATCCCAAAGAATCCACCGCTTTTTAAGAGAACTCCATCGGTATAAAAAGCTTTTATTACCCCTATGGAAAAGGAAATTTTCTCCGGGTCTATGAACCTTACCGAGTTCATGGTTGCCAACATAAGTAGAAGGAGCATAACCAGTAAACTGGTTCTCACCGAAATAGATACGGTCTGTCTGGCAAAGAGAAGCACTCCAAACAATATTAAATATATAGGCAATATATAGGCTATAAATCCAAAGAGCCCTTTTAGAATATTTCCTACCACTACGCCAAACTCTCCGGCACTTTCCGTGTATGTGGCTATGACCAAAAAGATTCCTATGGCGATGGCTATAATAGCCCATATTTCGTCCATTACTCTTTGATCCGCTTTTTTTCTGGCCTGTATTTCTTTCGCCTTTTCCTTCGCTTTGGATTCCGGCTTTTGGGCAGTCTTTTTATTCTTTGAGCCGGGCGGTCTTCCCGGTCCTCTCTTCTGTTCTGCCATTACAAAAATCCTTTCTCTTGCTATTAGGTCTCTCCTTGACCTTCCCGGTTACAATCCGGTATAGTTCAACAAATTCTATATTAAGCAAATAATCCGTATAACACGACTATTAATCCCAACACCCACACATAGTATGAGAAATAGCTGAGTTTTTTGTTGGAAACAACTTTTATCATAGTCTTAATGGCAACAAGACCGGATACGGCTGCCACCACCATTCCCACCAGTATAGGTCCAAGAAGTGTCATGTCAATGCCCGCTTCAAAAGCTGCCGGTGCTTCCATAACCGCAGAGCCTAAAATGGACGGGATGGAAATGAGAAATACATATTTAACGGCGAATTTTCTGTCAAGGTTACATATCAAGCTGCCAAAGAGTGTTGACCCGGATCTGGAAATTCCCGGACAAATGGCAATACCCTGTACAACACCCACTATGAGAGCATTGCTGTATTTCATTTCTTTGATACCTTTGTTGGAATCGCCCATTTTCTCCGCTGCCACCAACAGACATCCGGTAATTATCAGGCCTATTCCGATTGGAACTACTGACGTATACAGACTATCAAAAAAGCCGTTAAACAATATTCCGATAATTCCTGTAGGAATAGTCGCTACAATAATCATCACTCCCAACTTTCTCACAGGCCTTTCTTCAAGTCTTAATCCTTTTCCTGTAAAAATATCCTTAAAAGTCAGGCAAAGTTCCACAACCAGTTCCCATATATCCTTCCAATATACGATAAATACGGAAATCAAAGTTCCTACGTGAAGTAGCACAGCAAAGAGGAGTACATTGTTTTCCTCAACGCCAAACCACTGCTGCAGTAACGCCAGATGACCTGAACTGCTGATAGGTAAAAACTCTGCCAAGCCTTGAACCAGGCCTAAAAGTATCGCTTCAAAATATGTCATTTTTTCTTCCTCTCTTTTCTTGTTTTGCTTTTGATATTTTACCTATTTGTTGGTTATGTACCCTTTAGACTTAAGGGTTTCAGCGCATAGGATGGCACCTCCTGCCGCACCCCTTATAGTATTATGGGAAAGTCCAACAAATTTATAATCATATATTGTATCTTCTCTCAATCTTCCTATTGAAATGCCCATGCCCTTATCTCTATCCACATCGGCTTTCACTTGAGGCCTGTTATCTTCCTCAAAATATTTAATAAATTGATCCGGAGCCATAGGAAGTTTTGCTTCCTGAGGAAAACCCTTATAACTTTCAAGTTTTTCAATCAATTCTTCCTTGGAAGGTTTCTTTTTAAATTTAACGAAAACTGCTGCTGTATGTCCGTTGAGAACGGGAACTCTTATACATTGACAAGAAATAACAGGGCTATCTGCTTTTACAATTTCGCCCTTTTCCAAGTCGACCCTGCCCCATATTCTCAAAGGCTCATCCTCACTCTTTGCTTCTTCTCCGCCTATGTAAGGAATTATATTTTCAACCATTTCAGGCCAGGAACTAAAGTCTTTTCCTGCACCGGAAATAGCTTGATACGTGGTAATTACACATTCGTAAGGCTCATACTCCTTCCATGCATTTAATGCAGGAACATAACTTTGTATTGAACAATTGGGCTTAACTGCAATGAACCCTTTCTTTGTGCCAAGTCTTTTCTTTTGGGCTTCAATAATTTCAAAATGTTCTTCATTTATTTCAGGAATTACCATAGGTACATCCGGTGTCCACCTATGGGCACTGTTGTTGGAAACTACGGGAGTTTCTGTCTTCGCATAGGCTTCCTCTATTGCCTGGATTTCCTCTTTTGTCATGTCAACTGCGCTGAAAACGAAATCCACTGTACCGGCCACTTTTTCCACCTCGTTAACATTCATCACCTTAATGGATTTTACTCTTTCCGGTATAGGTTTTTCCATTTTCCAACGACCGGCAACAGCTTCTTCATAGGTCATTCCGCTACTCCTTTGACTGGCTGCAATGGTTGTAACCTCAAACCATGGGTGATTCTCAAGTAAAGAGATAAATCTCTGGCCAACCATACCGGTTCCCCCCAAAATCCCTACTCTAAGCTTTTTACTCATATTAAATACCTCTCAATTTATATTTATATATCATCATTATTCGTAACAATTTATTGTATCACCTTTTTGTTGACTTTTCAACAAAATCCCCCTTTTGGAATATAATAATTTAACATTGCTTTTATGAAAGGAAGTGTTTTTCTTGTCCATATTTACAGGAGCTGCAACAGCTCTTATTACACCGTTTAAAGATGGCAAAATTGACTATGTTTCCATGGGTAAAATTATAGAATGGCAAATAGAACAGAAGATAGATGCTCTGGTGGTTTGCGGAACAACGGGGGAAAGTTCCACTCTCTCAGACGAAGAAAAAGTTCATCTTACTAAATTCGCTGTAGATCTGGTAGGCGGCAGAGTCCCCGTCATTGCCGGTGCAGGCACCAACTGTACCAAATCTTCAATAGAACTATCAAATAGGATGGAAGATGCCGGAGCTGACGGTCTTCTGGTTGTCACTCCATATTACAACAAGTGTTCCGATACCGGCCTTACGGAACACTATATTTCCATCGCCGATTCAACTGCCTTACCTATCATAATGTATTCCGTCCCTTCCAGAACCGGGGTTAATATATCTCCTAAAATTGTGGAAGAGCTTTCCCTTCACCCAAACATAGTCGCTATCAAAGAAGCCTCCGGAAACATATCTCAAATATGCCAATCCGCTGCATTCATTAATGATGATTTTAACATATATTCAGGAAACGACGATCAAACTGTTCCTATACTTTCCCTAGGGGGAATAGGCTGTATATCCACCGTATCAAACATTATACCAAGGCGTTTTTCAAAGATGATTCACAATTTTCTTCAAGGTGCGTATTCAGAGAATGTTACAGACGAAGAAAAATGGGCTTTTAAGGCTGCAGGAAAAGAGCAGGTTGCCATAAAACCTCTCATAGATGCCATGTTTGCTCAGGTAAATCCAATTCCGGTAAAATACGCCATGAGTCTTATGGGTTTGTGTCAGCCTGAATACAGACTTCCCCTGTGTATGCCGGACAATAAAACACAGTATCTGATATATGACCTTTTGCAAGAATACGGTCTAATATAAATGTCTGTTAATTAAATTCTTTTCTACTCCGTAATCTACTTGAACGCAGATGAAACTTTCATACATGATTTGATGCTTGGCTATCTGGATAAATGGCTATCCAGATAGCTTTGCAGTATGATAACTGCCGCTTGTTTGTCTATGACGGTTTTTCTCTTTTCTCTTCTGACATCTGCTTCTATCAGTATTCTCTCCGCCATGACAGTGGTAAGTCTTTCGTCCTGCCATACCACCTGAACATCTTTAAGACCACTGCTTTTCAGCTTGTTCTCCAACATGTTCCTGAATTCATATACCTTTTCCGTCTGAGGGCTGTCGGTACCATCCAGCTTCTTTGGAAGTCCTATAACTATGGTGTCGCACTGATATTCCTTCACCATATCGATAATCTTCCCTGTGTCCTTTCTTATACCAACGCGTTCCAGCGTCATTATTCCTTGGGCGGTGTATCCTAAAGGGTCGGAAATTGCTATTCCAACTGTCTTGTCGCCTACATCAAGTCCTATTTTTCTCATTGTTTTTTCCTTTCCGCTATAAAAAAAGCGGTCACACTCTAAGTACAACCGCTTCTACACTTCAACTGCAGCTTTAACCGTAACATCAACCGAAACTTAATTACAGCCGTCACGCCGCCTCCAATCGAAACTCCAATCGAAACTCCAATCGAAACTTCAATGGGAACTTCAGCTGCCACGGCATCGAAAACTTATCCCTAAATTCCCAAGTAGGAATTGAGCATTTCCGCAACCAGCTCATCCCGGTCTACACTCTTTATCAACGCTCTGGCATTACTGTAGCTGGTAATGTATGATGGGTCTCCCGAAATAATGTATCCTACCAACTGGTCTACCGGATTGTAGTCCTTCTCCTCCAGTGCATCGTATACTTCCTTGACGATTTCCTTGTTTGTCTTTTGAGTCTTAAAAGAATCAAACATCTTGGTATTTCTATCCATGGTCACTCTCCTTCTTTCTTACCGGTAATTATACTACACAAGAAGTTTTTCTGCAACCTCAAAGGCTTCTTTAATTTTTGGCGGATCCTTGGCCCCCGCCTGTGCCATATCAGCCTTGCCGCCGCCTCCGCCGCCACATGCTGCTGCCACTTCCTTGATTATCTTTCCTGCGTGGAAACCTTTTTCCACCACGTCATCGGTGAGGGACACCATAAAGGTAACCTTGTCTCCGTTTACTGCAGCAAATACCATGGCTACTCCCTTGTGGGATGCCTTGATGTCATCGGATAGTCCTCTCAAATCGTTGATATTACAATCCTTAAATTCCCCTGTTATAAGCTTGATACCGCCTATTTCTTTGGCCTCTTTCACCATGGAATCAACTTCCCCTCCCATGGCAGCCTTTTTCATGTCTTCCAGTTCTTTCTTGAGGGTCTTCAGTTCTTCTGCCATGGATCTGGCTTTGTCCACCAATGATGTTCTGTTGGTCTTGAGAATTTCCGTCAGCGTTTCCAAAGTTTCTTCGCCCTTCAATGCCTCTGCAAGGACTCCTGTTCCCGTTACAGCTTCGATTCTCCTGATGCCGGAAGCTATGCCGCTTTCTGACAGTATCTTAAATGATCCTATTTCGCCGGAGTTTTTCACATGGGTTCCTCCGCAAAGCTCTACAGACCAGCCTCCAACGCTTACCACTCTTACCTTTTCACCATATTTTTCGCC
>JAZNUK010000110.1:0-8079 GCA_045592265.1 Candidatus Fimisoma sp. | reverse complement strand
ACAGCATTTAACTCATCTACTCAGGGCTTCCTCCGGCTTCGCCGCTGCCGGCTTCACCACCGGTCCCTTCACCGGAACCGCCTTCAGAGGAACCTTGACCGCCTTGACCGCCTTGACCGTCTTCGCTACCTTCGCCGCCTTCTCCTCCCGTGCTGCCTGAGCTATTCTGAATACCCTTGCTTATTACAAGATCAATAGAGCTTCCTTCTTCAAGCTCGCTACCTTCCTTGTACTGCTGATCTATCACCAGATTCTTCTCATAAGAAGCACTTTCGGCAAAATCTATATAGCCTACCTTAAATCCCGCTGCCAGAATTTCAGTTTTGGCATCGTCTACATTTTTTCCTACCAAAGACGGCACTTTTGCCATTTTCTTACCCTTACCGTCACTTATTTCTATATCTATTCTCGTTCCCGAATCTGCTGTGGAACCGGCCTCTATTGACTGAGATATAATAGTGTTTTCCGGTTTGGTGCTGGTGACTTTGACCACCAATCCCAATTGGAAGCCGAGGCTTTCCAAATACTTCTCTGCCTTCTTGTAATCCATATCAACCAGGCTAGGTACAACGCCGTCCTTTTTACCCAAACTGATATTTACCGTTATCACCTTGCCTTGGGAAACCTTTGAACCCTTGCTTGGACTTTGTGAAGTAATAAGCCCTTCTTCCTTATCCGGGCTGAAGACTTCCTGTCCCTTTTCCACGGTAAGTTTAAGATCTTCTGCCATCTTTACCGCCTCTTCAAAGGTCTTTCCGGTAAAATCCGGTACAACAATTTCGTCACCGGCTCCGCTGAACCAACCTGCCATGGCGCCTATTCCAATGATGCCTGCCAGCAAAACGATTACAGAAGCAACAATAACAAAAATCCTGCCCTTGCTCATAGGCTGCTTTGTTGAGTTTTTGTCATCGGAGCCTTTCTTGCCGTCAGCACCTCTTCTGTCCTCTAAGCTTCTTTCGTCATCAAAATCTCTCCTGCCGTCTCTTACGCCACCATAGCCGGCACGATGGTCGGAGTCATATCCGGAGCCATCGCCAAAGCCGTTGCCATTCCTCAATTCTCCATTCTTGCTCACGCCGGCATCTACGAACATGGCACTTCCCATTACCTTACTTATGAAGTCTATATTATCAAGGTCTTCTATCATCTCATCGGCTGATTTGTACCTTTTTGACTGATATTTATCCGTTGCTTTTTCAATAACCTTTTCCAGTTGAGGAGGAATTCCGCTTACCTGCCGGGATACGGACGGAATCTCTTCGTTTATGTGCATCAGTGCAATGCTTATAGGATTATCTCCGTCAAAAGGCACTTTTCCCGTAAGCATTTCATATATAACTATACCCAGCGAATACAAATCGGACCTTTCATCCACATAAGCACCTCTCGCCTGTTCAGGAGAGAAATAGTGAACAGAGCCCATAATTTTTTCTTTTCCTTCGGCAATGCTTTCCTTACTTACGGCCATGGCAATACCAAAGTCAGCCAGCTTTGCCGTTCCCGTACTTGTAATAAGGATATTATGAGGTTTGACATCACGGTGAATGATGCCGTTGCGGTGCGCCAGGCTCAATGCTGAAGCCACCTGTTTAATAATGCTGATGACTTCTCTGTATTCAATTCTACCCTTTTCTTCTATAATATTGCTGAGAGGCTTTCCGTCAATAAGCTCCATAACGATAAAATGGATGTTTCCCTCCTTGCCTACGTCATAGACATTAACTATATTAGGGTGAGAAAGTCCTGCGGCAGCTTGTGATTCCTTTTTAAAATTCTCAAGAAATTTATCGTCCCGCGCAAACTCAGGTCTAAGAATTTTAATTGCCACATATCTGTTGAGGAGTCTGTCCTTGGCCTTATAAACCACGGCCATGCCACCCTCACCTATCTTTTCTATCAATTCATATCTTCCAACAAGTAATCTGCTACTCATGAATATCTTCCTCCGTTACTTTTACTGCTATGACCGTAATATTATCGTTGCCGCCATTGCTGTTTGCCTCCTCGATGAGTTTGAGGCAAAGGTCAGACATCTTCCATCCGGAACCTATGATTTCTCGTATTTTTTCGTCTGTCACCTCATCATAAAGCCCATCGGTACATAGTAAAAAAACATCTCCGCCTTGAGCTTCCACCTGATAAAAATCCGGTTCTACACCGGTATCGGCGCCCAAAGCTTTTGTAATCACGTTCTTTCTATCATCTACCGCCGCCTGCTCAGGGGAAATAATCCCTGCCTTTAGGAGAGTGTTGATATATGTATGGTCTTCCGTGAGCTGAACCAATTCCCCACCTCTCTGAAGATATACCCTGCTGTCTCCCACATTGGCAATGTAGGCTTTCCCCGCCTTTATGTGGAGTATAGCCATGGTTGTGGCCATACCTTTGTTTTCCGTGTATTTTAACGCCTGATTATATATTTTCTCATTGGCTATATCGAGGCATTGCTGCATATAGTTTACTATAGCATACTTGTTTGAAGCCTGCTCGATAGGATTGCTTATTATGTAATTGGCAACCTCATTTACCGCGGTACGACTTGCTATTTCCCCCGCATTTCCTCCGCCTACGCCATCTGCTACCAGATAAACGCTTTCAGGCAAAAGGACAAAACAAGCATCTTCGTTGTTACTGCGCCGCCGGCCCTTGTCCGACTTAAATCCAACCTCCATATGTCCTCCTTAATCGTCTTACGGCTGATTCTTCTGCCGCATCATCTTATGACTGACTTTTCTGCCGTGTCGTCTTACAGCTGACTTTTCTGCCGTATCATCTTACAACTGATTCTTCTGCCGTATCATCTTACAAAGGAAAAAGCCGTCAAGGCCCTCCGTAGGTAAGAACTCTCTCATTTCTTCAAGGGCAAACTCCCCATTATTGGCAAGAAAGTTTTCAATCTGTTCTCTGTTTTCCTGCCTGTTTATTGTACAAGTGCTGTATACCAGAGTTCCCCCCGGTTTAACATATCTTGCGGATCTTTCCAAAATTTCCTTTTGAATCTGTACAAGCTGCGAAAAATCTTCTCTTTCTTTGTACTTTATCTCCGGTTTTCTCCGTATTACACCAAGACCGGAACAAGGGGCATCTACCAAAACTTTGTCCGCTTTTCCGTCAAAATTCTTGTTGCCCTTTCTTCCGTCAAGAAGCATGGTTTCAACTATGGTCAGGCCCGTTCTCTCAGCCTGCTTTTTTATCAATTCCAACTTGTGAGGATAGACATCACAAGAGAAAATCACGCCTTTGTTTGCCATAGCCTCACCTATGGCCGTTGTCTTTCCTCCCGGGGCAGCACAAACATCTATAACCGTATCATAGGCCTTTGGCCCAACAAATTCTGCCGCCAAGGTAGATGCTTCATCCTGAACAGAGAAAAAACCGTCTTTATAAAGGTCCGTATCCAAAAGTCCCGCTCCCTCAACATAAAGTGTTCTTTGAGAAAACTCTCCTTGGAAAACGGAAAATCCTCTGCGACTAAGTTTTTGTGCAAGAGTCTCTCTATCCGTCTTCAGCAAATTGACTCTCACAGTAAGTGCCGGTCTTCCATTGGAAGCCTCCAGCAACTTCTCGCATAATTCTTCCCCGTACTGTTGCTTCCACAACTCTATAATCCACAAAGGGAAAGAATATTTCACCGACAAATACCCCATGGGGTCTTTCTCACGATCCGGAAGCTGTATCTCAGCCGACCTTTTCACGTATCCCCTGAGAACGCCGTTGATAAATCCCTCTCTGCCTCTGCACAATTTCTTGGCAAGGTTTACCGTCTCATTGATGGCCGCATAGGCAGGTACGCTGTCCATAAACATCAGCTGATACAGTCCCATCCTCAGAAAACATTTTTCCTTTTTCTTAACCTTATCTATTCCCGATGGTATTAAAGCGTTCAGATGATAGTCGAGAAAAATGCGGTTTTCCAGAGTACCGTAAACCAATTCCCTGACGAAAGCGGGGTTTTCCGGCCTGTTTTCACCTATGAACTTGTTTAAAGTTAAGTTAGAATAAGAATTTTCTTTCTCTATTTCATACAAAACCTGAAAGGCTGTCTTTCTGGCTATATCCACTATCTTCTGTTTCCTCTCAAAGCTAATATTCTCAGCAGATTGGCAAGAGCAACGGCCAAAGCTGCTACATAGGTCATGGCTGCCGCCGTAAGAACCTTTTTGGCGCCTCTGGTTTCTCCTGCTTCTATTATTCCGTAAGCTTCCATTTCCTTCAGTGCCCTGTTGCTGGCATCAAATTCCACCGGCAAAGTGATGGCATGAAACACTATAACTGCGGCAAAAGCGATAACTCCGATGTTAAATAGCAAATCGCCCATGTAATAGCTGGTTGACAACAAACCTATTCCTATTATAACCAAAATCCAACTGATTCTTGAAGCAAAATTTACTGCCGGTACGATGGTGTTTCTTATGGTTAAAGGAGCGTAGCCGGTATCGTGCTGTATTGCATGACCTACTTCATGGCAGGCTACACTTACCGCCGCCACAGAGTCCACATCGTAAACGGTCTCAGATAGCCTCAAAACTCTTACTCGCGGGTCGTAGTGGTCAGAAAGACTTCCTCCTACTCTTTGAATTTCCACGTCGTGAAGCCCGTTGGCATTGAGTATTTTTCTTGCCGCTTCTGCACCGGTTAATCCTCTTTTGTTTCTCACTTTTGAGTATTTCCTAAAGTTTGAGTTTACACTGGCTTGTGCAATAAAAGTAAATACCATTGCTGCCATTAAAATAATCACTGATAATCCGTAATCCATATTGTCCTCCTGAAATTTCTTTTAGTTTACAACTTTTCCTTCTTCGGAGAGTTGAAAAGCCAATTATATTTTTTTCCTTTTGATACTTGGTGATTCTGCAACTTGAGCACTTGGTCATTCTGCAACTTGAGCACCTGACAATTCTGTCACATAATCATTCTGTCTCTTTATCACTGAAATCTGCTGCCTACCTCTAAGGAATGGCCCCGCAGATAATCATCAACCTTCATGGCTCTCTTTCCCTGGGGTTGAATTTCTGTGACGATTAAAATTTTCCCTCCGCAGGCAATGCGGAGCCCTTCCTTGTTTATGGCAACCACAGTACCGTCATCCACCTTATTTCTGTCTGCAACCACAGTACCGTCAGTCGCCGAAATTTCCTCCGGCATCACCGCATCTTCGTCAGCCACCGAAATTTCCTCTGGTATCACCGCATCTTCGTCGGTGGCAACAGCCTTTCGGAATTTAAACTGAACATCTCCGTGAAAGCAAAAGGCTCCCGGCCACGGGTCGAATCCTCTTATGAGTCTTTCTATCTCCTCCGGGCTTTTGCTGAAATCTATCTTGCCGTCTTTCTTGGAAATAAGGCCCGCATATGTTGCCTTACTTTCATCTTGCTTTACCGGTACCACACTGCCTTCTTCAAGCCTCTTCATGGTTTCTATAAGCAGGCTTCCACCCAGATGTGCCAATGCATCGTGGAGTCGGCTGCCATTCATATCGCCTATTTCCAATGACTTTGAGGAAAGCATATCACCGGTATCAAGTCCTTTTCCCATCTGCATTATGGTGACCCCTGTTTCTGTTTCGCCTGTAACGATGGCTTGCTGAATCGGTGACGCGCCTCTCAGCTTAGGTAGCAAGGAGGCATGAACGTTGATGCACCCGTACTTTGGAAGATTGAGTATCTCCTCAGGTAATATCTGTCCATAGGCTGCCACCACAATAATATCGGGGGCTACCTTTCTTAATGCGTCCATGACCTCTTCATTTCCTCTCACCTTTTCCGGCTGGAGAACCTCCGTGCCATGTTCCAGCGCCTTTTCTTTAACCGGAGTGAACTGAACCTTTTTCCCTCTGTCCTTAGCCCTGTCCGGCTGAGTGAAAACCATAGCTATTTCGTTGTTGCTTTGATACAGATAATCCAGCACCGTGGCTGCAAAATCCGGTGTCCCCATAAAAACTGTTTTCATCAAAATCTATCTTCTCCTATCGCTTCTTTCTGCTTCCGTCATTTCGCGGCTTTTGGCTCCCACTTTCACCGATTTCCGCTTTCGTTATTTGCCATTTTCGCCACTTCCGCTTTCTGTCTCTCGCGGCTTTTGGCTCCCATTTTCACCGGTTTCCCGCTTTCGTTATTTGCCATTTTCGCCACTTTCGCCTTCTGTCTTTCGCGGCTTTCAACCCACATTATTTGTTTTGGCTATTATTCCTCAATATATTCTTCTTCCGCCGCATTCCTTATATTAGAAGCCTTGTCAATATAAAGAATTCCTTCCAGATGGTCGTATTCGTGGCACATGACTCTGGCATCAAAATCGTAAAATTCATATACTTTTTTTTCTCCATTAATATCCATAGCTTCCATCTTGATGTAATCGGGTCTTTCCACAGTTCCTATCATTCCCGGCACACTGAGACAGCCCTCATCGTCAATCTGACTTCCGCTCTGCTCCAGAATAACGGGATTTATCATGTAATACACGCGACCCGGCTCAGGCTCTGCAATGAACATTCTTCTCATTACACCTACCTGTGGTGCGGCTATGCCCACGCCGTATTGACTGCGCATGGTCTCCAGCATGTCTTCAAGAGTAAGTTTTATACGGTCTGTAACCTCGCTCACTTCTCTGCATTTTTTTCTCAGAATTTCGTCTCCTTCTGTAACGATATTTCTTAATGCCATATTTGCCTCCTATCTGTTTTCTGATTATTTTATACTTGCCTAATACACGCTATAAGGATTCACATCCAAATCCATATTGCAATTTACTTTTTCTTCTCTCAAAATTATATTAAAATTTTCAAGATAATAGATATATCTGTTTCGCTCTCCCTTAGGACACTTTATCAAAAGATAGAATCTTACTGCGTCTTTGCCCTTGAACGATGAGGCCATACGGGGTGCCAATATCTTGAAATTGTCGCGTTTTGCAGGAGGGTTCTCCGTATCTTTTCCCTGCTTTTTCCCCGAATCTTTTTCCGTCTCTTTCTTCCCGGCGTTCTTCAGGTCCTGCTTTAGAGCATTTTCCATGTATCTTTTACATCTGTTTCCCCATTCTACTGCCAGCTCCTCGTCTTCGGAGGTGAAGTTGACCATTATTAAGTCGGTAAAAGGCGGATACTCCATAAACTCCCGCATTTGTATTTCGCGGTTATAAAAAGCTTCGTAATCGTGGCGTGCCGAAGCCAGAAGTGCATAGTTGTCCGGTTCATATGTCTGTATTACTACTTTGCCTCTTCTGTGGCCTCTACCGGCTCTGCCTGCCGCCTGTGTAATAAGTTGAAATGTTCTCTCAGAAGAACGGTAGTCAGGTATGTTCAAAGTAACATCAGCGGCAATGATGCCTACAAGGCCTACATTGTGAAAGTCAAGACCCTTTGCAACAAGCTGGGTTCCCACAAGTATCTTGGTGTCTCCCTTGCCAAAGGCATCCAAAATTCTGTCAAGGTCTCTTCTGGTCTTTAACGCATCTATATCCAGCCGGTCCGTCTTAACTCCCGGGAAAAATTCATTTATGGCTTCCTCAACCTGTTCTGTTCCTATACCAAAATGCTTTATATAGCTGCTGTCGCATTCCGGACACTGCTTGGGAACGGGGAAGGTTCTGCCGCAATAGTGGCACATGAGTCTCTCTCCCGCTTTGTGATACGTAAGGGAAATCCCACATTCGGGACACCGCATCACGTTTCCGCAGTTTCTGCAAGATACGAAGTTTGAATACCCTCTCCTATTCTGCAGAAGAATGACCTGTCTCCCCTCTTCTATTTCTTCTTTTATCTGCCTATAGAGACTGTTGCTGAAGATGGTGGTATTCCCCGCCCTCAGTTCCTTTCTCATGTCCACAATCTCCACCTGAGGCAGAGGTGTATTATTGTACCTTTCCTTCAAGGAAAGGAGTGTATATATGCCCTGATTCACCCTAGAATAGGAAACTACAGAAGGAGTAGCACTGCCTGCCAGCAATACCCCCTTATAATATCCAAGGCGCTTCATGGCAATGTCCACAGTATCATACTTAGGCGTCATATCTGCCTTGTAGCTGGCCTCGTGTTCCTCATCCATGACGATAAGCCCTATATCCGAAAGAGGGGCAAAT
>JAZNUK010000109.1:0-4861 GCA_045592265.1 Candidatus Fimisoma sp. | reverse complement strand
TACCTCAACGACACACTAACAAAAGACATGGAAAACAGCCAAAAATCCCCGCAAATCCGGGCATTTTATGGCATTTTAAGGAGATTGAAATCTATGATAAAAGTATTATTCATTTGCCACGGCAACATTTGCCGGTCGCCTATGGCAGAGTTCGTATTTAAAGACATGGTAGCAAAAGAAGGGCTGGCTCACAAGTTTGAGATTGCTTCTGCTGCCACCAGCAGGGAGGAAATCGGTAACGACGTGCACCACGGGACTCGTCGCAAGCTTGCTGAAGTCGGCGTTCCGGTAGAGAGAAGAAAGGCACGTCAGACTACGAAACAGGACTACAAAGATTATGATTACTTGCTGCTCATGGACGAGTGGAATCGTCGCAACCTTATGAGAATAATAGGCAGCGACCCGGAACACAAGGTTTACGGTCTCCTGGATTTTTCCGAGAACCCAAGAGACATTGCTGACCCTTGGTACACCGGCAATTTTGATGTAACCTACGACGACATTTTGGAAGGTTGTCGGACATTCCTACACACTCTGAAAAAAGAAGGCAAATTATAAGGTCCATACGAAGGACTCCGGTCAGATAGTAAATGTTAGCCGGAGTAGTAGAGGAGAAGGGAACAATGTACTACATCTACATGATGCGTTGCAGCGACAATTCCATATATACGGGTATTACCACGGACATTAACCGCCGTTTCAAACAGCATTGCGGACAGGTTGGCGGAGGAGCCAAATATACCAAAGGCAGGAATCCAATAGCCATTGAAGGAGCGTGGCAGACAGAAAACCGCAGTCAAGCGTCTAAGCTGGAATATAGGATAAAGCACCTTTCAAAAGAGGAGAAGGAGGCGCTCACCCGGGATCCTGCTCTTTTGGAAAAGCTAATGGGGGAGAAGCTAGACTGCACGCCCTACAGTTCAATCGAACCGGCGCCAAATAAAAACAAACCAAACCAAAGCAAATAAAAACAAATCAAACCAAAGCAAATAAAAACAAAGTAAACCAAAGCGAACTAAGTAAAAACAAATCAGAACAAACCCAAAAAACAAAGCAACTAAAGTAAAGCCAACCAAAACAAAACAGTACCGAAAAATCCGGTACTGCCTAAACCTAAAACTATTTATTTGCGCCGCAGCATTTCTTGTACTTCTTGCCGCTTCCGCATGGGCACGGGTCATTTCTACCCGGCTCTTTTTCTTTTACAACCGTTCTGGAACGCTTAAACTCCTTAACGATTTCTATTCTGCGCTCTTCTGTAAGCACATCTTCCCACTGTGGAAGGGTGTACAGATAGTCCGCATCAGCCTTCAGCATATTGAAGAACAGATTGTCAAAGTCGATATCAAGGTCGATAGCCGTATCCTCTGTAATCTTGTCCAAATCATTGGCAGCATTAAGGCTGGTATTGATACCATCCAGGAATCCTGTAAAGATAACCTGACGAACATCAAATTTTTCTGCCAGCTCTTTAACTGTTCCTGCCAAATGAACATCCTTGTTTTCCAGAATGTATTCATAAATCTTAGTTTCCGCTTCACTGTATTCCTTCCAGAAAGCTTCAAATGTTTCTTCAGTCTGACTTTCCATCAGAGCAACCCAATCTTTGTATAAACTCATTTTTACTCCTCCGTATAATCGTTAGTGTTATATAAATTCAATTGAAACCGGTATTATAGCAGACACAACTGCAGCAATTTTAATGGATTTAATTAGCAACTTACAGCTTCTTCATAATGCTTACTATATCGCCGCATACTGCGCTTCCCGTAGGAAGGGGACCTGCGCCTCTGCCGTAGAACATCAGCTCTCCCACCATATCGCCGGTTACATATACAGCGTTAAACTCGTTGCTTACCCCTGCCAAAGGATGATTAATGTCAAGCAGCATAGGGGAAACCATATATTCAACCATTCCGTCTCTCAGTGAAGCCTTGCCAATAAGCTTAATCTTCTTGCCGGATTCTGCCGCAGCCTGTATGTCATCAGCAGACACTCCCGTAATACCTACAGTCGGAATTGAATCCGGGTGAATATGCTTGCCGAAGGCAAGAGCCATTAGGATGGAAAGCTTGTTAGCAGCATCAATTCCTTCCACATCGGCGGTAGGGTCAGCCTCTGCAAAGCCTTTTGCCTGAGCATCTTTTAAAACTTCATCGTAAGCCAGACCTTCCTCCGTCATTTTGGTAAGAATGTAGTTGGTAGTTCCGTTGAGAATGCCCATCACTTCCACAAAGTTGTTGGCAGCCAAGGCTCCCTCAATAGAAGTCAGAACAGGGATACCCCCGGCAACACTGGCCTCATAGAGAAACTCAACTCCCATTTCCTTTGCCGTGTTGGTCAAAAGTCTATAGTTGGCAGCAATGGCAGCCTTGTTTGCACTTACCACGTGTTTGCCTGCCTTCATGGCTTGTACCATGAAAGAGGTTGCCGGCTCAATACCGCCAATCATTTCCACCACTATATTAATGGAGGGGTCATTTATAATATGGTCAGGGTCTTCGGTCAGCAGAGAAGGATTCACATCAACAAGACGTTTCTTCCCGGGATTGCGCTGAAGAATTTTTACTACTTCAGGGCAGCAACCGGTTCTCTTCTCAATAATTTCCTTGTTCTCTGTGAGAATGCGGTAAGTTCCGCTCCCCACATTGCCAAGACCCAGAAGACCGATTTTTACAGTTTTCATTTCAGTACCTCCGTCTATTACTCCAATTACTCCCGTGCGAAATAATCACAACGCAAAATTATATAACAGTTTTCCATTTTTGTCTTTACCTTTTTTGAAAATTTGTTATCATTGTCAAGGGGGACGGCAGTTAGATATAGAAGAAAAACACTAAGCGGGTTAAGCAGAAAGAGAGAAAAAATGAGTTTAAATATCGTATTTGTAGAACCGGAAATTCCGCCTAACACAGGGAATATTGCCAGAACATGTGCAGCAACTGGCACCAAACTTCATCTTGTGGAACCTTTAGGGTTTTCCATAGATGATAAATCCGTAAAGAGGGCAGGACTGGACTACTGGCCCTATGTAGAGCTGGAGGTTCACAAAAGTTTGGAAGCTTTTATGGAAAAATACGGAGATCAAAGACTATGGCTGGCTACCACTAAGGGTGGAAACATATACGCAGATGTCACCTATGAAGACGGTGATTTTATTCTCTTCGGAAGGGAGACAAAAGGCCTTCCGAAAGACTTTGTCGAAGAGCATAAAGATACGGCGGTAAGGATTCCCATGAGTGCCGATACCAGGACCAGATCCTTTAATCTGTCCAATTCTGCCAACATTATTTTATTTGAAGCTTTGAGGCAACTTGGGTTCCCGGGTCTCAAATAAGGAGTCAAAGGGTCAAGGACAAAAGGTAAAGGGTAAAGAGTAAAAGATAAAAAGTAAAGGATAAATGGCGCCTTTGCAAAGTACAGTTGTCCTTTCCGGGGTTGAAATAAAAAGGGCAATTTGGTATAATAATTGCATATGTGATGATACGCAGATGAAGGTCATGGACATGACTTGTTTTCAAAGTAGCCATGACACATTTTAAGATCGCAGCAGAGGTAGATATGAAACTGAGTTATGGTTTGACAATTGAACAGACGCAAAAACTGACCATGACCCCGGAACTGATTCAGGCAATTCGCATACTCCAGTTTAACACTCAGGAATTGGAGGAATTTGTCCAGGGAGAGCTGTTGGAAAATCCGGTTTTGGAGATGGACAAGCAAGAATCTGCCCCTGCAACGGAAGCCACGGGAGGCGTTGATGAAGACGGGTTCGATTCAGTCATGGGAGAAGAGGATTCCAATAGTGATTTTGACCTACGAGAAAAAATCAGAGAAGAATACGACGACATCAGCTATAAGCAGTGGGAATACTCAAAAGACAGAGAGGCCTACTCCCTGGAACAGTATGTGAGCAAAGACCAGACACTGGAGGATTTTCTCCTTCTTCAGCTGACCTTTTCCCGCCTAAAGGGACAAGAGATGAAGATAGGCAGATATATAATAGAAGCTCTTGATGAAAACGGATATCTCACATTAACGACGACTCAGGTTGCTCAAGCTTTCGGCATCACCGAAGAAGAGGTTGAAAGAGTTCTTGAAGTGATTCATACCTTTGAACCTTACGGTGTGGCGGCCCGGGACTTACGCGAATGTCTCATAATCCAGCTTGCAGCCAAAGGTTTGCTGGAAGACGTTGTAGAATATATTATTGTAAATCATCTGGAAGATCTTGCAGAAAACAGAATCAGCAGGGTTTCAAAGGAAGTGGGAATTCCTCCAAGTCAAGTACAGATGGTTTGCGATTTAATCAGGAGCCAGGAACCTAAGCCGGGAAGAAGCTTTGCAACAGATGAAGGCATCAGATATGTGGTGCCCGATGTGGTTGTGGAGAAGGTTAACGATGATTATGTTGTGGTCACCAACGAAAGCAGCGTACCGCATCTTATGGTTAGCCCGTACTATTCGACCCTTTCCAAGGAATCAAAAAATGACGAGGAAGTGTCCAAATATTTAACGGAACGGTTCAACGCGGCTATGTGGCTTATCAAGAGTATTGAGCAACGGAAACAGACCATCTACAATGTGGTAAGCGCCGTGGTGAAGCACCAACGTGAGTTTTTGGACAAGGGTAACAAGTACATCAAAACTCTCACTCTTAAACAGGTGGCAGATACTTTGGGGGTTCACGAATCTACCGTAAGCCGTTCCATAAACGGCAAGTATATGCAGACACCAAGAGGAGTGTTTGAAATCAAATACTTTTTTACCAGCGGAGTTACGGGGCAGGATGGCGAAGGCCTTTCTTCCAATAGTATCAAAACCTTCATTAAGGAAATCATAGAAGTCGGATCGTAGCCAT
>JAZNUK010000108.1:0-17541 GCA_045592265.1 Candidatus Fimisoma sp. | reverse complement strand
AAACCTATCACTTGTAAATTCCCTAAAAAGGTCTTTCTTCACCGCTTCTTTAAATCCGGCAGTTCCTCCTATAGGTGCATATTCTGCATATTCTCTGGCTCCCAAAGTTTTAAAAACCTCATCTATTGATGACAGAACGATAAGATTCCCTTCGTCGTCAAGGAGAGCTCCTATAGTGGCGTTTATAACCCTTTCTTTTCCTTCTTTGGCTGCCATCGCCTTTGCACGATTGCTTATTCCAAAAATTTTGTCCTCCTTTGGAATCTTTCTTCCGTTGTTTGAAGCAAATATCATTTCTGCCATTTCTCAATCTTGCATAATCCCATTGCCTTCTATATGGGGGTGAGGATTATACCTTTCCCTTTCTTCAATAAATTTCAATCCATTATATTATGAACTTGCAATTATTACAAGTTTGTTTTTGTATGAAAATCTGCTTTTTTGTAAACAATACTGGTAACTGGAGGTGAAATTATGCGTCAAGCACAAAAGAAAAAAGAAAAAGATAAAGTTGCAGTCGTCCTGATGTTATGCTTCTGCGTCATCGCTCTCACTTCGATTTTTACCGTTAAGTCTAATATAGATAAAATTAACGACAGCAATACCAACATTCCTGTTTCAGAAAATGCTAAAACTTCTGATGAAGCGGAGGACTCCTTAGTAAAAGAAGAGCTGTCTTCCGGCAATGAGGAAGCTTCCCAAGTTTCAAAAGAAATCCCTACGGTGGATAGTAGAGAAAACTCTTCCGGCGAAAAAGCCGTTTCTCCGTTCTTGAATCCGGTCAACCATCCGGAGTATACCATAACCAATCCTTATTCCATGGATACCCTTATCTACTCCGTTACCTTGGATCAATACATGACCCATTGCGGAATTGACATTGAGGCTCCTGAGGATACACAGGTTGTAGCAGTAGGAGAGGGAACAGTTACCGCCGTATATGAGGATGACAGATACGGAACTTCCGTAGAAATAACACATCCAAACGGTTTTATCACTATCTACTCCAATCTCTCCACTGACGAAATGGTGGAAACAGGTGATGTTGTCACTGCCGGACAGATAATCGGCGGCGTAGGTTCAACCGGACTTTTTGAAGCTATGGAACCTGCACACTTGCATTTTGAAATGCTGAGAGATGGTGTGTATGTGGACCCCGGCGAATATATATCTTTTTAAAATAAAAAGTCTTAATACCGCTGCATAGATGAAAGGAGCAATTCTTTTGCACTAAAAGAGGGGTAAATTCCTACCCCTCTGTTTTTGTACTTACCTGTTTGCTGAAGGTTTCTTTATCCTTCCGGTTATGCCTCGGGGGCTCCTTCAATTCCATCAGGAAGAGCAGTTTCCCCAAGTTGATTATAGTTGGTAATGGTGTAGGTCATAGTTAAACCTTTCATCATCTCCAATGACTGCTTCTGACTTTCATCTATGTCAGCGAAGTTGGACATGGTGGTTATAAAATTGCCTAAATCCATTTCCACTTTATATGGCAGATAGTCTTCCTTTCCTATCCACACGACAAACTTCATCTCTTCCATTTGTTCATATATGCTTTCAAGTTCATCTTCTGAAAGCCCATCATTACCCGCCTGTTCCAGTATGCCTGAGGCTTCCAATGTCTGTTTCATGTCCTTAGGACTTGAAACACACTGGTATTTTACGGTATTGATGTCTGAAATTTTTTCCGAGCCTACTCTTTCATAGTTGTTAACGCCTTTAAGGAATTTGAGAACCTCTGCCTGTGGATCCCCCATGGGAAGTTCTTCCTCTGTTGCCACAGTGGTTTTTGTCCACTCTTCTCCGCCCTCCATGTTAGAGTAAAGAATATAGCCATCTCCGCTCTTTTCGGCGAAATAGTTGGTTGAATATGCGCCCAGACCCTCTATAGAGATGGTGCTGATGGCTTTTTTAATGGCATCATCCTTTTTGTAGAAGCTTGTGAGAAGAACGTCCATTGTCATAGTTTCTCCCTGGTTCTCCATGGTCATTACCATCTTGTTGTCCAATTGGAAACTTTCCATGGCCTCAAACTCTTCCACAGCTCTTTCCATTATTTCCTCTGTGGTTTTAGGCACCTTGGAATTGCTGCCCCCATTGCCGAAAGCAAAGATGCAAACCACTGCAGCAACCACAATGGCTGCTGCAACGGCAATTATTATTATCTGTTTTTTGTTTAGCTTTTCTTTCATAACAAACTTACTCCCATTCAATTATGAGCTGCGGTGCTCCGTCACCGCTAATCGGAACATAGGCACATTCTGTATTACACGTGCCAATTTCCAAGGCAAAGGTAGCCGTATTGCCGGAAGAAATCCTACTTCTTACATAACCTGTAACATCCATAACAACTTCCGCAGGTGTCGAGTAACTATATATTTTATCACTACTCTTAATTAAGCTGGAAATCTGCGGAGCATTATTCCAGGTCAAATTAGATGAAAGCCATGTTGTCTCCTTAACTTCTTTTAGATGCAAAGTCTTTCCATTGGCCACCTTCTGGTTCAAACGGACATTATACTTGATCTTAACGGATTTTATTTTTAACCCACTCTCCGCCGTATCTTGCTTAATGCCGGTCAAATCGAATTTAATATATCCCTTTCTGGTTTCAGAATTATTTCCGTTATTCCTTATGACCAGACCATTGGCATCACTTTGAACGGAACTCTGTCCGTATCTTACAAAGCCTATCTGACTTGGATTGACAGCATCTTGAACAACCGTTGCCTCGAATGTGGCCTGAATGCCGTTATAGGTTGCTACCAATTCCTTAACGCCTCTTGTGGCAACATCTGCCGGCAAGCTTAGCGTGATATTGGCTAATTCACCCTCAGTCATTTCTTCATCGTCACCGTAAGTGTACCTCTTGAAGAATCTAAATCCCTTATCAACCAACTTGCTGACGGTAATGGTTTCGCTCGTGCAGAACAGTGCTTCTTCAGGTTCCTCCACTATCAAATGTCTGATCTCACTATTGTCATATAGATTGATTGTAACATTGTCATCCACAGTTAGCTCCACAGCCTGTGTGTCTTCGAGATGCTCTTCACTTCCATCACCATGCAGTACCTCCCAGGATATTATGGCAGCCTCCTTTTGACTGTTGCTATCCTTTTGGCTATCTGCTGCCTGAATCATGAGCTCAGCACCTTTTCGCAGGTTTATGGTAAAAGTGGATTGTCCTTCTCTATCCAATTCTATTTCTTTCCATCCATCACCATCATCCCTTTGGTAAGACTTGTATGCTGCTTCTACTGTAATTCCGTCCAACTCATTAATGGTCACGGTCTTATTTCCCGGAACCAGTTCAAGCTTCTTGGTAGATTGGTTATAATTCCACCAATACAGGTCATCGAAAATCTCTTCCGGAACACCGTCGGCAATATTTAATTCTTCCGCATGTCCTTCCATCTCGGCCGTATCTGTGTTATCGCGTGTCAAAGTTAATACATTGTCCAGTAACGCACCGTCAGGAATTCCGAATGCTCCCACTGCTGTCGTTAGGCTGTTGTTTCCACTACCACCTGTGAATACACAATTTGAAATAATAGGCATTGTCGAGTCCTCTATACCAACAATATCACCATTATAGTGGTCATCACATTCGTAGTTCCCTACAAGTCCACCCTGATAGAGGGCTGAAGGATTTAACTTTGTGAAATTTGCATCAACAAGGCAGTTGATTATATTTGTATTCACTGCTCTTCCAACGATACCGCCTTCCCCTGAGGCTGTGTTAGCCGCCAGACGCACTTGTCCGTTATTATACCTTATCTGACAATTAAGGATAAGGGAATTACTACTGCTGTAAGCCAAACCATCAGCCATATCGTCGGATCTAACTTTCGTGTTATATGATACAATGTTCAAGTTCTTGATAACCGCTCCGTCTATTGAGTAGAAGAGTGCCTTCTCATCGGTGTATATAGTCTTTCCGCCGCCATCGTAATTTCCACCAAAAGGTGCCGATGTAGTGCCTAAAGAGAAATATTGAAGTTGGGTGGAATCTATATCTTCTGTCTGTTTAAAGTACACGCCTTTAAACCCTCTTTTATTGCTACTAATTACATTAGCAATTGCAGCTAAGTCATTAGCTGAATCTATGATGTACGGATCCTCTTCCGTTCCCGTACCTCTTATTTCAGTATCCCTTTTCTCCGCTGCGGCTCCCAAAGCTTCATTATAGTCCCAAAGATTTTGCTTTACGCTACGCAATGTCTTCAATCCAAGATTTCCGTTTTTATCGATAGCCCATGTATGATTGAAGTCAAAGCCGGAATATGCGGATTCTAATTGTCTTCTTGCATCTTCAACAAAAACAGCTTTACTCTCATCATCCTTATCTACCTTGCTGTCAGTGGTATAGTAGAAATTGCTCGATGTTCCTCTATCCTCTTCTATAAAGATGTTGTCTCTTCCATCTATTCTTGAGTTCGCTCCATACAGATATGCAAATTCAACTGTTCCCTCGTTTTCGCCTACCAGGAGACCACATTCGCAAACCACATCAGGGTCTAATCCTTCCCCTGTAAACTCAACCATTACATTCTTTACGGTTGCACCTCTCTCAACCTTACCGACTAAACCGCCTAGTTTTTCCTCTCCTTCGATGTCTTTACATTTTACTTTAACATTTTCTATCAATCCGCCGGATAACAGCTGTCCAACAAGGCCTCCTACCACTTCACAGTCTTCACCAAAGTGTTCTGTTATTTCAACTTCGAGATTGGTAATGGAGCCGGACACAACCGGGAAGAGTCCTGCGTATGCATATTCATCCCATGTGCTTGCCTCTGCCGCCATTTCTCCCGTAACGGTTATCTTATAGCCATTGCCGTCAAAATGTCCTCTAAATGCCTCGTAATCGGAATTAAGATCTGATGCCAAATCAAATCTGCTGTCAAAACCACCGAACCAATAGTTATTTCCTATTGCTAATTCTATATCATTGGCTAACTTGTAATAATACTGTTCTCCCAAGACTTCTTTAATCATCATAAATTCAATAACATTAGTTATTATAAACGGATCTTCTTCCGTTCCTTTTCCCTCCTTAAACAAAGGTGTTCCATTCTTCTTGTTTGCCTCCGTCAGCTTTAGCCACCTATGTGTTTTTGGTACAGGATAGAAAGAGCCATCACAATGCCATGTTGACTTAAAGTCGAATCCTTTATAGGAAGTCGTATTCTTCATATCAGCATCGCTTAGCTCAGTTCCGTACTCACCTTCACCGGAGCCCACCTGGTAATAGCAGTTGCGTACCATCTGAGACTCGTGAATAATCTTGCCCTCGACGGTTCCTGTTCTGAGACGACCCACCAATGCTGCGTCGTGGGTGTTTGGAATTCTGTTGTCAACAATGGAAATACAGTAAGAATTTATGATTTCGCCCCGGCTTTCACCCACAATTCCTCCAAGGCAACTGTCATAAATCTTTATGCTCCAGTCAAAGGCGAAATTACCAACTGCCTTGACAGTATTAATCAAAGCTGTTCCTACGGCCAGAACTTTCTCTGCAGGCATAGTGGCTTCTTTAAATCCTTTCATGCCTTCTTTGATTGCATCAAAGCTTTCCACTCCGGCACCAAGTCCATCTGCGAAATATGTTCCCATCCAATCGTAGTTGAGTCTGGCATAGAAATTCTCGTTAGTAACATCGGCTATTACATAGCAGTCTTTAACCACTGCATCTTTACCTAAGATCCCTACAAGACCGCCGACACCGCCGCCATCATCGTTGGCTCCGCCGTTGATGTCCCATTCGCTGACTGCATCGTTGGTTTCCCATCCTTTAACTCTCGCCAAAGCATTAGGGCCTATTACTGAGCATCGCTCTATGCTTCCTCTGTGGAATACTCCTGCTGCCAAGGCTCCAGCCGGACCATAGGCATCGATTTTTTCAATCATTATGTTCAAATCATGGACGCTGCCCAGTACATACCCAAACAGGCCTCCTGATTCGGTAGCACCTACATTGAGTCCATATATGGTGTAGCCGTTGCCGTCCAGCTCTCCGTCAAAATACTGGTCTCTATCTCTGCACATAGGAGCCCAGTATCCCCAGTCTACGCAAGTGTGCTCACCATTTTCTTTTTTTGTACAATATACTCTGTGTCCATTTGCATCTTTAACCGGGTCAGCATCATTATCGCATCTCTTTAAGAAAATGTCGTTCTGTAATTGATAGCTTCTTGAGCATTTGTATTCCAGATATGCAAGTTCTCCCGGTGTATGTATTTCATATACTCCATCTTTATTTTCATCCCCAGGTATTTCCACAAATTTTTCCGGAGCCGAAGTCGACGAACCTGTCTCTCCGCCCGATGCCTTTTGGCCTAATTCAATCTGTGTCCAAGATATGTCCTCGTTATAAGAATTAGAATTATATGGAGAATCATCCCTGTCATCAACAATAGCATCCTTTAACACTTTAAGCTGCAGTCTGGCTCCGGTTTTTTCCCTCCACTGAACCGTAGTAGTTTCATAACTATCCGTTTGTACATACCACAAATCATTATTGTATAATATTCGCCCCTCCTTATTCATAGCGGCAACAAGCCCTCCTGCTGTTCTGCCATTAGGAGAACTCCAATCAAGATAAATGTCTTCATCATCCATGAATTTCAGATTAGCAAGGGCTTTGTCTGCATAACCTACACAGTTCTTCATAGTTCCGTTATAGTTTCTTCCGACAACCATACCAGTGTGAGGTGTCAACATTCCGCTGCCTACTGTTCCCAGAGCCCCCAAAAAGCCTGCGTCTGCCTCAGCATATGCATATTCTATTTCTCCTGCCAAGTAACCTGCAATGCCTCCTATTGTAGCCGTGCGTATCTCACCTGCAAGACTACTCTTTAATATATCGGAGGTCACTTTGTAAAAGCTACTATCTCCGGTGAAAAATCCTACAGCTGTCTGGTATATCGGCATGAGAGTTTCATACACGTCTTTCCAATTATTTATTCCTGAACCTCCACCGCCAAGGAGGGCATCTTCTGCTCTATTGGCAATGAATAGGTTTCTTATGCTGAGATCTGCTCCATAGGCATAAACATTGCTGACTTTTCCGCCTCTATGTACTTCTCCTACCACACCTCCTACATTATGGGCAGATACGATGGTAACATCTTCAACTCCGCACTGATCCACAACGCCGCCTCCAAGGAGGATTCCTACTATGGCTCCTGCAGATTGGGCTGTAGTGTCGATATCAAAGTTGGAAACATGCAGGTTCTGTATTACACCGTTACAATATCCAAAAAGGCCTCCGGTGGAACTGCTTGTAGCAGTCAAGTTGGAAATGCCATATCCATTGCCATCAAAGACTCCTGAGAAAGTGAAATAAGTGCCGTCAGTTCCTATGGCAACCCATTCATCACCATAGACCTCCTTATATGTATCTCCCGGTTCTCCCGTTACGCCATCTCCATCCAGGTCATTGAAGTCCAGATTGTTCATCAATTTGAAATGATATCCCCACTTCAAATAATGCTTTATCCTCATCAGCTGCTCGATGGTCTTTATCAAATACGGATCTTCTTTTGTTCCGGAGCCGCCTGCAAAGTCGGTTTCATCGCCCGGATCTTCTGATACGTCCTCCACTCCTAAAGTTGTTATTCCCGGCTCGATGGAATTCAGTGCCATTCCGGCTACTTGTCTCTTCGTAGCACCTTCTTCTTCCGACTGCTCATCAACATTGCTCAAAGAGGTTCCCTCTACGGCCGTAAAGGCTTTAAGCCACACAGCATCATCTGCCGTAAATGACAATTTCCCTTCTGTATCTTCTAAATCTCCTGCCATGAAGTCCTGTTCATTATAGCGGAACTTTATCAGTTCATAGCCCTCATCAGGGACAAACTCAACATTCACTTCAGCGCCATATGGTATATCAAAACTATAGCCTGCTTCTCCTTCTTCAACGATACGCTCTATTTTCTGCCCCTTTTCAAGAAGGGTTTCTGTCTTTTCATCAATGAAAACAGCTTCTTCGCCATTGTAGAACAATTCTCCGATATTGGTTAATTGTACAATAAAGCTTCTCTCTTCATTGCTTCTTGCATACTTGTCGTCAATATATAATTTTAATGTACCGTTACTAGGTGTTTTGACCGTTATATTCCGTGTCTGGTCTGCCACCGGAATTCCTTCTTTGATGACAACTCCAAGTACAGTGTCTTCTCTGACAACTGTCTCGTTGTATCCTGTAGAAACACTGTAGTTCTTTTCTCCGTTTACCGTCCAGTAATCTACTTCTTTGTCTACCGGCAGCCCCTCCATGGTCACTCTTACGGTGGAACCTATCGGAACTCTGGCATTGCCCTTTGGAAGGGAAATCCATCTGTGGGTGCCGTCGGCTTCCGTCCAGGACCTCTCCATAACCAAGTTGCCGTATGCAGGCTGGTCTACCCTTACGGACACACTATACTTTTCAAATGCAGGATATCCGAAATAATCGCCTATGCCCCACGGCAAGGAGTCTTCCATATCCACAACGCAATATTCGTGTATATCACTGCTCTTCAGAAGATCACAACCGCTACTTACCAATTCGCTGTTAATGGTATCTATATCCTGATTGAGAAGATTGACGAAGTCCTGGGTCTTCATCTCCTCTCTGGTCTTTTTTGTTCTCCCTATTGCAAAATCTGTGTACTTGTGTTCCACCCCGCTATCACCGAAAGCTTGAACTCCCTCCTGTGCCGGCCAATAACATTCCATAAAGCTGCTTACCTCATCAAACCATAAGGAAATTCCCGCTTTATATCCACTGCCGGACAGAGTTGCATTGGTGTAACACTTAGCAATCTGTGACTCACCTGATATTCTACCCACTAAGCCGGCAACACTGCATCCTGTTGCTGATGACACCGTCTCAGCAGCATAGGAGTTTACCATAAATGAATCTTTAAGGTTACCTACCAATCCGGCTGCATAATGGTTCTGATTATTCTTTTGTCCGGTGGAAGATACCACTGAAAGGCTTGCACAATTGGATATTACAGAAAGTTCGTCTGCCTCAACCACAAGTGCTGCAGCTACCGGTGCGGAAAATCTTCCATTGTCGATGGTGAGATTACAGATGGCACCGCCTTCAAGCCTGTAGAACAATGCAGCTCCGCTATCATTTGATATGTTAAGGTTCTTTATTTTGCATCCATTACCATCATATACGCCTTTGAAAGAAGTTCTTGAAGACAGTCCCATACATTCAAAATCAGCGGAAAGCTCAATGTCCCCCATCTGTCTTATGTATGCATTCTCCAGAGAATTGCCCTTTGCCAGTTCCTTAGCCACTGCTCTTAAATCTTCTTCATTGTATACCAGTAACGGCTCTGCTTCTGTTCCTATGCCTTTGACCCCCACCTTCACAGCAGACAGTGGCTTTACATTAGTATCTTCACACAGATGTTTCTGTGACAGGGCCTTTGTATTCCCCTGTGTTCCCATCTCTTCAAGACTCTTTACATAGGTATCTTCATCCTCACCGACGAAGTTCTCTCTTCCAAAAATATCTCCGTACCAAAACCATGAAGAATATATTTCGTTTCTCAATGTGTATATTGTACAATCATAAGCTTTGCCATAGGCATCTCCCGCAAGGCCCCCTGTACATACATCCCAATATCTTTCCTTATAAAAATCCAGAATTGGTGTAACCGCTTCAATCTTCCACAGGGAGGTCTTCCAATCTTTGAACATATCGTCACTGCTTTTCCCCGATTTTACCTTAGGGGAATCCTTTGTAGGAGATAAAGCCCGGTCTGCCCCAACTGCGTCCTCGTTTCCGGCTTTGAGCAAGATTTTCTCAAATTGTCTGAGCCCCTTGACCGCCGATGCCAGTGTATCAGAGCAGGCAGCAATTGCATCCAGATTCTTTTTATACTTATCTTCGTCAAGGTGCATTTGGAAATTTCTGCTATTGGGAACTACGGCAACTTCACAATTTTTAATATAGGATCCATCATTGAAAAGACCTACCATTCCTCCGGTGCGAAGGGAGCCTTCCACATAGGCTTCCTCGTTAGTTGGATTCAGATTTTTAGAGCTTCCTACGCCTCCAACACGGCAATCTCTTATAAGGGCTCCCGTTACCGTTTCTGCCGCAATTGCCCCGGCAGAACCCTTCTCTCCTACGGTGGATATTGCCACAATGTTGTTGTTACGTCCTTTTATCCCCGATTTCCAATTCGTCCATTGCCCTGAGGACAACTCCACATTAATATCGGAGAAGGTTCCTCTCAGGCAGGAGAAAAATCCGGCAAGTTTATCCGTTTGAACAGTGAGATTCTTAATGGCAAATCTCTCTTTCTCGCTATTTATTTCCTTTGGCTTAATGCCAAGAGCAATATAATTGTCTGGATTAGCACTTAAATTTCCCTTTAAGGATCCCTTGCTAGGTGAGAAGTGGGTCTTACCCACAGGCCACCAGTACTTCTGGACGGTATTCACACCATCGCTTACCAGAAAGTCTATATCGTCGCAAAGGATAAAGTGAAGTTCCTTTGATTCCTGCATGGCAAGGAGCGACTCTATGTCATGAACATGGTTCGGTCTTGAGGTAGAACCTCTTTGATATATACCTGTAACTGCACGATTGTTTGAGCCCTTTGGCAGGTTTTCACAGATGGTACACTTAATTGCACCGTTTTCCTGTTCTTCACCTATAACGAAATTTTGACGAACTTTCATCAAAACTCTGCTCTTGTAATAAATTTCCGGTTCATATACTACCTTTTCCCCATTTTTCATTATGTAATTGCCGTTGCTGTCTTTGGCATATCTCTTGGAACGGTCCACATAATTGACAACAGGAAGCGGATATCCTTCTGTAGATTCTGCAGACAGTACTGCAGCACTGCAATCCCACTGTGGGTTGTCAGAGAGCTGTGTAATTAGTCCGGCCTTGGTTCTGGCACAGCTTTCATAAATATTGTTTTCATCCTGCTCATCTTCAAAAGCCACGTCGTAATAACAATCAATGACAGCTGAGCCATCCATATATGTGGCAGTAATTGCCCCTACATTAGTGGAATTGGTCATAAGACCTGTATGTACATTGTACAGCTTTGCGGCGGAATAGGAATTGTTTATTGTTCCGTAATTGAGTCCTACCAAGCCTCCGATGTTGGACTTTCTCATCTTGGTAAGGTACTCTGTAGTGGTCAGCTCTTTAGTCAGGTTAGGAATTTTGAACACGCCCTCACATGCGACAAGTACGGCCCCGAAAACATCGCCGTTACTAATTTCTACAGCTATATTCCCACCGACATCCATTGCTAACTTTGCTACTTCCATGACCGCATTAAAGCAATCTTTGGCATACTTTGCATTGTTGTCGTGTCTATATTCAAAAAGCTGTGACATATCCACCGTTCCGATGACAGCACAGTTCTCAATTATTGTTCCCGGATAAGCTATGCCGGCTATACCGCCTGCATTATAAGCGCCTGCTACATATCCGTTAAAGTAGCAGTTGATAATTTCCGCAGGTGCATTGGCAACACCGGCGATTCCTCCGGCATATCCTGCAAAATCTACACCTTGTCTCTGAGCCTTGACTGTTTCAACGCCCAAATTTTCCACACGGCCCTCTAGGTAACCGAACAGACCTCCCGCATTAATATCCCATGCGTCGTCTCCCGTTCCCCCTATGTAAAGGTTGGTAATCTTGTATCCATTTCCGTCCAGATATCCCATAAACGGATACCAGTAATAATATCCTACCGGTCTCCATGGCTTGCCTTCCAAGTCGATATCGCACATCAACTTGTAACAGCTATTATCGTTTTCCATCATTGCTCTCAGGTCATCTGCAGTATAGATCAAATACGGATCGCTTACGCTTCCTGACCCTTCCATCTTGGCCTGATGAATCTTCTTTTTTGCTTCCAGGTCGGAAATTTCCTTTTGAATTGCCTCAAACTCCACCTGGCTCATGGATTCAGATGCCAAAGCCTGATACCCTTGTGCTACGACACGACTTCCGCCTACCAGACTCGCCGAGTCTTCTTCTGAAGTCCCTTTCAAAGGCACAGACTCTTCCTCTGCAACAACTTCTCCTTGTACATCTTCAGTAGAAAGGTTCTTTTCATCCTCCTCTGATAGGGAGGTCTCAACACCCTCGACACCTGCTTGGGAGTTTGCACCTTTATTAGCAAAACTGTAACTGTCAAATGGTATCACCGTAATCAGGAGACACCCTATCAGTATGACTGATATTATTTTTTTCAAATTCTTCCCCGGTTTCATACATTCTCTCGCTTTCTGTAGTATGGCATAATTATGCAACTAGATGTTTCTATTTTACAACAACTACTATTAAGAAGTAAAGCCATATTTTTCATTTTTTGTCGTCTCAATCAAATTTTTTAAGTTTTTTTGTGTGAAAACATGTCCAAAACACAACAACACCCCCGCTATGGGGGGTATATTTATGCTCACTCACTTTATCTTTACGTAATTTATGCTTTTCCCTTTGGCAGAAAACTTTTCTTCATATTCGGTTTTAACCGTTTTTGCATCATATAAACTCTGGTGCAAGTCTCTTGTCATCTCCTCGATACTAAGCCCGGCCGCTTCCATCTCTTCCAGTGTAAACTCGAAGAGCGAATCATTGTCAGTCTTAAACTCAATTGCACCTCCGTTGCACAAAACTTTTTTGTAGTTGAGTAACCTTTCACGGTAAGTAAGCCTTCTTTTGGCATGGCGTGCCTTGGGCCATGGATCACTGAAATTCAGATAGATTCCCGTTAATTCACCTTTTTCAAAATAATCTTCCAGATCATTGACAAAAGTGATAAAAATGCGTAAATTCCCCAGTCCGGCATCTTGGGCTTTTTCCATTGCTCGGAGCACCACATTGCTCTGCCCTTCTATTGCTATATAATTTATCTGTGGATTTAACATGGCCTTCCTGTTTATAAACTGTCCTTTACCGCAGCCTATTTCCAAGTAAATGGGATTGTCATTACCAAATACCTGTCTCCACCGGCCTTTCCAGGCTTTAGGTTCCCGTACTAAATATGTGGAATTCAGTTCCAGCCTCTCTTCCAGATTTTTAATATTTCTCTGTCTCATTATTAAAGCACCTTCGATTGTATTATTATAGCAGCTGCAAAAATCGCCAGTAACACTATGGCAAAGAAATCTCTTCCTTTAAGTACCATTGCATTCATTCTGGTCCTATTTTCTCCCCCTCTATAGCATCTGGCTTCCATAGCCATTGCCAGATCACGCGCTATTCCGAAGGCACTGACGAAAAGGGGAACCAATATAGGAACCAGGGCTTTCACGCGATTTATCAGATTTCCCGTCTCAAAGTCCGCACCTCTGGCCTGCTGTGCCTTCATTATCTTATCCGTTTCCTCAAGAAGGGTTGGGATAAATCTCAGAGCTATGGTCATCATCATAGCTATGTCATGAGCCGGCACCCCTATTTTCTTAAAGGGAGAAAGGAGCCTTTCAATTCCATCTGTCAGGGCAAGGGGTCTTGTACACAAGGTTAACATGGATGAGCCCATCAACAACAAAATAAGCCTTATGGCCATGAAAACTGCAATCTCCAGACCTTCCTCCGTTATCTTCAAAAATTTCCACGACCATATAACGGTGCCATCCACCATGAACATGTTCAAAGCAAAGGTGAAGATGAGGATTATCAGTATTGGCTTTAGTCCCCGCAATATGTAGCTTATGGGAACTTTAGATACTCCAATGACCACTCCCAGTGCCACTGCCGCCATGGCAAACCCTATGAAATTGTCTACAATAAATAATTCCACTATGAATAAAAGCGTGGCTATTATCTTAACTCTGGGATCCAGTTTGTGTATTGGGGATTCCCCCGGAAAATACTGACCCAGCGTAATATCTCTTATCATATTTTTCCCTCTGTTTTTAGGTATTTTGCAATTTCTTCCGCCGCCTCTTCCACGGAAAGAATGGTTTCCTTTATATCCATCCCTCTCTCCCGCAATGCTTCCGTCATTTGGGTAATAGGAGGCAAATCCAGACCTATGCGGCTAAGTTCATCCCTATGGGAGAAAACCTCCTTTGGTGTTCCCAAAGTAACCAATTTGCCGCTGTCTATTACCAAAATCTTGTCTGAAAGTCTGGCGATATCGGCCATATTATGGGATACGAGAATCGTTATATTCCCGGTTCTTCTATGAACCTCTTCCACCATGGCGAGAATGTCCTTATGGGCCTTAGGATCAAGACCTGCCGTAGGCTCGTCTAAAATGAGTACTTCCGGTCTCATGGATATAACCCCTGCAATGGCAACCCTTCTCTTCTGTCCCCCGGACAATTCAAAAGGTGACCTGTCTTTGATGGCTTCGTAGTCAAGACCCACCAATTCTATAGCTTCTTTTACTCTCTCTTCAATCTCTTCTTCATTGAGTCCTAAGTTTCTGGGCCCGAAAGCCACGTCTTTGGCAACAGTTTCTTCAAACAACTGATACTCAGGGTATTGGAACACCAGTCCTATACGCTTCCTTATATCCACCATGGAAACATTAGGCTTAGTAATATCCACACCTCCTACTATAATAGCTCCCTCTTCCGGTTTTAGCAGCCCGTTGAGATGTTGCAGCAATGTGGATTTTCCCGACCCGGTATGACCAATTATTCCCAAAAGTTGGCCATCATCTACACGGAAGCTTATGTTTTCCAGTGCTACTGACTGAGTAGGCAGCCCTTTATCATATATATGTTTTAAGTTTTCTACTTGTATTGACATAGATGTTCAACCATTTCTTCCATTTCTATAATATTGTCAGGGATGTCTATCCCCTTTTCTCTCAACTTCATAGCCAGTTCAACAGCAAGCGGAATGTCAAGATTAACAGATAAAACCTTTTCTCTTTCGCCAAACACTTCCTTTGGAGAGCCATCCAAATACACCTGACCTTCGTTGAGTACTATAACTCTATCGGCATGAACAGCCTCTTCCATAAAATGAGTTATGAGAATCACCGTTATCCCTTCCTCGTGAAGTTCCTTGATTATCTTCATAATTTCGCTTCTGCCCTTAGGGTCCAGCATTGCCGTAGGCTCATCGAATATGATGCATTCCGGCTTCATGGCCACAACTCCGGCAATGGCAATCCGTTGCTTCTGTCCGCCGGATAAAAGATGGGGAGGTTTATCCTTAAAAGCGCCCATGTTAACATCTTCCAAAGCCTTATCAACGCGGCGCCTTATTTCTCCCGGCTCAATTCCAAGGTTCTCAGGTCCAAATGCCACATCATCTTCCACTATTGCCGATACCAACTGATTGTCCGGGTTTTGAAATACCATTCCTGCCGACTGTCTTACGTCCCAGATGTGTTCCTCGTCTGCCGTGTCGAAGCCATTTACATAAATTACCCCACCTGTCGGTAAAAACAATCCATTTAAATTTTTAGCCAAAGTTGATTTCCCTGACCCGTTTTTCCCAAGGATAGCAGTAAAACTCCCTCTTTGTATTTGAAGATTTATATCGTGAAGAGCTGTTATGGTTGTTTCTTCCCCTTCTTTTACATATTCAAATTTTAAATTCTCAATGGTTATTATTGAGTCCATTTTATTTTTCCTCGTAGTATATGTCTAAATATTTTGACAGTTCTCTTGCGTTAAACTGCCCCGGTGCAGTAGTATTGGTTCCACAGGCATAAGTTGTCACAGAACCAAAATCTCCTGCACAAATTCTGCTGGTTTGTCCCTTCTCACCCATGGCAATTGCAATTATAGGCTTAGCCTTCCTTAGCTGAGAATAAGCGGCAGCAGCTTCTAGAATTACATGAGTGTCTATCTCCTCTTTTGCCATGCAGGCAATCTTTAAGATGTCCCCACCCAGTTTTTCCATTCTTAAATATTGTTCCGCAATGGCGTCTCTTGACATCATCCCCTCGAAACAATGATATGATATCTGTACCTTGGTTTTCTTTCTCTTGGCCTCTCGGATAAGCTGGGTTATCTGGGAATTGTTGTAGTCTATATCTATTATATCAGCTACCCCTATGGCCCATCTCTGAATTTTGTTGCTTTGCTCTTGAGGCCCTTTATGGTCCACCACAAGTTTTTTCCCGGCACACAAGGCCTTTACATGGCGCAACTGACTGAGAAAAATTTCCTTAGTATAGTCCTTTTCTTCTTCCATGCTGTCTACGCACCATTCCACGCTCTGACAATAGTTCTTATATTCGGCTAATTCCCTCTCAAATTCTTCCATTGTCCCGCAGCTCAACGACAGACAAATTTCAGGCCTCTTTTTGATAACTTTCTTCCCTCTCATTTCCTTTCCCCCTCTTTTCTTTCACTTTCTCCAACACCATATATACGCCATAAAGTCCATGAAAAACCATTATTACCAAGAGTATCACTCCAAACAAATATCCCGGAAGCCCAAAAGTTGTCCCGAAAATATTCCATATAGAAACAAGCGGCGACCCGGGAGATGCTTCGTTGAGAAAAAGATAATTTTGTCCCGTAAACAGATTAAAGACAAATACAAAAGGCGCTACTGCCCCAATAACCTTCATGGTTTTCCATATTCCTTTATAGTTAGGTACGATTTCTCCACTGCGATATAACATTAAAAAATAAAAAACGATTACGCCGTGAAAGAGAAAGCTATGTATTGACATATAATTTAAAAACGGATATTCCGTCCAGTTGCAAAAAAGCAAAGCCGCCGTAGCTCCGGGGAAAAAGGCGTATGCTATCATCTGCGTCGATAATTTTCTATTCTTCCCAAAAGCATCATAGAGCAACCCAAATATTGCGAAACTGCACAGATGAAGTGGCAAATACTCTATAAAAGGAGCCCCTACTGCGATTATTATGCCATCCTTAAGAATTTCAGAGAGGAGAAGACCCACCGCCATTATTTTCCGTGTCTTCAATTGTAACTGCTGCTCCTGTTTTTTATACCAGCTGCTCAGAATTATCCCCATTATCAGCAGGGCTCCAAGCCATATCAAATGCCCCGGGCTATACAACTGAAAACCGATATCTAACTGTTGTTCTTCAATGAGTTTTGTATATATAAAAAAGTATTCAAAATTCATCTCTGTTCTCCATTCTTTACCTTAATTCATCATATATACGCACAATATCATTTTATTTTATCACCCAAAGAAAGAGATGTCAAAACATAAAAGTACCGTTTCCCCGTTGACAGAACAGTTGGCCAAAAGCGACCAAAAAAGAGACCCGTTTAGGGTCTCTTAAAGGTTTTGTAATGAATGACGAACAGATTGCTCTGTAACGCCGGATTTTTCGTTTGCGGCTAGGAAGCAAGCTGGCGACCCGCGGAACGTACTTGAGGTACGTGAGCAGGGAAGCGCAGCGCGGCTGACAACGCCGCAGACGAAAAAGACAAGTTATTACTCGATAACTTCTGTTACAACTCCTGATCCTACTGTTCTTCCGCCTTCTCTGATAGCGAATCTCAGTCCTTCTTCGATTGCGATTGGAGTGATCAGCTGGATTGTCATTGTAATGTTATCTCCAGGCATACACATTTCTGTTCCTTCAGGTAACTGCAGGTCGCCT
>JAZNUK010000107.1:0-13714 GCA_045592265.1 Candidatus Fimisoma sp. | reverse complement strand
AAAGACAGCATCGTTGCTGTAGCTTTCTTTCCAGCGAATGGCCTCCTGTATATTGTCTTCCTTGATAAGATCGAGGAGACGACGGGAGTTTTGGTAGAGTCCGTCAATTCCGTATTTTGCAGCGTACCTTGACCATAAGTGAGTAGATATATATTCAAAGGATGAATATATGAGGGGGACTATGGTATTCCCGCACATAAGGGCAAGTTTATGGTGGAAAGAAAAGTTATGTTGGGCGGCTTCAAAAGGTTCCTCCGCCAGACGGATTGACTCTACACATTGATCCAAAAGACGAAAATCTTCGCTTTTGAGATTACCCTCCAAAAGTTTTAAAACCATAATATCTACAGCACACCGAAATTCCAATAGGGATTTTATGTCCTCAGATTGAAGGTATTCTCCGTGATATTTCATAATTGAAACCAGAATATCCATAGTTCCTTTTTTACGATAATCGGCTACAAAAGTTCCTATTCGCGGACGAATGTCAATAAAACCTTTCCGGGCCAATTCCATTATCCCCGAGTTGACAACAGCACGGCTTACGCCCATGCTTTCGGCAAGAACTCTTTCAGAGGGAAGCTTTGTTCCGATTTCCAGTTCGCCTGAAATAATTGATTTTTCCATGCTCCTTATAAAAAGTTCCTTTAAGGATGCAGATTGCGTTTTCTCAAATTCCATTATATCTCCGCTTTTTTAAATCTTTTATTAAGTATTTGTTCTCCCCGGTAGCCGGGGATTGCTAAAGCAAATCCGCCTATTTTTTAATATCGGACATGTAGCTTACCCTGTAGGTACCATTAAGCTCTATGAGAGCTTCAATAGCATCTGCATCGGTAATAGCAGATACATCACCATCTTTAGCCACTACACCAAGAAGGTCGTAGAAATCCGTTGTCACTTCCGCCTGGAAATATTCTACGGCGCAGTCTTCCAGCTTATAAGTCTTTTGCATGTCGGCAACGGCTTCATCGAAGGTTCCTACCATATCTACGAGACCGTTTTGGAGAGCTTGATTAGCTGTGTAGATTCTGCCGTCAGCCAAAGTTTTCACACGGTCAACAGGCATATCCCTGCCTTCGGCAACTATTGCAACAAACTGTTCATAAGCCTCATCTACCAGAGACTGGTATATGGCACGCTGTTCAGCAGTGAGAGGTTCAGTGCTGCTTCCCATGGCTTTGTTACTGCCGGCAGTGATGGTTTGAGTTTTAACTCCCAGCTTTTCCAAAAGGCCGCTCACATCAACAAAGGTTCCCATGGTTACACCGATGGAGCCGGTCCAGCAGTTCCTGTTGGCTATAATCTTTTCGCATGGTGCAGAGATGTAGTAGCCGCCGGAAGCAGCCGTGCCCTGCATAGAGGAATACACCGGTCTTTCTGTGGTTTGTTGGTATTCCTTTATTTTCAAATACAGCTCATCGGAGGCAAAAACCGAACCTCCCGGAGTGTCAACATAGAGTATCATTCCTTTGTTATGGCTGTCTTCCGCCATGGCATCGATGGCGTTGAGTATATATTGATGGTTGTATGTGCCGGAGCCGTATTCATCTATGGTATCGTCCACGTATACAACTCCTATATAGTCGTAACCAAAGTTGGTGACAACTTCGTCGCCGGTGTCGGCGGACAACATTCCGTCGCACGCCACTCCCATTAACCCAAAGAACAGAAGTATAGAACCAATTACGATAAGTGCCTTCGCCCAGGACGGGAGGCCCTTTTTACGCGGAGGCTGAGTGTAGGTATTAGCTTTTGGACTGTAATTTACGTCATCCCCTGCGTTGCTATCTGAAAAGCGACCGTTGGAATAATAGCGAGTCGGCTTTTCGTTATGGTCAATATTGTCGAAGTTGTTTTCTCTAATTGTGTCGTCGGTGTTGTTTATATTATCCAAATTGTTTACCTCCTTAATAAAAGTTATATTCCAAAAGTTATATTGCAATTGTACCACGATTGGAATTGGTTGGAAAGAAAAAGTTGCCATAAAGAAATGTTGTAATAAGAAAAAACAGCAACCGTTGACAGTGGCATTAACAATGTGATAGACTCCACAAAGAATAATAGTATTCAAAATAGATTTTGCCACGGACAGTATGGAATAGAGAAAAGAAAAAGGTGGTTTTACCCTTATGAAAAATGATTTTCAGTATTATAAAAATATAATAGTCGGGGCCGGTGCGGCAGGACTTTTTTGCGCAGTAAATATGGATGTAAAATGGGATGAGGATAATGAGACTTCGGCAAGGGTCATCCAAACCTCATGTGAAGATACCACCGTAATTTTGGAAAAGACGGCCAAACCGGGGACCAAGCTTTTGATGGCAGGAGGCGGTCAATGCAATGTGACCCATGGAGGTTCCATAAAGGATTTTATTACACGCTACGGTGACAAGGGAAAGAAAATCCGAGGGGTGTTGCAAAGGCACAACAACATAGAACTGTGCAACTTCATGGAAAGGATGGGGGTGCCTTTGACGGAAAGAGAGGATGGTAAAATATTTCCAAGGTCACTTAGAGGAAGAGATGTACTTGGGGCGCTTTTGGAAGAGACAAGAAGAAAGAATATTGCCATCAGGTGTAATGAAGAGGTTTTGACCATTGAAAGGCTGGTAGAAAGAGGTGGCAGGGATGCAGGTGAACAATGTAATCCTGGGGACTACGGAAGATTCAAGATAACGACTGCAGGTAATACATTTATCTGTGAGAATCTTATTGTGGCCACAGGGGGCTGCTCTTACCCGTCTACAGGTTCAGACGGAAGTATGATAAGTATTATTGAAAGGGATTTAGGATTAAAAATAGTTACGCCTGTTCCGTCTCTTACTCCTGTGTTTGTTGAAAATTATCCTTTTGGGGAACTTAGCGGCATCAGCTTTAAAGAAGTGGGACTTACCGTTTTTGACAGTAAGGACAGGAAAGTTTTCCAAGCATATGGGGATATTCTCCTTACGGAAAAGAATCTTTCAGGTCCCGTTATCATAAACAGCTCCCGATATATGAGAGCCGGAATGAAACTTTCTGTAAATTTTTTGGGGAATCGAAGACCTGAAGATATTGAGGAAAGCTGCAAGAGAGATTTCCCGGGAAACAGCAAAGCCCCGCAAACTTATTTGACGGAAGATTTGAAGCTTCCAAAGAGGTTTGCTCAGACTATGGTTGATACGATGGGAATTTCAGCAAGGAAGGTGTCGCAAATGACGGGAAAGGAAATTAGGGCGTTGGTATTGGCGGTGACGGCACACACCTTTACCATAAGCGGTGTTGCCGGCTTTAAAGAGGCTATGGCCACGGCAGGAGGGGTGTCATTGGAAGAAATAAACACTTCTACCATGGAGGCTAAAAATATCCCGGGACTTTATCTCATAGGAGAGATGGTGGATGTGGATGGAGATACAGGAGGATACAATCTTCAATTTGCTTATTCGTCGGCAAAGGCGGCGGCAGAGAATATTGGTAAAGGTCAGAAATAGAACGGATAAAAAATAGAGATTAAAGGTCAGGTAGCATAGCCTGATGACAATAAAAAACTTTCGCCTTCATAGTGGTGGCGAAAGTTTTTTGTTGTCATCACTTATGTCTTTTCTTTTCCAAAAGGTTGACATCCGATTCATCCATAAGGTCGCGATTTACATCCTGCATTCTTGAGAAATCGCCACCTAAAATATGTGAAACTTCATGCCAATAAGCGTCTACCTGCATTTCATGGCTAAGCCTGGAATTGAGAGTCACGGTGTAGAAATCCGAGTCCTCGCAAACCGTGAAGCCATGAACGGCAGGTGGTAAATCCCCAAAAACAACCTTGATAAAATCTAAATCTCTCATAATTACTCATCCCTTTTCTTCATGCGATCAACTATAGCGATAACGGCCTGAAGGTCTTCCGCACTTACATTTTTGGAAGCACTGAACAACATACGCAGTTCAGGTCTCTCGTACACCTGCTGGGCAATTTCCATGGCCTCTCTATTGAGATAGTGACCTTTGGAAATATCATCTTGGCTATCCATACAGGTATCTAAAGGTAAATCTTCCGATTTGGAAATGTCTTCTTGGGCAAGACGCTTCTTAGCTGTGCCAATAAAAGAAGTGTAATCCACTCCGTAAAGGGACGTAAGTTCCATAAGCATGTTGATACTTATCTTTCGTTCCCCTGTTTCGTATCTCTGGATGGTCTTGGCAATTACGCCTATCTTTTCCCCTGCCTGTTCCAGAGTGAAACCGGCATCCCTTCTGATTTCTTTAAGCATTGAGCCGATAATCTTATAGAATTTAGACTGATAGTCACTCATTAAAAAAACTTCCTTTCAATTGGTACAACTAGATTATAGACCGAAACGGACAAATATGCAAGAAAAAGTTTTAAAAAATGTCCAAAAAGGTGTTGACAAAAGAAAAAGGGTATGTTAAATTCAAAATGTCCAAAGCGGACAAAGACCGCGAGATGAATGGTACCATATAGGACACAACTTAATAGTAACCAGTTCCGATACGTTCTTTTGAAGAAGAGCCGAAGTGCAAGTGCGCCGTCTGCGATAAACACTAATGCACAAAACAGGTTGGTGGCAAACCCTGAGGCGAAGAGGCTTCAAAAGTATAATGATACTTGCGCATTGCCGGGTCACTCCATGGTGCGTCTCGGAGGGATCGGAGAGGCCAAGGGCCTATGAAGCAGAAGCCAACTGCTGTCGGAAGGGGTAGAAAGGGAGGAGATTATGATACAGGTAATATGTATTTCAGGGGATTTACAGTACATAGAGACAGAACTTTCAGCCAAGCTTTCTGAGGGATGGGATATTATAAGCATAGAAACATCTATTTATGAAAGTTACGGCACCGCAAAAAAGGACACTACTGTATATCTGAAGAAGATCTCAAATTAAAAATAAATTATTAAATGAAAAGGAGAAACAGAATTATGGCAATAAGTACACAAGGAACAGTTTTAAAAATCAACAGAGGAGAAACCGCCGTTGCAACGGTAAACATTAAGTCATTCCCGGATCTTGGAGCAGCACCTGCTGCCATCGATGTAACTACACTGGCTGACACGGTGCAAAAGTATATTCCGGGAGTAAAGGCACTGGCTGCCATGGAATTTGTAGCCAACTATGATAAGGAAGCCTTTACAACTTTAAAGGAAGAGGAAGGAAAAGAGCTTTCCTACTCCGTAGAATTCGGAACAAACGGCACCTTTACCTTTGCGGGAACTCATTCCGTTGCAGTGGCAGGGGCAGGTCTTAACGCAGCAGTGGATATGAAAATTACCGTTCTTCCAAACGGTGAAATCACTGTAGCATAAGCATAATCAGAAGTTAATGCAAGGGAGGGTAAAATATGAAAATTAACAACAGAGAATACAGAATTCCTGAATTAAATTTCAACGCAATGTGCGTTCTTGAGGAACTGGGGGCATCTTTTTCTCAAATGGACAAGAAGGTGCTTTCCACGGTGAGAGCATTTCTGGCACTTGCTATGGGTGGAGATGTAGAAAAGGCAGGAAAGGAAATGGAGGCACACATTGCTTCCGGCGGCAGCTTTGATGAAATCATGGCTGACATCAGCAGGGCTGTGGAGGAAAGCGGTTTTTTTCGAGCTCTCAGGGCGTAGCGGTCGGAGAAAGCTTGACCGAGCAAGAGAGAGAAGAAGGAAAAAGGGGAAGTCAAAAGGAAAACTTTGAAGAAAAGTTTGCTACCATGAGGGAAGCCGTCCGCAGGGGATGGCTTCCCATGGCATTGTCCATAGGGGTAGGTTATCAAGAGTTTTGGGGGCTGAATCCCGCCGGACTTGAGCCATACATCAGGGCATATGAGATGATGCAGAGGAGAAGGATGGAAGAAATGAATTTTCAAAGTTATTTGACGGGAATTTATTTCACACACGCTCTAGGCTGTGTTTTTTCTCAAAACAACAGGTATCCGGAGGGGCCTTTTGACATTTTTTCCGAGAATCTGAGCCCGGAAGAGAGAGCACAGCAAGAAGCTGAGATTTTCAGAGCCTATGTACAGGAATACAATACGCAATTGGGGAAGGAGAAAAAATGAGATTATTAAATGGATATAACTTTGTGGCAGCAACCATGATCACAATACTTACCGATATTTTCCGGCAGTACGGTATTGTCCTTGCAAGCTTCCTTATGCTAAACCTTATAGATTGGATAACGGGAACTTGCAAGGCGCATATCGGCGGCAGGGAGTCCAGTGTGGCAGGGCTTAAAGGCATTTGCAAGAAGCTGGGATACTGGATACTCATCTTTGTGGCCTTTGTTACAGGAAAGGATCTGGCAATGTTGGCCGGTGAGATGGGATTTGCATTTATCTTTGCCGACTATATAGGGTGGCTTACTTTGTCCATGCTGGTAGTTAATGAAGCCCGTAGCATAACGGAAAATCTGGTGGAAATGGGGATAGCGGTCCCTAAAATTTTTTCAAAGGGGTTGTCTATAGCCCAGAACACCTTGGAGGCCACCTTGTCCCAACAAGAGGACAAAGAAACTCTTGTTGAGGGGAGAATTTCGGATAATTGATGCAAGGGGGTGAAATAGATGTATCCGGTAAGTGAAGACTATATAAAAGCTGTATTATCGCCCAGCAGAAAAGCACTGTTGAAGATACGTTTCAACGGTACTACGGAGATAGATGCAGCACAGATTAAAAAAATAACCATAACAGAGACTTTAGCGGCAAACAGCAGATTGTCAATGGGAGACGCTTGTTCTAACATGGCAGTTCTTGAAATGTTTATGCCCCATGAAAAAATAGATTTTGATAACAGCACATTGGAAGCGTGGGTAGCGGTTACGACAGAGGAAGGAGAAGAGTATCCTTCAGAGGCAGAAAGTAGCCGAGAGTATTGTCCGCTGGGGAAATATTATGTTACTGATGTGGAAACCGACGACAATTACAAAACTGTTAAGATAACAGCCTACGATGCCATAAGCAGGATGGATGTAGACTATGAACCGGGCAGCAATATTAATTTCCCGGCATATATTGAAGATATTGCGATGGACATAGCCTTGAAAAACAATATAAGTTTGGCGGATATGGATTTCCCTCAATACACAATAAATTTTATTGCTTGCACTCAACGGGAAATGATCGGGTATATTGCCGGACTGATGGGCTGTAATGCTACCATGGACAGAGAGGGCAAGCTGGATTTCAGATGGTACAAGGAGAAGGAATTTTTGTTGGGCTCGAATGTCCAGTATATGAATGGATTTAAGCACACCGCCACATCAAAATTTCAACTGGGGGGTATTGTGTCCGGAACGGAGGAAAATCCCATAAGCGAAGGTTCCGGAGAAGGGATAACTTTTTATAATCCTCACATGACGGAAGAAGTTCTTGAGGAGATATATGACAATCTTTCGGTTAAAGAATTTTTGCCTTGTGAAGTCAAGTACAGATGTAATCCGGCCATAGAGTGTGGCGACATTGTAACTGTAACTGACAAAGATATGGAGGAGAAAAAAGTTGCTGTAATGGCACAAACAATGGAGATAGGCGGGGGATTGAACTCCATAATTTACTGTTACGGATGTTCGCAGACCCAAACAACCATGGCAGAAAGTCCCTCTGATAGGAAGATAAATAAGATATATAACTCTTTGAAGGAGAGATTTAAAAAGGTAACTGATACCATAAAGGGCGCAAACGGAGGGCATTTTCACATTTTAGAGGATGAAGAGGGGTTCCCGTCAGGCTGGGAAATACGAGATACCGTAGATGCCGGAGATAGTAAAAATCTTTGGAGAATGACCTCAGGGGGACTTGCCCATTCCAAAGACGGAGGCAAGACATTCTCAGATGTTGCAATTACCATGGATGGTCAGATAGTGGCCAACGAGATTACCGCAGGTCTGTTGACGGCAATCGCCAAAGAAACCACGGAGCAAATCGAAATCGGCGGCAGGAATATGCTAAAGGGATTGAATCCATATTATGTAAAATCTACAGTGTCACCTAATGTGGTGGACAAGGGGCAGGAACTTAACCTTGTCTATGGTGATACATCGCTGGATACATGGTTTGAACTACGCTTCTATGGAACGTTGAAGGCTGATGAGGAGTATACACTTTCCTTTGACTGCCGAGGTGTAGAAGATGACAAAGCACCTACTTTTTATGTGCAAGGTTCCAAGGGGGCACCAAACTTTACATTGTCCAATGGCAGGGTCGTACATAGATTTCGATTAAATGAAGAGAATTCAACAGGTTTTTTACTCTTAGATGATGTTAATTCAGCTTCCACGAGACCTGAAGGGGCAGATATTCTTATGTCAAAGTTTAAGCTGGAGAAGGGAAATAAGGCTACAGACTGGACACCGGCACCGGAGGATACACAAGGAGAGCTTGAGGAAATACGTACAAGTACCATTGAATCTTGTACTGAATTTATCAACACATGTGATGCTATCATCATGGAAGCACTGAAAAGTTATACCAAAAGGAACGCCTTTGAGGAGTATCAAGAAAAGATAGAGTCTGAATTTGCGCTTCTCGCTGAGAATTTAACGGTTTCATTCAACAAAGAAATCGAAAAAACCAATGGTCATGTTGCAGACCTTCAACAACTCAATTCCACATACTTCACCTTTGACATTAACGGACTTACTATCGGAAAAACTGATAATCCAAACAAGGTTTTTCTTTCAAACGATAAGATTACCATTCAGGTGAATGGTGTTCCGGTTCAAAGTTTTAATGCAAACGGAAGAGCTGAAATTCCCAATTTAAAAGTAGAGTATTCAATTGAGGAATTCGGATTTATTACGGAGCCGGACGATTTGGGTAATGTGAACTGTAAATATGTTGGTAAATAGGAGGTGAAGAAATGGCAGCATATATAGAATTGGTATTAACAGAATCAAATGTAAGTATTGAAAATAATACATCGGTAGTAACGGCAAATCTGTACTATTATGGTAACGGAGTGTCATATAACGGATATTCTTCAGGTTCTGATGCACCCATTGGACAGATTATCATTGACGGCACAGCATTTGCGGCTTTCTCTCATGGGTTCACTACTTCGACAGGTGCCCAATGGATGGGAAGTGCTTCAAAGACAGTCACCCATAATGCAGATGGTTCGCGAAGTGTATCAGCTTCAGCAACTTTCAATACAAAGGTATCCCTTGGAACATTGAGTTGTTCAAAGGGTTTGACTTTGACAATGATTCCAAGGGCATCATGTCCAACAGTATCAGGATCTGTATTCCATGCAGGAAGTGAATTGACAATTCAAACAAACAGGGTATCAGGTTCATTCACACATACACTGAGATATTCTTTAAATGGTAAACCCGGAACCATTGCAACAGACATAGGTGATTCTTTCACATGGAAAGCCTCAAAGACTAAGGAACTGGCAAACTTGATTATAAATGCGCCATCAGGTGTTATGACAATCTACTGTGACACGAAAAACGGTAGTACGCATATAGGGACAAAGACTATAAATGTAACGGTTAAAGTACCAGCATCGGATGATTTCCTGCCGAAGGTATCCATCACAAAGGAGGATACCTCAGAATGCTTTTCTAAATACGGTAAGTATGTCCAAGGTAAATCCAAATTAAAAGTGAAAATAACTGCACAGGGAGCTTATGGCGCATCTATAGTAAGTAAAAGTATGAATTTTGATGGAAGAAGCCATACTGTCGGAAGTGATGATACTGTTATAATAAACAACATTAAAGGAATCGGTTTGTTACCTGTCGCTGTTACTGTAAAAGACAGCCGAGGTAATTCAGTAACTGCAAGTGAAGATATAGAGGTTTTGGAATATGCTCCACCTAAAATTACATACTTTCTTGTAAGAAGAACAAATGAAAATGGGGTTGCATCTTCTTCGGGTGAATATCTTGCTGCTATTTTCACGACGAAAATAACAGCATTAGACAATAAGAATTCGGCAAAGTACATTTTGTCCTATAAAAAGGCGGGTGAAACATCTTATACGGAAGTGCCCTTGGAAGAACTGGAAGATGTCTATGAAGTAACTAAAAAAACAGCAACTTTTGCGGCAGATGCGTCAGCGAGTTACGACATCAAACTTAAAGTAATAGATGATTTTTCAACCATAGAAAAAGCCGGTGTTGGCTCCTCTATTGAAGTATTGTGGTCAAGAGAGGCAAAAGGGCGGGGCTTTGCTTTTGGTAAGGTCGCCGAATATATTTCAAGTCTTGGAAAACGACTTGAAGTTGCGTGGAATGCACAGTTTGAGAAAAGCGTTACCGTCGACGGTCTTTTGAGAGGAAACGGATATTCAGCGTTCACTAAAGGGTACGGATCAGGTGGTTTGGCCACAAGCGAAGGCTATCTGGCACTCACTCTTGCCGAAGTAGGCGATGGTAAGCAGACTTTCATAAAAAGCGAAAATCAAACAGGGGTTCTTAAAGTGGTTCTGCCGATGGATTTTTGTGGCTCCATGGTTAAATTTGATGTAGAGATATTTAGTTATAATAGGCAAGCATTGTGCACCTATTCCTTTGGGGGGCAAATTTACAAAAATAATACAACAGGTGGGTACAGTTGGTCATACAGAAGCTACAATGTCAGGGGCTCCGCAAACAGCGGAAATCTTGCAAACCTACCTATTGCATTTGGAAGGCACAATGGAAAAGCGGCAATATCAATAGGTGCAACAGACACCGTATGGGGACACTGTCTTATAGTCATACGGAATGTGGAAGTATTCTATGCTTATGTGAACTCAAACAATTGGAACGATGGATGGGAAATAATATGTAACCTTGCATCGTTGGATGAGGTATTGAACAGCCATACAAGTCCTGCTGACAGAGCCATAACCAGCATGGGGATAGCTGATTGGATTGTAGAGCAAGGAACCATAGACGGATGGACATACGAAAAATGGAACAGTGGAAAGGCAACAGCAAAATGCTCCACCACCATTCAGCGAACATTCACAAAAGCATTCCTAGGGGGCTATGAGTCGCCACAAATACAAATGCCACTACCGACCAATGTTTTTGTAACGGCAGAGTCTCGTTGCACTATTTCCGCAATAACCAACAATGGTTGCTTAGTAGAAAATCCAAGGGTAGATTTTGCAAACGGCAATGTGGTTTTCTACATAATAAATGGTGTTCAACAGAGTTCTGCAGTAGATATTTATTTGCGGATGGAAGTGGCAGGAACATGGAAGTAGGAGGTGCTACATATGGAAGAATTGTTGAATCAGTATAATATACCTACTTTAGAGGAGTGCAAAGAAAGACATGGAGATTCAATCTCTACAGAAATCTTTTTTTATCAAACCTTTTTAGTGCAGACGGACCACATAACTTCTGAGATTTTAGAACAGTTGATGGAAGATTTGTCGGAATCCACCGGCTTAGAATTCATGGAGGCTTATATGATGTTCATGGAAAATATAAAAGTAAAATATGCAGAAATTCTAAAGCATAGGCGAATTGCACGGGAAGAAATAAAGAAACTTGAAGAAGAGCGAACCTTGATAGAAGGAGAAAACACAGACACAAACATATCATGATACGAGGGGGGATATAAATGCTTAGTATAAGACAGAGACAACTTAATTTGTATCACTGCGGCTATTACTATACCGGCAGCATAGATGGTCTTGAGGGATCTTTGACGAAAGGGGCTTATGGCAAGTTCCAGAGGGCAAAGGGGCTGGTAGTTGACAAAATCTACGGACCTAAGACTGAGGCGGCATTGCTTGAGGAAGTAAAGCTTCTGCAGAGCAAGCTTAATTCTCATGGGGCTGCACTGGTGGTTGACGGTCTGGTGGGAGATTTAACCATAGCTGCCATCAAAAGTTTCCAAAAGGTAAAGGGGCTGGTAGTAGATGGTATTGCCGGGGAAAAAACGTGGGAAAAGCTTAACGGAGAAGGGGAGCTTTCCTGGAACCAAGTGAAATACTTTAAGAGAGAAGAGTTTAAGTGTGGATGCGGAGGCAGATATTGCTCAGGATATCCACAAGAAATGGATATGAGGCTGGTAAGTATGCTGGATAAGATGAGGAGTGATTTTGGAGTGCCTATTACAGTAACTTCCGGTGTACGTTGCCGGGAGTATAATAAAGAAGTGGGCGGTGTTACAAACTCAAAGCACCTTGAAGGTATGGCGGCGGATATTTATGTACCGAGAGTTTCTCTCAGTATGGTGAAGGAGAGGGCGTATAGCCTTGGAGCGGCCTACTCTTACTACGGTACACCGGGAATGGGTAATGCTGTCCATGTGGATGTGTAAAAACGGGGAAACTCCCCGTTTTTTTCATCGATATCTAAAGTTCAATATGGGGGTTTAAGGCTTTGTATTCATCTTCGTTCATGAAATTTTCACAGATAAACTTGTATAAGTCTTTACCATTGAGACGGTTACCGTACTTTTTATCAATTTTGTGGTTATATCGTAGGTTTCTAAATCCAAACCATTTTGGGACACCGTCTATTAAAATGCAAAGCTGAAAAAGGGTTCTGTAGTGGGTGTCCCGTTTTTCACGATGTATAACGCTGTGATGACAGATGACACCGGAAAAAGGAATTTCAATATTTAACTCCGGCCTTTTTAGGCTGACGATTTTGAAACAATTGTCAGTGGCAAAGAAGAAAGCTTTATAGTTATCGAAGATGGACAGTTCATCAAAAGGGCTGTATATTTCATTCATGATTGTTGGATGTTTGGCGTTATATTTTGCTTCCAGTTTGTTGTAAATAGGCATGGCTCTGAATTTGATGAAAAAAGCATTTTTTATTCTTTCACCATAGTGCTTATGAAAAATGAAGATATTGACCAAAAGGACAAAGGTGTATATAAGGAATTGTGGAATATCGTATACTGTGTAGGTATCAAACATCACATGACCTCCAAATAAATTTTAGTATATAGGAATTATATCACATAACAGCAAGGGTTTGTATGTAATTTGGAATAAAATATAACAAAAGAAAGGGGATAAAAATATGGCAGATAATAATAAGACACTAGGGTTTCTTCAGGATGCTTTGGATGAAGTGAGCAAAACACTTAACATTTCACTTAGGTTGGAAGGTACTGAGGATATTTTGATGCAGCTAGAAGAGATTAAGGGCCAATTAAATGAAATATATGTTCAATTAGAGAATGTAAATAAATTTAAATTGGGTGATGGAATAGGTATAACACAGCTTGTAATATCTGTTATATCTATGGTTGTAGATATAATAGGGGCGAGAAAAACTATTGTATCTGAATTAGAGGCAATAGATGATGCATTTGATAATAGGGGTGATTATATTAAGGCTACTTTGGGCAACATAGCCGGTGCCATGTCAACTGAGCTGACTAAACCCATAAAGGAAGAACTCAATGGTATGAGCAAAACCTTGACCAAGATATCTGAAACCATTGGAGAGAGTATCTCTAACGGAATTGTGGACGGTCTTAGAGGAGGAGTGAAGAGAGTCAGGGAATTTTCACAGTTGGTTTGTGAGGACGGAATCATAACGGAAATGAAAGAAACCTTGGAAATCCACTCCCCAAGTAAAGTCATGAAACGTATAGGCGGATACATAGTGGAAGGTCTTGGTGATGGTATCAAAGATGGTTCCAAGGATGTTGAAAGGGCAATGAAGAGTGTTACGGATACTGTTGAAGATTCTGCGAAGAAAACTTCTAAGGTCAAATTCGGTTTCGGTGGTATAGCTGCTGTAGCCGGTATAGTAGCTTCGCTT
>JAZNUK010000106.1:0-4134 GCA_045592265.1 Candidatus Fimisoma sp. | reverse complement strand
TAAAGGAACATGGCAAGACCACCAAGCAAACTGATAACTGAGAAGATATCCATAACTTTGTCCTTTCTCTTACACGAATATCGCTTTGACTGTATTTTCTATTTATTCTTTAACCATTTCACCTGTAAGGCTGAAGGTATTAGAATCGGTAATTTTAACGGCAACAATTTTGCATTCTAACCCCGGCTCTCCTGTAAAGTTCACAAGTTTAAATCCATCGGTTCTTCCCTCGTATGTTCCTTCCTTGCTTCTGCTGGTTCCGTCTACAAGAACCTTCTCAATTCTGCCTACATATTCTGCATTTTTTTCTGCAGAAATTGTATTTATCACGTCTACAAGGCGATTGAATCTATGATGTTTAACGTCTTCCGGAATTTGATCATCCCTCTTGGCAGCAGGTGTACCTTCACGTATGGAATAGAGGAACGTAAATGCCGAATCATATCTTACTTCATTTGCAAGACTTAATGTCTCTTCAAACTCTTCTTCAGTCTCTCCCGGGAATCCTACTATAATATCGGTGGAAATGGTTATGCTTGGAACAGCTTCTTTAATTTTCTTCACCACCTCAAGATATTTTTCCCTGGAATATTTCCTGTTCATTTCTTTCAAAACGGAAGTAGAGCCGGATTGAACCGGTAAATGAATATATTTACAAAGTTTCTCACAATTTTTAAAGGCCTCTATAAGCTTGTCCGATAAGTCCTTCGGATGACTGGTCATAAACCGAATCCTTTCAAGACCTTCTATCTCCGCAAGCATGTATATTAAATCCGTAAAATCACAAGATCCCTTTAAGCTGCACCCCTTATAAGAATTAACATTCTGACCAAGCAGAGTTACTTCCTTGACACCATCTGCAACTAGATTTTTAACCTCGGAAACTATATCCTCAGGCCTGCGGCTACGTTCTCTTCCTCTGGTATAAGGTACAATACAATAGCTACAGAAGTTGTTGCAACCATACATTATATTTACAAAACTCTTATGCTTAAAGAGCCTCTGGGCAGGAAGACCTTCCACTATATCGCCTCCGTCTTCCCAAATTTCCATCTGCTTTTTCTTTTCGTTGTAAAGGTTGTCCAAAAGCTCCGGCAGTTTATGAAGATTGTGAGTTCCAAATACCACATCTACCCACGGGTATTTAGCCTTCAAGGTATCGATTATGTGCTGTTGCTGCATCATACAACCGCAGACACATACTGTAAAAGCTTCTTTCTCCTTGACTTTCCTGTTTTTTAACTGTCCTAAGGTACCGAAAAATCTCTTATCGGCATTTTCCCTTATGCTACACGTATTAAAAATCACTATATTAGCTTCATCCCTTGAAGATGCAACTTCATATCCTCGTTCCATCAACATTCCTGCCATAATTTCAGAGTCATGTTCATTCATCTGACAACCGAAAGTAGTTATATGAAAAGTCTTTTTATTTGACAAAGTTATCTCCATTCCAACGCATATCCCTGCACCGAAGTTTATCAGCCTTAAATATGCATTTCATTTTTTGTTTTTCTTCCCATGAGAAGTTCAACCGCTTCCATGGCATTTATTTTCCCCTCTATCATCTGACAAAGACATTGGGTAATAGGCATCTCTATGCCCTGTTTCATTGCCAATGCACCGGCAGCTTCCGCTGTTGACATTCCCTCAACGACCATTCCAACTGCTTCCACCGCAGCTTCAGGACTCTTTCCTTGCCCCATAAGTATGCCACACCGCCGATTTCTTGAATGCATGCTGGTACAAGTTACAATCAAATCACCTATACCGGTAAGACCGGAAAAAGTATTGATATCCGCTCCTTGGGAAACACCCAATCGGCACATTTCTGTAATACCTCTGGTCATAATAGCTGCCTTAGCATTGTCACCAAAGCCCATTCCATCGGATATCCCCGCTCCCAGTGCAATAATGTTTTTTAAAGCACCTCCAAGCTCCACGCCTACTATATCATCGTTAGTATAAACTCTGAATCGGTCTGTATTAAACACATCCTGTATCATCATAGAAAGTTCTATGTCCTTTGATGCCACTGCAACGGTGGTAGGAAGCTGTCTTGCAACCTCCTCAGCGTGGGACGGTCCGGATAGAGTAACATACCTTACCGACGGCAGAAGTTCCTCTGCCACCTGAGACAATCTGAGAAGAGTTCCCTTTTCTATTCCTTTTGCTACATTAACCACAACAGCATCTTTTTTCATGTATTTTATTGCCTGCCTAAAGACATCTCTAAAACTCTGGGCAGGTACGGAAAACACAACTATATCCGCATCGATAAGGTTTTTTTCCATCTCATCTTCAATAATCAGGTTGGCCGGAAGCTTTATCCCCGGCAAATAATGAGGGTTCTCCAAAGTTTCTCTCATAAGGGCCAGCTGAGATTTTTTTCTGCCCCAAAGGGAGACATCATATCCCTTCCCTACCAACAATATGGCAAGAGAAGTACCAAAACTGCCCGCACCAATTACAGTAATCTTCTTATTCATATACTTTCTCCCTAAAACATCTTAGGTTCTTCACCTTTGATGAGTCTTTTTATATTCGCTCTGTGTTTTACCACTACAATAATTGCCATAGCAATTCCAATCCAGAAAAATCCCGGCTCAATTATCCGGCAAGCTATTGGAAAACATACAGCCCCCAAAATCGATCCTACGGACATTCTGCGGCTTGCTGCAAGCCCAACACCTACAATAAGCAAGGTAATCAGGGCTAAAAACCAGTCTACCGCAAGAATAACGCCGAAAGCTGTTGCAACGCCCTTACCACCTTTGAAGCTGTAAAGACACGGCCATATATGACCACAGAATACGGCAAGAGCACACACAGTACCTATGGTATAGTTGCCAAAATGCATACCGAGCCATACGGCAAATGCTCCTTTTCCAATATCCACTATGAGAGTGATTACCGCAGCCTTTTTGCCAAGAACTCTCAATGCATTGGTAGTTCCCGCATTACCGCTTCCTTCTTTTTTAATATCAACACCCATGGCTTTTCCCAGCAAAATTGACGGAGAAATATTTCCAAGGAAATATGCCACTGTAACTAAAATTACAAATTCAATAACAACCATGCTATTCCACCTTCTCTCCCTTTTCACGGAACACGAACTTAATGGAGGTTCCTTCAAAACCAAAGCTTTCACGAATCTTGTTTTCTAAATATCTTGCATAAGAGAAATGCATCAGTTCTCTGTCGTTAATCTGGAAACTGAAAAGAGGCGGTTTAACCGACACTTGGGTAGCATAATATATCTTAAGTCTTCTGCCCTTGTCTGACGGTGGCTGTTTCATCATGGTAGCATCCATAATAAGACTGTTAAGCTGTCCTGTAGGAACTCTGAGAGCCCGTTTTTCAGCAACATATTTTGCCATCTCCATTACCTGATTTATTCTTTGTTTTTCCGCAACAGAAATAAAGATAATAGGGGCGTAAGACATAAACTGCAGCTCTGATTCAATTTCACGTTTAAAGTCCCTCATGGTGTTGGTTTCTTTTGCAATTAAATCCCATTTGTTTACCGCAACCACTATGCCCTTTCCCGCTTCATGAGCAACACCTGCAATCTTCTTGTCCTGCTCTGTAATACCTTCCTGAGCATCTATCATAAGCATGCACACATCGCAACGTTCTATAGCTGCAACAGCCCTGATTACACTATATCTTTCTATATCCTCGTTTACCTTGCTTTTTCGTCTTATACCTGCCGTGTCAATGAGAATATACTTATCTCCGTCCTTTTCAAAAGGAGTATCTATGGAATCCCTTGTGGTACCGGCTATTGGGGAAACTATTACACGTTTTTCTCCCAACAAGCAATTAATAAGAGAAGATTTACCTACATTAGGTTTACCTATAACTGCTATCTTGATAGTGTCCTCATCTTCTTCTCCTGCACCTTCCGGAAAACTCTCAACGATTTCATCAAGAACATCTCCGAAATTAAGCATATTTGCCGCGGAAATAGGAATAGGCACCCCAAGACCAAGAACACGCTCTTCATTCTTCCTTCGATTTTGAAAGAAGATATTCCTGCTTCAATAAGCTGTGGCAAGTGTTCTATGAGGCATAAATCCTTGGAGTTGAGAATGTAGGTTCCTCTGTCATCTTCTTCAATGGGATAGTATT
>JAZNUK010000105.1:0-2115 GCA_045592265.1 Candidatus Fimisoma sp. | reverse complement strand
CCTGAGATTGGTAATCGGCAGAAGATTCAGATGAATAAGGTGATTGACTTTGACAAGTTGTTTCGCCGCAGGTACAGCAAGCGGCACTGCACAGTGTACCGCAGTCGTAGTCTACAGGGGAAACTCTGTCAAGAAGTCTGTATATTGCTTTCCATGTACGTCTTTTGATTGTGGATTTCATATAGGTTCCTTTCATATTCCGTAAGCGGTAGACCTTTGCCATTAAGTTCTATTTTCTTCGGAGCATTGTTTTGTACATATGTATCTCTGCGGCTTCAGCGCCGGCATCGGGATTTCTTGCCACAAAGGCATCGTATATATCTCGGTGTTCTTCCAGAACTACCGAAAGGTAGTTCATGGGATAGCGTACATCCACCGGTGCGTGTTTGATGAGAAAGTTGTATCGCTTGAGACGTTTTTCCAATTCTTTGTTGTCGGCAGCACTGTAGATAATGGTGTCGAAACCGTCGTTTATGCGCATCATTTTTTCAAAGTCACCGCTGATGGTATAAAATTGCATAAAGTCAAAGGTTTCCTCAAGGAGAGACATTTTCTGCTTGTCAATACGCTCAATTGCCCAACGTGTGCATTGAATTTCCAGAAGGGTTTTCATGTAGAAGATATCTTCAACATCGCGAGGGGAGAGGCCTACTGCAAAAACGCCACGATTTGGAATGGACTCAATAAGACCGTTTCCTTCGATACGACGGAGAATTTCCCTGATGGGAGTGCGGCTCATTTTGAACTTTTCACAGAGTTGTTGCTCGTTGATTCTCTTTCCGGAGGGAATTCTGCCTGTAATGATTTCGATTTCGATGGCTTCTTCTGCCAACTGAGCAGGAGATTTTTTTTCCACATAATCGTTGCTTAAGAAATCCAGTGTTTGCATTTTTGTAACCTTTCTTTTGATGTGTTTGATGTGATTGGTATTGATATATCGGATATTGTATACGATTTTAGCATTTCTTGTGGATAAAATCAAGAATAGGTTCATAGGGAGAAAGAAGATGGAATTGATTAGACTTGGAGAAAGAACATATTACATAAAAAATCCTACCAATGTGGGGGTGTACAAAACAGGAGAGGACCGTGTAATCCTTATAGATTCCGGCAATGACAAGGACGCGGGGAAAAAGATTCTCAAGATAATGGATGGTCAGGGATGGAAGGTGGAAGGAATAATCAACACCCATTCCCACACGGACCATACGGGAGGAAATCATGTAATTGCGGAGCGTACAGGATGTAAAATATACTCTCAGGGAATGGAAAAAGCCGTAATAGAAAACACTTTGCTGGAGCCTACATATTTGTATGGAAGCTATCCTTTTAAGGAATTGAGAAATAAGTTCATCATGGGGAAAAACTCCTCCGCAGACAATGTTGACGGAAATTTACCCGAAGGTCTTACTACCATTATGTTAAAGGGACATTCTTTTGACATGATAGGGGTGAAAACCTCTGACGGCGTCTGCTTCCTGGCCGATGCTTTGATGAGCAGAGAGACTATAGAAAAGTACGGAGTGTTCTATTTGTATAACGTGGGAGAACATCTGGAAACCTTGAATGCTCTTAGAAATTTGGAAGGAAGCATCTTTGTCCCTTCCCACGGAGAACCGGTGGATAATATACAGGACTTGATCGGGCTTAACGGAGAGAAGATTGAAGAAATACGGGGAAAAATATTTGAGCTTTGCCTTCAACCTAAAATTTTCGAAGACATTCTCAAAGAACTTTTCGACGTGTACGGCATAAAGATGAACACAAATCAGTATGTGCTTATTGGAAGCACTTTGAAATCCTATCTTTCCTACATGAAGGAGATGGGACAGGCAACCTATGATTTTGTTGAAAACAGAATGGTTTGGAGAGCTTTGCCATAGTTGGAAAATTTATCATATGGAAATAGAAGAAAAGTTTTACAAAAATTCCATACAAAACACATGACATTTGTGATATAATGAAACAGTAAATCGTCATGTTTGACATATGAGATTGAAATTCTCGGGAAACCATTACTGATTTGCATGAAAAGGGGTAGAAATGTTAACAGAGTTATTAAAAAAGAAAAGGGAAGGAAGAGAACGCTTTGAGTCTCTTCTTAACCAGGGGGCA
>JAZNUK010000104.1:0-12507 GCA_045592265.1 Candidatus Fimisoma sp. | reverse complement strand
GACCGCTTGGCCTCCGACTTTAGGCGGTGATGTTATAATGACAGTTGCAGCCTGCGCAGGAGGAGCGTGTTTCGGGGATAACATCGGACTCATATCTGATACAACAATAGTATCGTCCGGAATTCAAGGGGTAGAAGTTGTCCATAGAATAAGGCACCAGGGAGTTTGGTCCTTCATGTGCCTAGCGCTTGCCGGTGTAGTAACATATATTATATCTTATACATACGGTCTTAGTGCAGAAACCATAAGCACGGCAGGTATTATCGAGCAACTTCCTGATTCGGTGTGGGCAACATTAGAGGCAGAAAGACCTGCGGCAATTGCTCTTCTTCAGCAAGTTCAGGAAACAGTGCCTTTTTATATGGCCATACCGCTTATAATAGTGGTGGCTTTGGCAGTGTTTGGAATAAATACTTTTGTATGTATCGGTGCAGGAATCTTATCCGCATATGTATTTGGAATATTTGCGGGAACAGTAGAATCTGCCATGGTTTTCCTCGACCTTATTCTTGGCGGATTTGCTGATGCAGGGTCCTGGGCAGTACAGGTAATGATGTGGGTATCTGCTTTCGGTGGAGTAATGGCAAACATACATGCCTTTGAACCTTTATCGCGACTTATCGTCAAACTTGCACGCAATGTGAGACAGCTATTGTTTTATAACGGGTTATTCTGTATTTTGGGAAATGCCTGTTTATCCGATGAGATGGCGCAGATTGTAACATGTGGTCCGATAATTAAGGACATTACCGACGAGAATGTAGATGCAGATGCTGAGGCTATGTATAAATTAAAATTGCGTAACGCAACCATGTCTGATGCTATGGGAGTCTATGGCTCTCAGCTTATTCCTTGGCATGGATACATGGTGTTCTACATTGGAATGGCAGTGGGCGTTTATCCGCTTGCGGAGTTTGATGCTATGTCAATTATATCTCACAATTATCTTGCATGGATTGCAGTGTTCTCACTGTTGATATTGACATTGACGGGATGGGATCGGTTTATCCCGTTGTTGGGTATGCCAAAGGAACCTGTTGTTAAGCTGAGAAAATAGACTCAAAAGGGGCTACAAGTTAGCCCCTTTGATCGTATAAGAGAACCCCACGCCTTTTATAACTTCATTTGACGCGGGGGATGTTTTTTTGAACATATTATACAATTTTGGTGGTCCAGTCTTCTACATTAAGAATTCTTGTAACAAAACTTTCATAGAAGGAAGGATCGTGGGAAACCATGAGTATTGTTCCCGGAAATTGGGTCAGAGCCCGTTTTAATTCTTCTTTGGCATCTACATCTAAATGGTTGGTAGGTTCGTCCAAAATGAGCCAGTTGTGTTCTCTGTTCATTACGATGGAGAGTCTCACCTTGGCATTTTCACCGCCGCTCAGAACTCGCATCTGGCTCGTAATATGTTCATTAGTTAGCCCGCATTTGGCTAGGCACAGCCTAACCTCTCTGTTTTCCATGGAAGGGAACTGTGCCCAAAAAGTATCAAGGGCGGTGACTGTAGAGTCTCTGTCAGCCTCTTGTTCAAAGTACCCCGGGAATAAGTAGTCCCCAAGGGAAACATCACCGCTGATAGGAGGTATTTGCCCCAGAATAGTCTTCAGTAAGGTGGTTTTTCCAAGACCGTTGGTTCCCACAATGGCAACCTTTTCTCCCCGTTCGAGGGTGAAAGAAACAGGCTTTGTGAGGGGGGAGTCGTAACCGATAACCAGATCTTTGGCTTCTACAATAAAGCGACTTGGAGTCCGTGCCATAAGGAAGTTGAATTCCGGTTTGATTTTTTCTGTAGGCCGTTCTAAAATCTCCATTTTGTCCAGTTGCCTCTGTCTGGAATGTGCCATACCTCTTGTAGCTACTCTTGCCTTATTACGAGCAATGAAATCTTCAAGTTTTTCGATTTCAGCTTGTTGCCTTTCATAAGCTCGCAATTCCTGTTCTTTTTGTATTTCATACATTCTTTTGAAGTTTTCGTAATCTCCGGTATATCTGGTTAAATTACCCCCATCTAAATTGTATATTACATTTACCACTGAATTAAGGAATTCCATGTCGTGGGAAACGAGGATGAAAGCGTTTTCGTATTCCTGCAAATATCTTGTAAGCCATACTATATGCTGATGGTCAAGATAGTTGGTAGGTTCGTCGAGAATTAGTATTGACGGGTTTTCGAGAAGGAGCTTCACAAGAAGCACTTTAGTCCGTTGTCCTCCCGAAAGGTCGGCAACATCTCTGTCAAGGCCTACATCTCCAAGGCCTAATCCGTTAGCAACTTCTTCTACCTTGGCATCCAACTGATAGAATCCGCTTGTTTCCAGAATCTGTTGAATTTCTCCGGCTTCCTCCATCATAGCGTCCATAGATTTTTCATCGGCAGTCGCCATATCTTCGTAAAGCTTTAACATTTCCGCTTCAAGGTTATACATATTGTCAAAGGCGGTATGAAGTACCTGCCTGATGGTCGTACCGTTTTTGAGAACACTGTGTTGGTCCAAATATCCTACGCTTACATGGCGCGACCAAATAATGTTTCCCTGATCGGGCATGATTTTACCCGTTATAATATTCAAAAATGTAGATTTCCCTTCGCCGTTTGCACCGATGAGACCTATATGTTCCCCCTTAAGGAGTCTGAAGGATGCATCCTCCAATATCTGCCTTGCACCAAATCCGTGGGTTACATTTTCTACTGTTAATAAACTCATGTCTGTGTACTCCTTCTTATATATTTACATATGATTATATGGTTACTATTCGCATCGCATCTTCGAGGCAGTCAAATTGCAGCTTATCCTATCACACCTTCGCGAAAGTCAAATTGCAGTTTATCATACCATATTTGTAGTGAAAAGGCAAAAAAGGTTTTTTGATATGTGTATTGATTAACATTCAATAAAACAAAAAGGATGCTTTCCGTAAAAGGAAAACATCCATGGTTGTTTGGTTATTTAGTTGCTTAGCTCTTTAGTTGTTTAGCTGTTTAGCTGTTTAGCTGTTTAGCCGGTAGTTTGATTAGTGTGTCTTAGTTAAAATATCTAAAGACTCCTTTAACCTTGCCCAGAATCTTAACGTCATGAACTATAATAGGGCTCATGGTAGAGTTTTCAGGTTGTAATCTTATGTACCCGTCTTCTTTGTAGAAAGTTTTAACTGTTGCTTCACTTTCAAAGCCGTCTATCATTGCAACCACAATTTCTCCGTTGTTGGCAACTTCCGTTTGTTGAACAAGAATCAGGTCACCATCCATAATTCCGGCTTCTATCATACTTTCGCCTTTGACACGGAGCATATAGTTAGTGCCACCGGATGCATAGCGAGCAGGAATCGGGAAAGAGTCTTCAATATTTTGGTCGGCCAAAATAGGAGTTCCTGCAGCCACTCTGCCAATTACAGGAATGTCTACCACATCCTCGCGCATATAAGCAGAAGCATTTGAATCGTCATGTGTTTCTGATGCATTGGGATCTACCACCATTAGAGCACGAGGCTTGGACGGGTCTTTAACCAAATATCCCTGACGAACCAAATTTTCTATGTCCTTATGGGCAGTAGAAGTGGATTTGATGTTAAGAGCACTGCAAATTTCTCTCACTGTAGGTGGGTAGCCTTTGGTTTTAATTTCTTCCTTCATATAATTGAGAATTTTTTGTTCCCTATCTTTTAATGCTGCCATAATTGAAACCTCCTTATATGCAAGAACACTATAGCATAAAAAGAACAAAAAGTAAACAGATGTTCATAAATTTTTATTAAACCGGGATGGAAATCCCATCCCTGTTTTTTCCTGGTGCGCCAAGGGGGGATCGACCGTCTGCATCGCTGCGCTTGCAGCCTTTTTCCTTGGCGCCTTTTTTCAGTCGCCTGCGGACCAGAGCCTATTCGACAGTCCACCGGACTGTCTCACTGACGGCTCTGCCCTCGCGGGTCCGATTCCCCTACAAGATTTGCACAAAAAAACAGGGCAACGCCCTGTTTTTTCCTGGTGCGCCAAGGGGGAATCGAACCCCCGGCCTTCACATTCGGAGTGTGCTACTCTATCCCCTGAGCTATTGGCGCGTATAAACATCTTGTTCATTGTAACACAGACGGAGCTTTTTTTAAAGAATTTATTTTTAAGCAGAAGAAAATCAAGGGTGCAGATTATCGGATAGAGGGGAAGAGGCGACGCATCCCCCACAGTTTTTCCCGGTAAAGGACATTTCCGCGGTGTACTATGGGAAATTCTCTTCTTTGCTTAGTTTACACTCTCCAAAGAAAATGGTATAATTTTGTGCAGATTATATAAGTCAATATTATATTAAAAGGAGGTCTTATTATGGCATTTATGGACAAGTTGGGACAAGTGGCAAGTAAAGTTGGAGAGGTTGCCGGAGATACGCTGGATTACGGCAAGGCAAAAGGAAAAATCGTTCTTGAAAAAGGAAAGATAAAAGATGGTAAAGAAGCTCTTGGTGAATATGTTTACACCGCAGTGAAGGCAGACGGTAATGTGGATATGAACAGGATAAATTCGCTCGTTGCAGAAATAGACATCCATATGGCGGAAATTGAAAGATTGGAAGCCGAAGCAAAACAAAGTGGTGAAGATATAGGAGATGCCTTTAAAGGAGAAAAATAGGGGTATATCGGAAAAAGGCGAATAGAGATAGGTCCAAAAAAGAACTGAAAACAGGCCGAACAAATAAAAGTTAGAGAAAGTTAGGTAAAAAAGATGCTTGGAGTTGTAGTTAACACGTTGACTGTAATTATAGGAAGCACCATAGGACTCCTGGCTAAAAAGGCGATACCCAAGGAATGGACGGATTTCATAATAAAGGGTATTGCCCTTTGCGTTATATACATAGGAGTTTCCGGAAGTCTTGAAGGAGAGAATACCCTCATAATGATTCTTTCCATGGCAATAGGTGCAGTTATAGGAAGTGCTTGCGATTTAGATAAGGGTTTAAACAGTTTAGCCAATAAACTGGAAGAAAGGTTTAAGAAGCCCGGTGAAAAGACCACCATAGCAGAAGGCTTTATAAGTGCAAGCCTGCTCTTTTGTGTTGGGGCAATGACCATCGTGGGCTCTTTGGAGGCCGGACTCCTTGGGGATAATCAAATGCTTTATACCAAAGCCACTCTTGATGGAATAAGTTCCATCATATTTGCGGCTTCTTTGGGTGTGGGAGTATTGTTTTCGGCCGCCTTTGTCCTTGTGTTTCAAGGGACTATAGTCTTGCTGGCACAGTTTATTGAGCCTTTCTTGGAAGAGGCGGTTATAGCTGAAATGACAGCGGTAGGATCACTCTTAATTATAGCAATGGCGCTTAATATGTTGGAGGTTACAAAGTTAAAGGTTATGAATTACACTCCTGCCATATTCATGCCCATAATTTTGTGTCCGATTTTTTGAAGAAAATCACCATGAAAATTTCTAAAATAAACTCCCTACAGTTTTGGGTCAGCCTAGACGGTTAAACCGAAAGTTGTAGGGAGTTGCTATTTTCACCAAGTATACTATACTTTTTTTTCAAAAATATTATGGCATCTACTACAGGTTACCCTGATTCTTCCGCGACCTTTAGGCGCCCTCAGTGTCTGCCTGCAGCAGGGACACCTAAAGTACCTGTAATTCTTCCTGTCTCGTGATAGGTAGCCTTTAAGGGGCTTTTCTATGTGCCAGATATACCATTGATTTTCTGCATATCTTCGCGGCAGGTTCCGTGAAAAAATCCTATAGTAAAAGTAAATCCAAATTATAAATGTTAATTCGGTGAGAAGGTTCCCGGGAACGAAAATATCTGCAAGCAATAAGAAAACAATTACTTTGAGCAACCCGGTACAAAAAGTGTCAATACCATTCCTTCCTGCCATAAATCGAGCCAGCTTGTATCTAAAATTACCCATTTCCAAATCCCCCTTTATATCTTAATAGATAATGTAATACCACAATGATTTAAAGTCAATGACAATTAAAAAGCTTCTTTAAAACTTCACCATTTGTTCAATTCCTTCTCAAGGTTTACTAAGGTTGGGGGTGGGGATTCCGTATCCAATTCTTCAGCTTCTGTGTAGGTGAAAGAATTATTCCGTGGTTAATTCTTCAAGCTCTGCATAGGTGCAGGGATTCTGCCGCCTCGGTCAATCATCTTTTGGGATGACTGGCTGCGAAGTTTCATTACGGGGCCATTGCCAAGGAGGCCGCCGAAATCCAACTCTTCCCCTTCGGCAAGACCGATGGCAGGTATTACACGGACTGCTGTAGTCTTGGAATTTACCATGCCTATAGCGGCTTCGTCTGCAATAATTGCCGATATGGTGGAAGCAGGGGTGTCTCCCGGAATTACTATCATATCAAGGCCCACCGAACAAACCGCAGTCATAGCTTCTAACTTTTCTATGGACAAAACTCCATCTCTGGCAGCAGCAATCATTCCCGCATCTTCTGTAACCGGAATGAAAGCTCCTGACAAACCGCCAACGTTGGAGGAGGCCATTACACCGCCTTTTTTAACTGCGTCGTTGAGCATGGCAAGAGCAGCAGTTGTACCATGGGCTCCGCACTGCTCCAGACCTATTTCTTCCAATATGTGTGCTACCGAGTCTCCTACAGCAGGAGTAGGTGCCAACGATAAATCTATTATGCCAAAAGGCACTCCTAACATTTGAGAGGCTTCATTGCCTACCAATTGTCCCATACGTGTAATTTTAAATGCCGTCTTTTTGATGAGTTCTGCCACTTCATTGAGAGAAGCCTCTGCCGGAAGCTTTGCTAAAGCCGCTCTTACAACACCCGGACCGGAAACACCTACGTTGATTACCACATCAGGTTCTCCCGGACCATGGAAAGCACCTGCCATGAAAGGATTGTCCTCAGGAGCATTGCAGAAGACTACCAGTTTCGCTGCACCTATGCACTGGTTATCCTTCGTAAGTTCCGCTGCTTTACGGACCACATTGCCCATCATTTTTACAGCATCCATGTTAATTCCCGCCTTGGTAGAGCCAATGTTTACAGAGGAACAGACATATTCCGTTTGGGCTAAAGCACGGGGTATTGATTCAATCAACTCCTTGTCTCCTGCGCTGAAGCCCTTTTGCACCAGGGCGCTGAAGCCACCTATGAAGTTTACTCCAACTTCTTTGGCTGCTCTATCCAAAGTTAAAGCGTATTTAACAGGATCACCGCCGCTGGCAGCAACGAGCATGGCTATAGGTGTAACGCTGATTCGTTTATTTACGATGGGAATTCCGTATTTCTTTTCGATGGTCTCACCAACTGCTACAAGGTCTTTTGCCTTAGATGTAATTTTATCGTAAACCTTTTGGCATGAGCGATCGATGTCGCTGTCTGCACAGTCCAAAAGGGAAATCCCCATGGTGATAGTTCTTATATCCAGGTTTTCTTCTTGAATCATGGTTATGGTTTCCATGATGTCCTTAAAATTAAGCATACTTCAATCCTCCTTTAGTGCTAGATTCTGTGCATTGAATTGAAGATATCTTCATGCATCACATGAATAACCATATCAGGAACGGCTGACTTTAAATTTTCTGCCAAATCATCAAGCTGACAGGAAATCTTGCTTATATCAACTACCATTACCATACAGAAATAACCGTCTAAAATGGACTGTGTAACTTCCAGTACATTGGCGTTTTTCTCTGCACAAGCGGTGGCAACCTTCCCCAGAATGCCAACCATATCTTTACCGATTACTGTTACTACTGCTTTCATTTTTTGTCTCCTTTGTGTAATGTATCTTATATATTTTTTAATTAACTGTTTAGGTATTGGAGCAATTGTTAGAGGACTTACTCCAATAGTTGTGAGGGGGTGTTGCCCAGACTGAAATCCACGGCAATATATTCCCCGTTTTTTAAGGTAAGGTTTAATTGGGTGTCGGTCATGTATCTAATGTTAAGCCTAGGATATTTTTCTGCAAAATATGCCTTGTTGCAACCTTTGTGACCAAAAAGATTGTTTCTGCTTTTCGCATTGCTTACCAATGCTACGGTGGGGCATTGTGTATAACGGTGGTCAAACATATCCCTTATGCCCGGATACATTTTCTCAATTTGCAGCTCCAAGTCCTCCTTTGCAATTTTCCCTTCCACAAGTTGTCTAAATGCAGGGTGAAAGGTTCCGGAGGTTATAGTGGGGTCGCAGATTATATCGCTGGATTTTAAGCCTACACGGATTACATTGATGCCCGCATTGGTAAGAATGCGATACATGACCGCAGTTCTGTTGACAGCATCTTCTTCATCCATGGGCTTATAGTTGCCCTCTGTCATAAGGTCGAAAAGCTCCGTGTCTTTGATAACCACTGTGGGATAAAGTCTTGCTATGTCGGGTTTCAGGGAGACAGCTTCTTTTGCGGAATATACGTCGTATTCCAAGGTGTCACCGGGAAGTCCAATCATGAGCTGTATGCCAAGGGTAAACCCGTATTCCTTAATAAGTTGACAGCTTCTGTATACACATGAAGCATCATGACCTCTCTTTGATGCACTTAAAACTTCAGGCACGAAAGACTGTACGCCAAGTTCAATTACATCTACATCGTAGCATTTAAGGTTGTCAAGGATGTCCCTGTTTATATAATCGGGGCGGGTAGAAAGATGTATCTTATCGACTATACCGTTGTCCTTATATTCTTTGGCAACTTCCAAAAATTTTTTCTGTTCCTCCATGGGGATACCCGTAAATGAACCTCCAAAAAAGGATAGTTCCACAGTGTCGAGATTCATCCGGGAAAGAGTGGACATATAAGTTCTAATCGTGTTATGAATATCCTCAGGAGTAACGTCTTCACCTCTGGCTGTGATTTTTCTTTGGTTACAGAAAACACAGTCGTTGGGGCAACCTTTGTGAGGAATAAATATAGGTATGATAGCGTGTTTCTTCATTGTTCCGCATCCTTTTCCGTATTCTTCTCCTCTATGATGGAGCCTATATCCGTAAGAGGATACTGAGAGAAATAAATAACTTCAAGTCCTCGGCTTTCTATAAATTCTTTAATTTGCTTATAATTGCTATGTTGTGAAAGGTCTCCGTTAAAAATTACGGAATTTCCCACTTTGCCCGAAGCCCCTCCCAAGAAGCCGTAAGGATAACCCTCAAGGAGTATTTGTCCCGCGTCCACCAAAAGCACATCAAGACCTGCATTTATGGTTGCTCGTGCAATACCCTTGTCAGAAGTAATGATGGATTCTTCATCAACTACCACACAGTTGCATTTGCTATAGCCTTGAGCCACGTGGATATTTATCAGACCTTCCTCTTTTACCGCCATCGATAGTGAAGGAGCGGTTATTTTATTGTTGTGAATAAAGTATTTTCCCGTGGAACATCCGTTATATATGGCATGGTCGGGATAATCCTGTTTTAATATGGATGGGTCTCCGTGGAAAATTTTCCTTCCTAAATGACATATATATATATCCGGGTGACATTGAATCGCTTCATCGATAGATGCTTTTGCCTTAATTTCTTCCACAATATGTCCTTGATTCTTTAAATAATCCTTAAGTATTTTATTTGCATTTTTGCTTACATATATCTTACTCATAGCAACTACATTATACACGAAAAGGAATTCATTTTATATCTTTTTCAGCAAAAATAGTTATATTTTGCAGTCGGTATGATATAATCGGATGGAATGGAGGTTAGATATGAATATTATAGGAAATTCATGGGACCAAGTACTCGCAGAAGAGTTTGAAAAGGATTACTACATAAAACTTAGGGAATTTTTGAATGAGGAATATGAGCAGCACACCATATATCCTCCAAAAGAAGATATTTTTAATGCACTTAGATATTCTTCCTACGAAGAAACCAAGGTGGTTATATTGGGGCAAGACCCGTATCACGAACCGGGACAGGCTCATGGCCTGTGTTTTTCCGTCAATAAAGGAATACAGATACCCCCGTCATTGATAAATATATATAAGGAATTGGAGAAAGACTTGGACATAAAACCGCCGGCTCACGGATATTTGGCAGACTGGGCAAAGCAAGGAGTGTTGCTTCTTAATGCTTCATTAACAGTGCGGAAAGGACAGGCCAATTCCCACAAGGGTAAAGGGTGGGAAATCTTCACAGATCGTATAGTGGAAGTTCTTAACGCCCGGGAAACTCCTTTGGTTTTTATACTGTGGGGAGCCAATGCTAAGGCGAAGCAACAGCTGATAACCGGAAAGCAACATTTTATACTCACAGGTGCCCATCCGAGCCCTCTTTCGGCATGGAACGGATTTTTTGGAGGAGGTTACTTTAGCAAAGCCAACCGTTTTCTGGAAATTACGGGTCAAAAACAAATAGACTGGCAATTGAAGTAAAGGATAACACAGAAAAACAGAGTATAGTATACAGGTGTAGAGTAAAAAGGATGACAGAGAGTCATTGACACAAGAATTAAATTAGAGCTGTGCCCGTTAAAAAATTCTAACAGGTACAGCTCTTTGAAATTGTGCTAATTTTCAAGTTGTGAGGAGACTAGCGATTTAGTCCCACTTCTATGATTTTGTCAATTACGTCTTTGTACTCAAGGCCTACGCCTGCCAACATTTTAGGGAAACGGCTTACGGAAGTAAAACCGGGGATAGAGTTGACTTCGTTGAATACAATTTCTCCTTCAGGTGTGAGGAACATATCGAGTCTGGCATAGCCGCTGCATCCAAGGGCCTTGAACAGAGTCCTTCCGGCCTCTTTTATTCGCTCTTCCGTATCCTTATCTATTCTTGCAGGGGTGTGAATCTTGGAATCTACCCCTGTGTACTTCCTGGTGAAGTCAAAGAAACAACCGGTGAAAAGCTCAATTTCATCAACTCTTCCGACTATTTCAGTTCCTTTGCCGTCGCCGATTATGGAACAGCCCACCTCAAAGCCATCAATCTTCTCTTCGGCAATAACTTCGTCATCGTATTCTAGAGCATAGTTTACTGCACTCATTAAATCCTCTTCATTTTCGACTACCGTAATTCCGTAGGAAGAGCCTGCCTTTACAGGTTTTACAAAGAGAGGGTACTTGAGAGAAGCCGTCAAGGCCATAATTTCTGCTTCTTCCATGGCATCGTTGATGCTTGCAGCCTTTGGAACCGCAATACCGGCGGCTTCTGCAACCACGTGAGCACGATATTTATCCATACAAAGGGCTGACGATAGCACCCCGCATCCCATAAGAGGAATTCCGGCTAGCTCTATCAAACCTTGAACAGTTCCGTCTTCTCCGTTTTTTCCATGGAGCATAGGGAAAGCCCCATCAAGTCTGGTAAATACCGGACCATCCTCGGTCAATTCCACCATGCCGTGAACACTTCTGTCGGGAACGATGTATGCGGTAACGCAGGTTTTCTCGTCAAACCATTGGTCGGAAATGACTTTTTCTACGTCTCCGTAGTAACGATACCAGTCGCCTTGCTGGGTAATACCAATAGGAATAACTTCGTATTTTTCTGTGTCTATGTTTGTGAGAACACTGTAGGCGGATTTTAAGGAAATTCCGTACTCACTGGAGCATCCGCCAAACAGGACTGCAATTTTTTTCTTTTCCATAGTTTCCATAGTTGCTTGGTCTCCTTTTAAATCAATGCAATGTTTTGTAATCTCTCTGCAAATTTGTGTATTAGATTTGTCTATTTAAGGTTTTCCGGATTGAGCCCTTTAAGCTCATCAACTACGAAGAGGCCGTCTTTTCTTATCAGCACATCGTCAAAGTAGATTTCACCGCCTCCGTATTCAGGTCTTTGAATCATTACCAGATCCCAGTGAACTGCCGAATCGTTACCGTTATATGCATCTTCGTAAGCGTTTCCCGGAGTCAAGTGAAAACTGCCACATATTTTTTCATCAAAAAGGGTGTCCTTCATAGGTGTCAAAATATACGGGTTAACTCCTATGGCAAATTCTCCGAAGTAGCGGGCGCCTTCATCGGTATCTAAAAGGGCGTTGATTCTTTCAGTATCATTGGCAGTTGCTTTAACAATCTTACCTTTTTTAACTTCAAATTTAATATTTTCGTAGGTGAATCCTTGTTCTTCCGAGAAAGTGTTGTAGGTTATAGTTCCGTTCATGGAATCTTTAACCGGTGCGGTGTATACCTCACCGTCAGGAATGTTTCTCAACCCGTCACATTTTACGGCAGGAATATCCTTTATCGAGAATGTCAGGTCAGTTCCCGGTCCTTTAATATGAACCTTATCGGTTTTATTCATCAGGTCTGCCAAAGCATCCATGGCTTTGCTCATTTTCTTGTAATCCAAGGTGCACACATCGAAGTAAAAATCCTCAAAGGATTCCTGAGACTTGTTGGCAAGTTGTGCCATCGATGGATTAGGATATCTCAGAACAACCCATTTTGTCTTGTTCACTCTGTAATCCAGTACAGGGCGAGTCAGTTTGTAGTACATATTCAGCTTGTCTGAAGGCACATCAGCCAGTTCGGCTGTATTTTCACCGGCTCTGACTGCAATGTAGGCGTCCATGCCTTTCATCTGGTATAACTGATAGTC
>JAZNUK010000103.1:0-3508 GCA_045592265.1 Candidatus Fimisoma sp. | reverse complement strand
AGTACCAACGCCAGAAACAAGATAAGAAACTGGCCCAAAAAGGAAAACAAATCAGACAAAATAGACAAAGGCAAAGACCTTTTGGATAAGGCTATAAGGAAGAAAGGATATGATCCTGCCACTTGTGCCAAGGCTTCCTATATTAACAAAGCTATGAAGGCAATGAATTTTGCCACCCACGAAGAAGGGTATGCACAGCTTTCAAACGGAGGAACCCTGATAAGCAAGTTCTGTAACCTTTTGTTCTCTTACTATAATGAGGATAACAAGGTAGAGATTAAAAGCGATGAATCCCTTATTGAAGATATAAATGCAGCTGAAGCACGTCGCCAAAAAAATCAAAAGCATCACAAAGAGAGTCCCGGAGTGATGGTAAAAGGTACCGACAACCTTATGATTAAATTAGCGCGGTGTTGCAATCCTGTTCCGGGAGATGAAATTCTGGGATTTATAACCAAGGGAAGAGGAATTTCCGTTCACAGATGCGACTGTTCAAACATTACTTCCTTACCGGAACAGGAAAAAAGCAGATTTATAGAAGTTGAATGGGAGGATTTGAAGGCAGGTAAGTCTTACGATGCTGAAGTTTGCCTTCTGGGAAGCGACAGAAAAGGTATGATAGCAGACATTTCAAGGGTTTGCGAAGACATGGATATACATCTTTCCGGAGTTATGGCAAAGACAGGCAGAGACGGAAGTCTTACCATGACCATAACCCTCTCAATTTCCAGTACACAGGAAATGCAAAAAGTATTGAGAACTCTGAGAAATATAGAAGGGGTATCCCAGGTTTACAGAGCAAAATCCTAATGGCGCAAATGTTACATTTGCCAGGATAGAAAAGGGAAGCATATGAGAGCTGTTGTTCAAAGAGTAACTGAAGGAAGCGTAACTGTAGAAGGAAAAGTTACGGGAGAAATAGAGAAGGGTTTGGTGGTTCTTCTTGGGGTTGAAGAAGGCGATGGAGAAAAAGATGCTCAGTATATGGCAGATAAAATCACCGGCTTGAGAATTTTTGAAGACGAAGAAGGCAAAATGAATCTTTCACTGAGAGAAGTGGGCGGAAAGATTTTGGCTGTGTCCCAATTCACTCTTCTTGGTGATGCCAGAAAAGGAAAGCGTCCCAGCTTTACCAAGGCGGCAGCTCCGGAAGAAGCCAACAGGCTTTACCGACACTTTGTAAATCTTGTGAAACAAGAGGGAATTCAAACAGAAGAAGGAATTTTTCAGGCTGACATGTTGGTAAAGATATATAATGACGGGCCTGTAACCATACTTCTTGACAGTAATAAATTGTTTTAGGAATAATATGTTCAGGAGAAAACCATGAAAATTTTTAAATATATGACCGGGCCATTGCAGGTAAATACATATTTAGCCTACGATGAAGAAACAAAAAAAGGATTCATAGTTGACCCCGGCGGGTATGACGCTGCAATAACAAAAAAAGTGCAGCAAGAAGGAATAGAGATAGAATACATTATACTCACTCACGGACACGGAGATCACATAGGCGGGGTGGCGGGATTTCAGGCAGACTTGCCGGGAGCTAAGATAGTAGCTCATGTTGATGAGGTTTCAATGCTTACCGACCCTGCAATAAACTGTTCAGATAATATCTTTGGAAAGTCTGTCACCGTTGATGCAGACATTCTTGTAAGGGATAAAGAAGAACTTCCTTTAGGTAATACTGTATTGAATTTCATTCACACCCCGGGACATACTCCGGGAGGAATGTGCATCTATGTAGATAAGGTTCTTTTTAGCGGAGACACCCTTTTTCGTCGCTCCATAGGAAGAACGGATTTTCCCGGCGGAAACTTCAATGAAATTGTAAATTCCATAAGAGGAAAACTTTATAATTTCTCCGATGATACACCGGTGCTTCCCGGACACATGGGAGAAACCACAATAGGGGAAGAGAAACGAGGAAATCCTTTTGTATAGAATTATTATAAACGGAACAACGGACACATACGAGTACAACGAGCTCATCAAAGTATTTTTGAAGCCGGAGGAGTTTGTTGTCTATGATTGGACGTCAGATACTCAACATACTGAGAATGCTGATGTTACGGAATATTATGATATTATTGTCGATGTTCCAAATGGGCAAGCCGGGAACATTGAAAGCATTGCGAACATTGCGAACGTTAAGAGCATTAAGAACAATATCAAGAGAGAGCTGTTTATCAAGTTAAAAGGGCTGACAGGAAAGAATCCGCCTTGGGGCATACTGACGGGAGTCCGTCCCGTAAAACTTACGGGAGAACTCTTTGAAAAGCTTTTTGATGAAGAAGCGGTTTTTGCCCAGCTGACGGACTTTTATATGGTAAGGGAAGATAAGGCAAGACTCCTTATAGATACCTACAAATATCAGCAAGAAAAACTGACAACGGTTGATGAAAACTCTGCAGGGGTATACATAGGAATACCTTTCTGCCCCACACGATGCCTTTACTGTTCCTTTACTTCCAATCAAAAAGGTCCTGAGGACATAGAAAGGTATTTGGCTGCACTTCTGGAAGAAATAAGATATGCAGGCAAGAAAATGAAGGAAAAAGGTTTGTGGACAGAATCTCTGTATATAGGCGGAGGAACGCCGACTACATTGACAGCACAGCAGCTGGATAGTTTGATTACTGCTGTCAAGGAGTCATTTGACCTTTCAAGGTGTCTTGAATTTACCGTAGAGGCAGGAAGACCTGACACCATCACAAAAGAGAAATTAGCTGTTATTAAAGCTCACGGAATTGATAGAATAAGCATCAATCCCCAGACCATGAAAGATGAAACCCTTAAACTCATAGGGCGAAATCACACAGTGGAGGATATTAAAGATGCCTTTAATATATCTGCCGGTTGCGGCGACTTCATTGTAAACGCCGATCTCATTGCGGGACTTCCGGGAGAAGACATCCAAGATTTTAAAAATACTCTTAAGGATGTAATAAGCCTTGGACCTGCCAATATTACCGTTCACACTTTGGCTGTAAAAAAGGCATCACGGTTAATCGAAGCCGATCCCGATTACCATTACAGACAAGGAGATATTGTAGCAGAGATGCTCGACGAGGGAAGCCGGATGCTAAAGGAAGCAGGCTACAGACCTTATTATCTGTATAGACAGAAGCACATGGCGGGAGCCTTGGAAAATGTAGGTTATTGCAAGGGAGATACTCCGTGTGTATATAACATACGCATTATGGAAGAAAAACAGAGCATTTTGGCTCTGGGAGCAGGAGGAATAAGTAAGAAATACTATCCTGCTGAAAACAGATTGGAGAGAGTTCCCAATGTGTCTAATTACGAAATTTACATTGAAAGACTAGATGAAATGATAGAAAGAAAAGAAAAAAACTTTTTTGAGGAGGTATGAAAACGTGTTGACAAATGCACCAAAAGGAACCAAAGATTTATTACCGGGACAGGTACATAAATGGCATTACGTAGAAGGAAAATTTGCAGAAATATGCAAGAGATATGGTTTTAAAGAAATAAGAACACC
>JAZNUK010000102.1:0-7664 GCA_045592265.1 Candidatus Fimisoma sp. | reverse complement strand
GCTTCTTTTACAGCTCTTTCGCTATTCTCTCCACAATACATCCATGCTGTATCAAAATAGGTAAATCCTCTTTCCAAGAACGCATCTACCATTTTTTTCGTAAGCTCTATATCTATGCTTCCCTCGTCATTTGGATTTACTTTAGGAAGTCTCATCATTCCAAAACCCAGTTTCTTCCCATTAGTATTCATATGCAATTCCTCCCCGGCATCTTAATATATTCTTTATCTCATTTATCTTTAGCCGATATAATTTCTACTTTGCCCAGCCTCTTACTCTGTCTACAGCCTTGCTCCAACCTTCCAACAAAGTTTTTCTTTTTTCTTCACCCATTGAAGGGGTAAATTCTCTATCTATCTGCCAGTTTTCAAGGACATCTTCTTTGTTTTTCCAATAGCCGGTTGCAAGTCCCGCAAGGTAAGCCGCACCAAGTGAAGTAGTTTCTATACAGACAGGTCTTTGAACATGGCAGTCCAAAACATCAGCCTGAAACTGCATGAGAAAATTGTTGGCACACGCTCCCCCATCAACTTTCAGAGAAACCAAGCAGCTTCCAAGGTCATCGGTCATCGCCTGTATAAGGTCATTGGTCTGATATGCCAAAGATTCTAACGTCGCTCTCACCAGATGGTTTTTATTAGCGCCTCTGGTAATTCCCAGAACGGCTCCTCTCGCATAAGGATCCCAGTAAGGTGCTCCAAGGCCTACAAAGGCCGGAACAACATACAGACCGCAGGAGTCCTGCACCGAAGTAGCCATAGCCTCTGAATCAGAAGATTTTTCCAAAATATCTATTTCATCTCTAAGCCACTGAATTGCGGCTCCACACACAAAGACGGAACCCTCCAGGGCATAATTAACCTTTCCGTCAAGACCCCAGGCAATGGTTGTTACCAGACCGTTTTTGGAAAACACCGGTGTCTCTCCCGTGTTCATCAAAAGGAAACACCCCGTTCCATAGGTGTTTTTTCCTTCTCCCGGTTCAAAACATGTCTGCCCAAAAAGGGCCGCCTGTTGGTCACCTGCTGCTCCGGCAATGGTTATTGGTCCTCCGAATATGACAGGAGAAGTCTCTCCGTAAATACAACTTGACGGCTTTGGCTGCGGCAGCATGATTTCAGGTATATCTAACAGTTGCAAAATATCTTTGTCCCATTCCAAAGTGTTTATATTAAACATCATGGTTCTGGAAGCATTGGAATAATCCGTAACATGAACTTTCCCCTCAGTCATCTTCCATATTAACCATGTTTCTATTGTTCCAAAGAGAAGCTGGCCCTTTTCCGCCTTTTCTCTGGCGCCTTCCACATTATCCAATATCCACTTTAACTTGGTTCCGCTAAAATAGGCGTCTATGAGAAGTCCGGTTTTCCGGCGAATGGTTTCGCCATGACCCTCTTCAATTAAAGTATCACAATAGCCGGCGGTTCTTCTGCACTGCCATACGATAGCGTTACACACCGGAATTCCCGTATCCTTATCCCATACCACTGTGGTCTCTCTCTGATTGGTAATACCTATGGCCTCTATGTCCCGATAGGTACATCCGATTTTTAGCAACGCTTCCTGCGCCACACCCATCTGAGTGGACCAAATTTCCATAGCATCGTGCTCCACCCATCCGTCCCGGGGATAAATCTGCTTAAATTCTTTCTGGGCCACACTGAGCATATTCCCTTTTTTGTCATATATGATGCATCTGGAACTGGTAGTCCCTTGGTCTAAAGACAAAATGTATTTTCCCATCTTACCCTCTACCTCCATTTACTCTATACAAAAAGTGCCATTATTTTGTTGGATATATCCATTCCTTTAGGGGTCAATGCTATGTGTCGGTAATCGCTTATGGCATATCCGTCCCTAACATATTTTTCAAATTCCAACCTCTGTTCACCATAAATGTCCCAGAATTCCATTTTAAACCTTCTGTTAAAATAGTTGAAATCCACACCCATCTTGGTCCGTAAAGCAGTGAATGTGTATTCTGAGACATTGTCTTGATAGCTGTTGACAACATACTGGTCAACACAGTCGGCTCCAAAGACTTCCTCCCCTCCCAAACGAAGAGTTGATTCAGTATCTTGACTGAGCATAACTGTAAAATAATTTGATATATCGCTTATGTTGTAATATCTTACACCTTTTATGTAAGAATGAGCTCCTGCTCCCAGCCCCAGATATTCAGCAAGGCTCCAATATTTCATGTTGTGTCTGCATTCAAGTAATGGTTTGGAAGTGTTTGAAATTTCGTAGTGATTAAAGCCTGCTCCTATGAGCATTTCAATGGCCCTCTTGTACATCTTTCTGTCTTTTTCTTCAGAAGTGACTTTCAAGGTCCCTTCTTCTTCCATCTGACCGAACACAGTCCCCGGCACCACCTCCAGGCTATATAAAGAAATATGTTCCGGTTGTAATTCCAATGCTTTTTTTATGGTATCCGTCCAGCTTTTCATGGTCTGCTTTGGCACGGCAAACATCAAATCCAAGCTTATATTCTCAAATCCGGCATCCCTGGCCATTGAAAATGTTTCTTGTATGTCACAAGCTTTGTGCACTCTTCCGAGAGCCTGAAGTACATCATCATCAAAAGATTGAGCTCCTATACTCAATCGGTTAACTCCTGCCTGTCTGTATTTTTCCAATTTCTCCTTGGTTACGGTGGCGGGGTTACACTCCATGGTAATCTCACATTGTTCCGTTATTTTGAAATATGTCCTCAAAGTCTGTATAATCTTGTCAATAAATTCCGGCTCCATAAGGGTAGGGGTACCTCCGCCAAAAAATATTGTGTCTGCCACAAAATTTTTACCGTACTTGGTACCGTAAAAACCTATTTCCTTGAAAAGTGCTTTCGTGTAAGCTTTTCTTATTTCTCGGTCATCTATGGCCTCGGAGTAGAAGTCACAGTAATTACATTTTTTTAAACAAAAAGGTATGTGTACGTATATTCCTGCATGATCCATGACTATATCCCCCTGTGTTGCTTTAGTATCATATTTTTCCTTTATATGTTTTCTTTTCTACTTGTTTTCATCATACTTCAAAACTGCCGTAAAGGCCTCCTGCGGAACTTCAACAGTGCCGAACTGCCTCATTCTCTTCTTTCCCTCCTTTTGCTTTTCAAGGAGTTTTTTCTTTCTGGAAATATCACCGCCATAGCATTTTGCTATTACGTCTTTTCTGTAGGCCTTTACCGTTTCTCGGGCAATGACTTTCTGTCCGATTGCCGCCTGAATCGGCACTTCAAACTGGTGCATAGGTATGATGGTCTTTAATTTTTCACAGACGAAACGACCTCTGGCGTATGCCTTAGATTCATGAACTATCATGGAGAAAGCATCTACCAAATCCTTGTTCAAAAGTATATCCATCTTCACCACGCTGGATCGTTCATAGCGCAAAAATTCATAATCCAACGAACCGTATCCTCTGGTCTTTGACTTTAGCGCGTCGAAGAAATCATATATTACTTCGTTAAGGGGCATTTCATAATGAAGCTGCACCCTGGTTTCCGTAATATATTCCATGTGAACCATTCTTCCTCTTCTGTCCTGACACAACTCCATTATTCCTCCAACATATTCCTTTGGAATCATAATGTCTGCCTTTACCATAGGTTCTTCTATATAACTTATCTCTTGTTGCGGCGGTAAGTTAGTCGGATTTTGAATCATCTCTACCGTTCCATCCGTTTTAACCACTCTGTAGATTACACTTGGAGAAGTGGTTATTACCCCAAGGTCAAATTCTCTTTCAAGTCTCTCCACTATAATTTCCATGTGTAAAAGACCCAGGAAACCGCACCTGAAACCAAACCCCAGGGCAGTAGATGTCTCCGGTTCAAAATTGAAAGCCGCATCGTTTACTTGAAGTTTTTCAAGAGCGTCTTTTACGTTTTCGTATTTTTCCCCTTCTGCAGGGTATATGCCGCAGTAAACCATCGACTGAGCCTTCTTGTATCCCGGAAGCATTTCCTCTGTAGGGTCACTGTCCAAGGTGATGGTATCCCCCACTCTTGCATCGGAAACCTGTTTAATGCTTCCACATATATAACCTACTTCCCCTGCGCTTAGTACAGAAGTTGCAACAGGTCCCGGCGCACATACACCTACTTCAGTAACTTCATATTTCTTTCCTGTATTCATGAGACGAATTATGTCGCCTTTTTTAACTTTGCCGTCTATTATTCTGGTGTATATTATTACACCTTTGTAGTTGTCGTATTTGGAATCAAAGATAAGTGCCTTTAGCTTTCCATCAGGATCGCCATCAGGTGCAGGGATGGTTTTCACCACTTCTTCCAGCATTTCGATTATTCCTATTCCTTCTTTTGCAGAAATCAAAGGTGCTTCGGAAGCATCCAAACCTATCACCTCTTCAATCTCTTCCTTAGTTTCGTCAGGTCTTGCAGAGGCTAAATCTATCTTGTTTAAAACAGGTAATATCTCAAGGTTTTCATCAAGGGCAAGATACACATTTGCCAAAGTTTGAGCTTCCACCCCTTGGGTTGCATCCACCACAAGAACCGCTCCTTCACAAGCAGCAAGGCTCCTTGACACTTCGTAGTTAAAATCCACGTGTCCCGGCGTATCTATGAGATTGAGAATGTACTCATTTCCATCCTGACTTTTGTATGACAATCTGGTAGTCTGAAGCTTTATGGTTATTCCTCTCTCCCGCTCAAGGTCCATATTGTCAAGAAACTGCTCCTTCATGTCTCTCTGGTCCACCAGCCCGGTCTTTTCTATAATTCTGTCTGCCAAAGTTGATTTGCCATGGTCAATATGGGCAATAATACTGAAATTTCTTATATACTTTTGATAATTCTCGTTCTTAATTGTCATTTTTTCCTCACCTAAAATAATACTTATCTATCATATTATTTTAAAGTAAATCCAGTGCTTTTTCAACGAAAACTTGCAACTGCGTACTAATTGTTCCCCCTTGTTGATACATCATACTGCAACGCCTGTCCACCCCAAGCACGGTCAACGTGAAAATAAAGAAGAGAGCTGCAATTATACAGCTCCGTTTAAAATCTTTCATTTTTTCAATTCCCTTTCTTTAGTGTATCTGCCAAGATGTTTCCGAAAATTTCTGCGGAATTTCTGGCCTCGTCTATTTGATTCCTGTTATAACCTATTTCCAAAAGTAAATACTTGGAAGATAAGTCCTGATTATATCTATATCCTCTTTCGATGACCTTTCCCGTGTACCCACTGTAATTCTGAGCTGCCACCGTGTTCAAACTGTTTATAAATGATATGTTATTGCTGTATGTAGCCGCTCCCGTGCCCACCACAAAAGAATATTTGGCACAGGTTTTCCCGTTTATGGAGACGGTGGCAGCGGTACTCTCGGAAGCAATTGCATCCCTATGCAAATCTATTACACACCGGACCGTGGGATATTTTTGTAACAGAGCCGCGGCCGTTTCATAGGAACGATTGTAGGAATTATTGTATGAAGGATAGTCGTGAAGAGTTTTGTCATGAACCACTGCAATTCCTTTCTTTTCAAGAGTTTGGGCCAATACATTTCCCACATCTCTCACTGTATTCGCTTCCTCTTTTGAATGATAATTTCCCTCCGAAGCAGGTAAATATGATTCGGTAGCATGGGTATGGAGGATAAGTACCTGAGGGTCGTCTCCCAGAACCACAGGTTCTCCGTTTCCTGCCTCGTTGCTTACTACAACTTCCTGTTGTCGGTTACCCTTTCCTTGCCCTTCTCCCATTTCATTTTGCTCCTGGGTTCCTTCTCCTCCATCTATTTCTTCATTGTCTCGAGAATCGGCAAATTGAATCCCGGCGGTGGGATAAACGGCATTGATACACATTACTCCAAAATCCGTGGCTCTTGTCTCTGATTCATTGGGAATCATAGCACAAAAAATTATTACGCTCACTACATATATTATTACTGCTCCACTTGCTATAAGTCTTTTCATCCGCAACCTCCGGGTAACAAATATCACTTTAAGAATATATGCCGGGATGGAGTGTTATATTTATAGCATTTGCAATAATGTCTGAAAAATCTTTGATTATTTGGTCTATGTCTGTAGATGTAACTATCATGTCCAGTTCTTTTTTTTGCAGATAGCTTTCTGTTTCCTTTTCATCCCATCCTGAAATATTTCTGGCCGCATCTATTATCAAAGTCCTTGAATCTATGACCGTGGGAACCCCTATAGAAATGACCTTGCACCCCAAAGTTTCTTCCGTGATTGCTTTTCTCTTGTTTCCCATTCCTGCACCCGGCTCTATGCCTGTATCACACACCTGAAGTGTTGTGCTCATTCTCTCCATATTTCTTGCAGCAAGAGAATCTATAACTATGGTGAATTGGGGCTTTACAAGAGAAACCGCCTTTTCTATCAATTCTGCCGTTTCCATTCCCGTTACCCCTGTCACCGAAGGATTGAATCCGCTTACGTTTGCCATTTCCCAATCTCCGTCTGCTTCAAACATGGTAAAAAGGTGTGCCGTTATTTTTACCTTATCCACTGTATGAGGTCCCAGGCTGTCAGGGGTAACCTTCTCGTTTCCAAGTCCCACCACCAAAACCTTCAGATAGTAATCAAAGGGAATGAGCTTTTTCAATTCAGCAGCCAAGGCCTTTGCCGCCCTTTCCTTAATTCCGTCTCGCTGCTCCAAGATTCCGTCTACTTCCATGGTTATATAAGTGCCCTTTGGCTTTCCAAAGGCTTCCTCCCCTTCCCTGGAGTTTATTATTATTTCCAAAATGGATATATCCTCATCAATTTGACTTTGCTTTTTGGTATATCCCACTGCCTGTGCTTTGGCTTCCTCAAGAAGCTCATCACATTCTACTGCCAAATCTGTTCTGTATTTCAACTTTTCCCTCCTCCTCTATGGTCATAAATCTCTTTACCGTTCTTCTGTTGAACTTTTTCCTTCAACTCATTATATTATCCACCAAAATGAGTATGAATATGCCAATACAATCTTCCCAATAGTCTCTTCTTCTCCCCAACATTTGAAATTCACCGTTATATTTTCATTTTCACCGGTATATTTTCATTTTATCCTTGCAATTCCAATAGTCATCGTATATAATACCTATGCGAATTTATAGCTAAAATTAAGAAAAGTGGGGTAAAAATTATGGCAAACATTAAGTCCGCAAAGAAAAGAATCAGAGTTATCGACAAGAAAACTGCAAGAAACAGAAGAATTAAGAACCATCTTAAGGCTGTTCTGAAAAATTTCGAAGCTGCTATGACTGAAGGAAACTTAGAAGTAGCATCTGAAAAATTAAGACTTGCAGAAAAGAAGCTTATGCAGGCTGCAGCTAAAGGAACTATCTCCAAGAACGCTGCTTCCAGAAAAGTTTCCAGATTAACTAAAAGATTCAACGCTGCCAAGGCAGCAAAATAAGTCTCACCCGTCCCCACCCGTGCATAAGTTAAATGCACAGCAATGAGCGCAAAACCCCGGATGTGTCTCCCGGGGTTTTTTCTTTTGTATAAAAACAGATGATTGCCACAGTTTGAGGACTGTGGTAATCATCGGCTTTATGAAAAATTAAAACTCTATGCTTGATAATACTTTGGGCAAATGTTAGAATATAGGCAAATCGAAAACGAAAGGAATTAGCGGAAAATGTCTTTACATATAGCAGCCTCAAAGGGACAAATT
>JAZNUK010000101.1:0-8812 GCA_045592265.1 Candidatus Fimisoma sp. | reverse complement strand
CTTCTGCAACAGGTGGGTTGCCGTATGGTTTCTTGCAGTAGAGTTTCTTCTGTCTGTCTCCACTTTGGAATTAACCGTATCTCCAACTGCAATGGTTCCGGTCTTCACCATGCCGTTATGATAGAAAATTCCGTCTTTTTTCTCCACGGCAGTTATGATTACACCAGCGGAACCATTGGCGGAGGCATTGTCTGTCTCCGTTGCCTTTACTGCCATAACGCCTGTATCTGTAGCCTGTCCGCCACCTTCTGCATAGAAAGGTGTCCTGTCCAGGACAATTTTAACCTTATCACCTTCTGCAGCCCTTTCCACAACAGCACCTTCTCTAATAATCGCCAGCACTGTTCCTTGAGCTTCAAGGGTTTCATAACCTTCAAATATGGTTTCGGCAACTTCAAGTTCAAACTCAGCTTCTTTCCATGCTTCGTCTTCCGTAGATTTACGGCTGGATCTTGCCAGTTCTTTCTGTTTCTTCATGTTGACTGCAAAGCCTTCTGTGTCAGCAGTCATTCCGTTTTCCTTGAGTATCTCCTCTGTAAGTTCCAGAGGGAATCCATAGGTATCGTAAAGCTTAAAGGTCTTTTCACCATCAAGGCAAGTCTTACCTTCTTGCTTCAGTTCTTCTACATACTGAGAGATAATCGCCTCTCCCTGGTCAATTGTGGCAGCGAACTTTTCTTCTTCAACTGCAATAATTTTCTGCAGATAGTCCTTTTTTTCCACCAATTCAGGATAGGCTTCTCCGGAAACTTCTATTACTCTGTTAGACAGGTCACTGAGGAAAGGTCCTTCTATTCCAAGGATTCTGCCATGTCTTGCGGCCCTTCTCAGAAGTCTTCTTAAGACATATCCTCTGCCTTCATTGCTTGGCATAATGCCGTCGGCAATCATAAACGTTACAGAACGAATGTGGTCAGTGATTATACGAATTGATACATCGGTGGATGCCTGTCCGTCCTTGTATTCTACGCCGCTTTTTTCCACTATTCCCCGGAGAATGTATCTTATGGTATCTATATCAAAAATAGAGTCTACTCCTTGCATTATACATGCCATTCTTTCAAGGCCCATACCCGTGTCTATATTAGGATGTGCCAGGTTGGAATAGCTGCCGTCCTCTTCTTTGGAAAACTGAGTAAATACGTGGTTCCAAAATTCCAGATATCTGTCACAATCACATCCCGGCTTGCAGTCAGGACTTCCGCATCCGTACTCTTCTCCTCTGTCAAAATACAGTTCGGAACACGGACCGCAAGGTCCAAGGCCGATTTCCCAGAAGTTATCTTCTTTGCCGAGTCTTACGATTCTCTCCTCAGGCATTCCGAGTTTTTTCCATATTTCCACAGCCTGGTCATCGTCATAATATACAGTTGCCCAAATTCTTTCAAACGGCATATGCAGCCACTGGGTCATAAATTCAAGACCCCATGTTAAAGACTCCTCCTTAAAGTAGTCTCCGAAAGAGAAGTTCCCCAGCATTTCAAAGAATGTGCCGTGTCTTGCGGTTATTCCCACATTGTCAATGTCTCCTGTTCTGATACATTTCTGACAGGTGGTCATCCTCTTTGAAGGGGGTGTTTCGGCTCCTGAAAAGTAGTTTTTTAAAGGTGCCATACCTGAGTTTATAAGCAAAAGGCTTTTGTCATTTTTGGGAATCAGCGATGCGCTGGCCGCCGGATAATGTTCCTTGGTTATATAAAAATCTCTGAATTTCTGTCGTATTTCGTTTAAACCTAATTTTTCCATTTGCTGCTCCTTATTTTCCTTTAATCGTCAAATTACAGACATATAAAATAATTTTACCACAAAGAAGTAAAAAAGTCTACGAAACGACCGTAGACTTTTTTGATTTTTTCTTACATTTGATTTCTCAGGTTGCGAGCCATTTCTGTAACGTCTTGTCTGACATCACACATCTGTGCTCTTACATCACCCATATCATGGGCTGTATTCTTCATATCTCGCTTAAGTTGTTCTTTTGCCCCCGGTTTCATCCTTCCGTAGGCAACCGCTGCAGCAGCCCCAACTGCCGCTAATGCCACCATCGTCGTGGTCATCTTTTGCATATCATCACTCCCTTTCAATTCTATTATCTGAAAGGGGGACGATTTTTATGCCAAGAACAATTAACCAATGAGCCTTCACTGAATAAATCCGCCTCCGATTACCCGATCGCCAATATAAAATACTATAGACTGACCCGGTGCCGGTGCCCGCTGCGGCTCATCGAAAATGGCTGTAATCCGGTCTTTTTCGATTTTTAAAACAGCCGTGGCAGGTTGGGCGGCATATCTGATTTTTGCTGTAACCTTTGCCCCGTCGTAAGGGTGACGGATTCCCCGTAGTTGTCTCTCCTTTTGTATGTGTTCGCCCGCCCCGGCCTTATCATCATCACAGAAAAAATAATCTTTACACACAACTCTGTTGGTAAACAAATCTTCGTTGTCCCCTATTACCACCTGATTCTTTTCACAATCCAACCTTACTACAAAAGCAGGTTTCCCAAGAGCAATACCGAGACCTTTTCTCTGCCCCACCGTATAGTTGAGAATTCCTTTATGTTCGCCTAAAACATTGCCATCTTTGTCCACAAAGTGACCGGATACTTCGCCCTGAGCGTATTGGATTCCTGCTTTTTTGATAAAATCCACATAGCTTTCTGACGGATCGACAAAACATATTTCCTGACTGTCCTTCTTGTCCGCATTGTCCATTTTGTTTCCGGCGGCAATCTCCCTTATCCTTGCCTTGTCGTCAAATTCTCCCAAAGGAAAAATTAATCTGCTGAGGACATCCTGCCCCAGTCTGTACAGCATATATGACTGGTCCTTCTTCTCGTTGGCGCCTCGCTTTACATAGTACTTTCCCGAGTCCGCGTCTTTTTCAATGCGGCAATAATGACCGGTGGCAATGTAGTAAGCGCCTATTCGATTTGCCGTCTCTATAAGCTTTTTAAATTTGATGTTGGGATTGCAGATTACACAAGGGTTTGGTGTTCTTCCCTTTAAGTACTCATGGCAAAAATTTTCTATTACCACATCCGAAAATTCTTTGGAAACATCCTCAGCTATCAGTGGAATTCCCAGTTGCTCGGCAACAGCCCGTGCTTCCTCTTCTCCCCTTTTATTATTCCCCAAAACATCGAAATAATAGCCCGTTACCCGGTATCCTTTTTCTTTTAATAACAAAGCAGCGGTAGTGCTGTCCACTCCGCCGCTAAGTCCTAATAACACTTTTTTCTTATCTAAATTCTCTTTCATATAACTTTTAACTGACTTTTAACTTTTCCCAATTTTTTATTCTTCTTCTTCCAAATCGTGATGATCATCCTCATCTTCGTTTGGATCGTATCCTTCCAGTGCCGCATAAGTTTTTCCGTTTTTCTGGGCATAGTCATAGATGGCGTTCTTAATCGCCTTGTCAGCTAAAACGGAGCAGTGCACCTTAACAGGCGGAAGTCCGCCTAAATTATTTATAATTTCCTTATTGGTCAGCTCCAATGCTTCTTCTATTGTCTTTCCGATAATCATGGATGTTGCCATGCTGGAGGAGGCAATTGCACTGCCGCAACCAAAGGTTTTAAACTTTGCATCGACAATTTTTTCTTCTTCCACTTTTATCTGAATCTGCATCATGTCTCCGCATACAGGGCTTCCGTAAACCCCTGTTCCATCGGGATTTTCCAGTTCTCCTACATTTTGCGGGTTCATGAAATGTTCCATTACCGTTTCGTTATATAAAGCCATATCTATTACCAACCTTTCGTCGAATTTACAGGAGAAAGTTCTCTCAATCTTGCTACTATCGTCTTTAAATGTTCTACCACATAGTCCACATCTTCTTTGGTAGTAAAGTCGCCTATGGTAAATCTCACCGTTCCGTGAATCATCTCTACAGGAACTCCCAAGGCGGAAAGCACATGGGACGGCTCCAAAGATGTGGATGAACAAGCCGAACCTGTTGACACACTTACGCCAAATTGATTGAGAAGCAAGAGAATTGATTCTCCCTCTATATATTTAAAAGTAATGTTTAAATTACCCGGATGTCTGTGTTCTAAGGTTCCGTTGACAAAGGTGTCGGGAATTTCAGCCAAAATTCTGTCTTTCATGTAGTTTCTAAGCTCTGAACAATGGTGAACATGGCTTTCAAAATTGGTTTTTGCCAATGCTGCCGCCTTGCCGAAACCTACAATACCTGTCAGGTTTTCCGTGCCTGCTCTTCTCTTGCTTTCCTGAGCACCGCCATGCATATAGCTTGGCAACGCCACACCTTTTCTGATGTATAAAGCCCCTGTACCTTTCGGTCCGTATATCTTATGGGATGACATAGACATAAGATCTATTCCCATTTCCTTCACGTCGATAGGCACATTTCCCAGAGCCTGCACCGCATCTGTATGGAAAAGAACGCCTCTTTCTTTGGCTATGGATGCTGCCTCTTTGATAGGTTGAACCGTTCCTATTTCGTTATTTACCATCATGATGCTTACAAGTATCGTCTCGTCGGTAATAGCATCCTTTAACTGCCGGAGATCTATCAGTCCTTCCCGGTCTATATCCAAATAAGTAACTCTGTATCCTTGCTTTTCCAATGCCTCGCAGGAGTGAAGCATGGCGTGATGCTCAACCTTAGTTGTTATTATGTGATTGCCTTTTGCCTTCAACTTCTCGGCAACGCCGAAAACTGCCCAGTTGTCAGATTCGGTTCCGCCGGCTGTGAAGAAAATCTCATTGGCCTTGGCGTTTATAAGGGCTGCAACTTGTTCTCTGGCATTGGTAAGTGCCTCTTTGGATTCCAGTCCTTTATCGTATAAACTTGACGGATTGCCAAATTTTTCTGTGAAATAAGGTATCATTTCCTTTAAGACTTCTTCTTTAACAGGCGTTGTTGCCGAATAGTCTAAATATACATTTCTCATCTTGTGTAGTGCTCCTTATAATGTAATCCAATCTATTATACCAAATTTCTGCAAAATTTAAACAGTTCTTTTAAAAAAAACGCAAAAATCTGCAAAAGCTTTTTTAGGCATATAATATTTCAAAGAATCTGCAGAAGTCCTTCAAAAAAATTGAACCAATTTGTAAACGTCCCCTTCTTTTTGACAAATTACGCTGTATTTGCAAAGAAAAGCATCTATTTTTTCCCTTTTTCCTTCTGCCGCCGTTACTTCTTCATCCAAGGCTATAGCCTCTACGTTTTCAACTTTCCACTGCATAGACACATCGGCACAAATCATTCCCTCGTCTTCGTGGGTTATCTCCACCGAAGAAATTTTGTATTCCTTAACTCTCTCTATGTCTGTTTGGAAGTAATCTTCCATGTTCTTTAAATCCTTCTCCATCAAGTTGCCCGATTCAATTTCTTTGATTAAGGCAGTCGCCTCTTCTCGGCTCATATCCCCTTGATAATAAAGGTTGAGAGTCTCAGTTCTCCGGTCTATGAGAGTCCTCACCACCTTTTCACTGCTGTCTGCCGTAGCAAAAACGGTAGTCAACATTATGACTATGCAGACTGCAACAAATACCCCTATATACTTTCTGTCCATTTTATCCCCCTATTTTTCTGTTTCTACAAAGATAGCTTACATTGTCGTAAAGCTTCTTTTGCAATTATAAAACCACTGCCTTGCGAAAGGTGTCGTAATGGGGAATCTCCACTAAAAAAGATGGTATGCCCACTCCTTTCAGGAGTGAAGCAAACCACCTTTGTACCTACATTATAGCAGGGGATTATTAGGATGACTAATGTGGTATTCTATCATTAGAATCGTCATCTACTATTTCAATCATATCCAATTGAGACTTAAGATTGGCCCGGAAAGCTGCAAGGTATTCCCTGTAAAGGGCCTTTTGCTCAACAGCCTCTTCTTGAGTCAAGCCTTCTGACTTTTTCTTCTTCGCCAATTGATTTATTCTGTCTATCATTTCCTGTGTTATCATTTTCTTTCCGCCTTTTCTCCGGGTTCTTTCCGTCTCCCGTTTCTTTAGAGTATCACATTTTTCAGCATATAACAAGATAACAAGTTTTATAAAAGGCTATAAGTATAGGTAAGTATATTACATAAAATGGCGATTTCCATCTATGTCCTAGCTTATCTTCCTTTCAAGTCTGAGTTTGTCAGCTATAATGGCGATAAATTCACTATTGGTAGGCTTACCTTTGTCAGTTTTTACAGTGTAGCCGAAAAGAGCTTCCAGGGTTTCCAGCTTCCCTCTGTTCCATGACAGCTCAATGGCATGGCGGATTGCTCTCTCCACTCTGCTTGCGGTAGTGTTGTTCATGGCGGCTATAGTAGGATAAAGTTCCTTTGTTACTGCACCCAGCAAGTCCATATTTTTGACTACTAAGGCTATTGCATCACGAAGGTATTTATAGCCCTTAATGTGAGCGGGAACTCCTATTTCATGTATCAGGTTTGTTATATCTATTTCCAAATGGTTGTCCACAACGGAATCCTTCAGAACCAGAGCCTTTCCCAGATTTGAGTTGGTAAATTCCCTCTTTTGACTGTTTTCCTCTATCACATAAAGATGGTTTATCCTTTTTACGAGTAGTCCTGCATTGATGGGTTTAATCATATAGTATTCTACTCCGTATTCCATGGCTTTCTTAACTATCTTTTCCTGACCTACCGAAGATGTCATTATCACTCTGGGATACTTTTCCATATTGGAATTATTGATGGACTCAAGTACTCCAAATCCGTCAAGTTTTGGCATTATAAGGTCCAGAACGAGAATGTCCGGAATCTCTTTGCCGGAACCCAGATATTCCAAGGCTTCCACCCCATCTTTTGCTGTAAATAACAGCTTCATGTTATCTTCTTTTTCCAAATACTTTGAAATCACATCACAAAAATCTTGATTGTCATCTACTATGCCTACCGTTAACTTTTTCATTTTTTCCTCCTAAACATACATCACTTTACTTGTTCTGCCATGTTCCGCAAAACATCTACAGGAAAAGTGTAATATATATCATTTCTGCAGGGGGAAAAACTTTCCTTCTTTTTGTTACCTTATTCTTCCAAATGCAAGATATTGTGATTATATTCGATAAAATATATTCTTTTTCTACAAAAATAAAATATATTCTTTTCTACAATAGAAAAGATTTATTGAGGCTGCTCCTCCATCAGTGAAAGAAAAATATTCTCCACCCCTTCTTTTACGGCAGCATAATTTTTAGGCCATCTCATATATCCTGAAGCATTGACCGAAGTACCATCTTCTAAATATATGTGCAACTCAAATTGGTTTCCATCCAGAACATTTTTGTCAACTTTTTTAAATCCGTTCCATCTGCCGACCCGATTATCTTCCAAGAATTTCTCAAGCCGGCTCACAAAGCTTTCGTCCACAGTAAAAATCTTTTTATCTTCATCGGCTATCCCGTCAGGTTTAATCCATACGGTGTACTTGCCTTCTTTGCCATTTTCCTCTTCCGTCTTAAGCATATACTCTACATTTGCATTGAAAGCATTTCCGCAGGTGTATGTGAAACTAAAATATGTAATGTCTTGTATACTAATATTACGTTGTCTGTCTGATATAAAATAAAAAATACTTGCCATCATAATCAACACTCCCAATATACATAATCCCGGTACTAAAATTTTTTTCATATCTTTTCCTTTTTCAAATATCATTCACTTCACCACGTCCCTCTTCAAATATCATTCAATTAGATACTCTTCTCTCAAATAATCTGCCATCTGTCTTCCGATTCGTTCAATATCTTCTTCTCCATTAACATGGGGCATCGAATCAGTAGAAACTCTGAAATATTTTTCACCATCGTAAAATTTACATACGGAAAGCTTACCGTCTATACTAATGCCGTCCCCTTCCCATTGTTTGAATCCCCTTTCTTCTATGATACGATAACAACTTTCCAGCACTGTCCTTGGGACTTTATAACATTTGACATTCTCTTCACCGTCAAAAGATGTAACATATTCCTCCAAAAGGAGGAAATCAGCTTCCTTACAGCTTTTGAGAACGAGTTCATACTTTTCTTTCCCCTCGTCTTCCCCCGTAGGAGTTCCTTTCTGTACCGTATAATAATCTATCAGCATTGTGCCCTCTTCAGTATAAAAATCGTATTTTTCCACGGTATTTACCCTCCTCTCCTTCTCTGTCGACACGGCAAGTCCATCGCAAAACTTCTCAAAAGAGTCTTTCGCTTCCAGGGTGATAAAAGAGAATTCCTGTCCTTTGGAACCATCTCCTGTCCAGTACAGATATAGGGATGGCCCGGAATCTCCGCTCTCGGTATGTTCCTTTCTTTTTGTAGCTTTTCCCCCTTCCAAATATCCTAGGATTTCTTTCCACTCTTCATTTGATAATTCTCTTGAGCCGGAAATTGTAATATCAGACTCTGTCAAGGGCCAGTGGGTACCTTCTCTTTTTTCGTGATAAAATTTATATGTTCCTCCATCAGTGTATAAGCGATACCGTTGATAGCTTGGTGGAAATGTTGAAGAAGAACGGGTATACACGAATTCCGTAATATCTTCCGGGGCAATGTCCCTACCCACCACCTTATCTTTGGGCCACATCAGAATGACAATCAAAACGGCTATAACTATAACTGTAATAATTACATAATACATACTTCTAATCATATTTGTTTTCTCCCTGTTGCATCGATGTTTTTAAAGGTATTCTTTTCCTTTCTACGTCTTTAAAAAAATCCGGAAAATCCTTTAATTACTCATGTTATAACATAATATGTTGAAAAATAAAAGTGACAGAAATTGTTCTGTAAGTTTACCCTGCCGCTTCCATCATATTCTCAATAAAAATCC
>JAZNUK010000100.1:0-4940 GCA_045592265.1 Candidatus Fimisoma sp. | reverse complement strand
GCAAGCATTCCCATGTAATCAGCAGTTGCTCTGTCCATATCCTTACTGGTTCTGCCTCTCCAGAAATTACCTCCACCAACTACGATGGCAACTTCCACACCTAAGTCATGAATCTGCTTAACTTCGGCTGCAACCTTTCTGGTCATTTCCTCGTTAATTCCAAAACGCTCCGCACCTGCAAGGGCTTCGCCGCTAATTTTAAGTAACACTCTCTTGTATATAGGTTTCATATAATCCTTCCTCTCTCCGAAGCCATTCAACAATACCCTTGGGGCAACGCCATAAGCTCGTTTGGGTTTATTATACCATACAACCCCATTGCTGTTAAAGTCGTTAATTTATATTTTTCCTTTATTTTTCTTTTCAACATGACCTAAAGCAATCCGATCGCACCAAGGCAATTGCACCAAAATCAAAATTGACTGCACTTGTTATGCCTGACTACAGGTGCGCCACTGCCTCAATTTCAATTAAGACATCTTTGGGAAGGCGTGCCACTTCCACCGCCGATCTGGAAGGAAATTCACCTTGAAAATACTCAGCATAAATCTGGTTGACTATTTGAAAATCTCCCATGTTTTTTAAAAACACGGTGGTCTTCAAGATCTTGTCAAGACCACTGTCTGCCGCTTCCAAAACAGCTTGCAAATTGGCAAACACCTGTCTTGTCTGCTCTTCTATTCCGCCTTCAACCACCATAGCTGTCTCAGGATTTAAAGGTATTTGCCCCGATGTAAATACCAGATTGCCATATACATTTGCCTGAGAATATGGTCCTATTGCAGCAGGTGCTTTTGATGTAGCTATAATCTTTCTCATTTTTTTCCTCCTAATATGCGGGCGGCAATTTCATCCACCACCTCTTTATTTATAAACGGTATTCTTGCTCCGGTATTGAGCATGGATATATAACCGTCACCGATGCCTTTCTTTGCTGTAATGAGATAATATTTCATCTCAAAAGTCTGAATTTTCTCGTATGCGCACAAGGTGTAGTGTCTTGCCATGGTTCCGACGGATAAAACCACCCCTTCTTCTCTTAGAGAATATCCGGCAGTTTTATGAGCCATAACATAAAGAAAACAAAAGAGCAGGTCACAAATCAGCGGTAATCCATAAGAAATCCACCAGGGTAGTTCCGTATACAAGTTAAGGAGAATCACGGCAACTATGGCCGTAACGTGCCATTTCACAGAACGAACCATTCTCACCGTTCCTCCCATTTTATCCTCTTTTTCCAGCTGAAGCACATTACCCCAGCATAATTCAGGAACCAAAGTTTCAAGGTGAATCATTACATCTTCCCTAGAGAGTGCCATGGTTAAATTTGATGATTCTCCGTCCTCATCTCCAATTCCCACTGCTTCAACTTCTATATGGTACTTGCGAAAAATCCTGGACATGAAAGGTTGCTCTATAGACAAGGCAGTGATCTTGTCCACCGGTATGGTATAGCTCCTCAGTTTGAGAAGTCCGCATTTGACATGAATGTCCTTGCCGTCTCGGTACACTGTCAACCCATAATATTTAAAAAACGCCTTAATCAGGTTATATAAACTGCTGAGGACCATAAAAACAACTGCAATAAATCCTCCAAGGGCTTCATCTATAAAGCTGTTCCAACCGAAAGAAGTGATATACCACGCCGCACCTCCAATACCGGCAATGGATACAAACAGGCTGAACATAGGCATACAATAAAAACAGTATTTAATCATATCAAAAGCAGTATATGTGAAAACCTTTCTTCCATCGGCACTTGCCGCAGTCAGTTCATCAGGCTGTCTTTCTTGAGAAAGAGCCTTTTCGTCACCATTTCCTTTTAACGCATTCATCCTCTCCAGCAGAATTTTCCTGAACTTTATTGCCACATCCTGCCTAAATACTATGGACACATCTGTCTCATTGGCAGTGGTAGCACTGTTTGTGTCTATCTTGATTCTGTAGGTGCCCACAATTCGCTGAAACAAATTTCGTTCCATGTTTACAGCGGAAATATTCTCTATGGCAATGGTGTTTCGCTTCCTATTTAAGGTATTCTTCTCTATTATGACCAAATTGTCCTCAAGGGTTATCCATGTCTTTCTCCATCTCAAAAACTGAACAGTAAAGACTATGAGGGAAATTACAACCAGAAATAATATGCCCCATATGGCTCCGGTTTCAATAAATACCATTATACCTTCTTTGCCTGCTTCGCGGATCATATCGACCATATCTCCTATTCCGTTAAAAACGAAAATAAATATGGCAAGCCAAAAAGACCACAGGCTCTCAAAAATTATGGAAAAATGGCATCTCAATCTCATGTTTTCCATAGTTTATTTCTCTCTTTCTGCAATGGCTATAGCGTTAATTTTTTTCTTTAGAGCTTCCGCCAGTTCCATGGCTTCTTCTTCCGGCAAAAATTTAATCACCGCATCACCGCCTGCCGTAATTACAGTAAGGGATGAAAGTTTAAAAAATCTGTCCAAAGGTCCTTGGGAAGTCTCTATCTTGTGAAGCCTTTCTATAGGCACCAAAGTTTCACGAATCCAAAGGAGGCCCTTCCTTACCCTCAGTGCTTCTTCATCGATGGCATATCTATACCTTTCGTAGCGAAGGTTAGCCCCTATTACAGTATAGAGGATTCCAAATATCCACCCCGCAGCCAGCAAAACTTTGCCAAGCTTTCCTACTTCCAACAGAATAAGGGCGACAACGGTCCATGACACAAGAACCGTCGCCCAAAAGCATGCTGCCGAAATCATCATGCACTTTTTGGCTGATTTTTCAAGTTTAATGTAGTTAACGTTCATGTTCAGTCTCCTTTGCATAGTTATTTCTAATTTTAACATACCGGCGATTCTTTTTAAATACAATTTTAAAAGCCGCCAATATATGATACGCTCCTCTTAAAGCAGACAGATTAAATAATGAAAATCTGTTCACCTTAAGAGGATGCACACCACCATACGTCAGCGGCATATTTTTATAACTGTCAAGAGATTGCCCCTAACCTTGAACTTAACACCCCATCCTTCATATGTCATTCCATACACCCTGTCCGGATCATCCTGGTAGGAAGGGCGAGGGTCCTGGGCAAGAATTTCTCTCAGTACCTCTTTTAATTCATCATCAATTGTTGACACACGGGCAAACCCTCTGTCTGTTCCCTCTTGTTCTCCTTTTCCGGCTTCTCCTCTTTCTCCGGCTTCTTCCCCCTCTCCCGGGAATACTACCTCCAGTTTTTCAGGTTCTGCCATGGCAAATCCTCCTCTTGCCTCCGGCTTACTGTCGGCATATGGTATATAGGGCTTTATATCGTATATAGGCGTTTTATCCACCATATCAGCCCCTTTTACGTGGAGCACCGGACCTTGAGGTGTGTATTCTATCCTTTCCAATTGTACGCAGGAAAGTCCTATAGGATTGGGTCTGAAAGGAGAACGGGTTGCAAAGACTCCCTTTCGTTTGTTTCCTCCAAGCCTCGGTGGTCTAACTGTAGGTGACCACCCCTTATCTGCAACTTGTGAAAATTGCCATATGAGCCATATGTGGGAAAATTCCTCTAACCCTCTGACCACATCGGGATTTGCATATTCATCCTCGAATATTATATAACCTTTGGTATCGGCAAGACCGCTTTGCCTTGGTACTCCGAACTTTTCTCCAAATCCGGTGTGAATATGAGCTATCGGTTTCATGTTTTCTTCCTCTCATTAAAATGTTTTTAGTAAAATACTTTTTCCAATTGCGCATATATAATTATACTCCTCTTGACAGCCTCTCGACAACTCATTTAATATAATCCTATGGGAGGTATTTACTATGAACCGAAAAACCGATGAAAAAAGAAACGAAAAAATCGACGAAAAAACAAATAAAATAATCGATGAAAAAATTGACGAAACGGCAAATAACAAAAGTGTCGAAAACGCTAACGAAAAAGCTGATGGAAAAGCCAATGAGAGCGCTAGCAAAAGCACCAAGGGTCAACGAAAATCTGCGGCTAGACCTTCTGACAATAGGAAAATAAAGTTACTAACGCCCAAGCACATAGAAGATTATCTAACCATATATCTTAATGCCTACCCTGCCTATAAAGATACCGGTGTAGAAGGCAGAGATAAATATAGGCCAAAGATACTCCATTCAATGGAAAATGACAAAAACATACACTTTTACGGTCTATTTGAAGACGGCAATCTCATCGCACAGATGAAAATTATAGATTTTTCTATGAACATCTTTGGGGAGATGATGCCTGCTACAGGTCTGATGGCGCTGGCGGTTCATCCCCTCCACAAGAAGAAAGGTGCTGCCAAAGACATGGTGGCTTTCTTTGAGGAATATACTAAAAAGACGGGAGCCATCGTAGCCATGCTACTTCCTTTCAGAATGGATTTTTACAAAAAAATGGGCTACGGCTATGGCAGCAAAATGGATGAGTATCGTTTGGCCACGGTAAATCTTCCTGCAGCCGACAAAACTCTTTTGGAAAATGTTAAAATCCTAGGTTGGGACCAGTCTGATACAGTAGAACTGCTTCAATGCTACAACACTTTCGCTCAAAAAAATCACGGAATGGTTTTAAAGTTTGAAGACGAGATACGAAATATAACAGATGACTGCCAAAGTACGAGAGTCGGATATTATGAGGATAACCGGCTTATCGGATACATGACTTTCAACTTTGTATGTGAAAGTGAAACCAACTACACATTGAACAGAATGGAAGTTTCGGAACTTGTGTACCATACACCTGAAGCTTTGAGAGGACTGCTGGGATTCCTGCGAAACCAAAGCGACCTGGCGCAGACGGTGGTTATAAGGACGGGAGAACCGGATTTTTATCACATTTTGGATAATGCTCAGGATACCTCGGGGAATTACATAGACTATGGTTTCCTCCAGACCAATATAGGTTCTGTGGGCACTATGTACAAAATCGTAGATCC
>JAZNUK010000099.1:0-10483 GCA_045592265.1 Candidatus Fimisoma sp. | reverse complement strand
CTGCATGCCCAATCCCCTCGGCAGCCCCCTCCCCGGCAGCGCCAACCCCGGTGGCCCCACTTTCTAAGAGCATCAGCCACCACGGTTCACGACCTAGCCATAATCGAGTAGAAGGCAACCGAAAACAGAAATTTTTAAAATTTCGGTTGCCGAATCATGGCTGTAGAGTGCTTTTTTACGGATTTCCCCATGAAATCTGGGAGAAATCAGGGAGAAAGTGCCAATATATTGGTCATATTGTCGAAAAATAAGGAAATATATGGAATTTCGGCAACCGAAAATTACAATTTTAATATTTTCGGTTACAACGGAGGTCGCTCAAGGCGCGTTTACAAGGAATTAAACATACAACGGAGGTTGCTCAAGGCGCGGTTACAAGGAATTAAACATACAACGACGGCCGCCCAAGATGTAGCCGCAAGGAATTACAAAAAAAGCAACAAATCAATAAACATAACCAAAAAGGATTGGAATAAAAAATGAATGGAAATAATAGTATTAAGATATTAGAAAAGAAGGACAAAGACTTCCCATGGTTTTTAGCTAACATGGAAGATGCTCCCCAAACTTTATACTGCTTAGGTGACATCTCCCTCCTTAATATGCCGTCAATAGCTGTGGTGGGAGCCCGCAAGTGTAGCGATTACGGACAAAAGGTTGCAAGCCGTATAGGAGAAATGTTGGCTAACAGCGGATACGTGACCATAAGCGGAATGGCTCTTGGGATAGACACACATGCACACAGAGGAGCACTGTCAGCCGGAGGCAAGACCATAGCGGTTTTGGGCTGCGGCCCGGATATATGCTATCCCTCCGGAAACGGTGAATTGTACCGGAATATTTGCAATCACGGACTTGTAGTGTCTGAATACATGCCGGGTACGAGGCCTAAGCCTTGGCATTTTCCAAGACGAAATAGAATAATTTCCGCATTGTCACAAGGGGTAGTGGTGGTGGAAGCAGGGCTGAAAAGCGGTTCGCTGATAACCGCCGAAACAGCTGCAACACAGGGCAGAGAGGTAATGGTAATTCCGGGGAACATAAACAGCCCGTACAGTCTTGGTGCCAACAAACTTATTCAAGATGGAGCAACCATAATTACCCAACTTGACGACATTTTTCGGATTTGCCCACCGCCGTCTTACGCCGACATTAATCAGCTACCGCTCACTGCGATTCACCGCGGAACCGCTTCTACCGTCACCCGGTGCCTTCACGGCAGGGCCGCTTCTCCGGCAGAGGTAACCGCAATCACGTCTGACCACTGCGGAGCAGCCCTCGGCAGGCCCACCCCCCTTTACACTCCACTTGCCACCGACCTTCAACACAATTCCTCCTACCCATCGCAAAAACTAGGTCCAGACGAAGAAGCCGTCTATCGCCAGATAGCCTTTTACGGCACCGTTACATGTGATCGACTTTGCACCGCCTTGAATAAAAAACCTGCTTTTATCAATGGAATCATCACCACACTGGAGATAAAAGGAATGATTTATTGCACCGACGGAAAAATTTCTGTTGCAAAATTCTGAAAAAAGCACTATCATTATCTTCTATAGAATAAAAGCACTATCATTATCGCAAGCATAATAAAAGAGTCATCACTATTGCACGCAGGATAAAAAAACATTATCATTGCATGCATCATAATAAAAGCCACATCATTACCCCATGGAAAATAAAAGAAACGGTAATATTTTCCATACGGCAGATGAATGTTAATACCGGTGCGTATGTAATATGGACGGAGGGAAAATCACAGGAAAAGGTCCGCTACAAACAAAATCACCGGGAATTCACAAGGAAAACTTCAATTATATATAATTTTGTGATATCCATAATTTAGGAGGAAAAATGACCGCAAAAGCAACCGCTACCAAGCAAATTGATACTAAAGAAAGTGCGACAAAGGCAACAATGGCAAAAACAACCGGTGCCAATGCAACCACGACCAAAACAACCGGCTCAAAAAAGAAAACTCTTGTAATAGTAGAGTCCCCGTCAAAGGCCAAGACAATAGGTAAATATCTTGGTTCGTCCTACAAAGTAACTGCTTCCGTAGGGCACGTAAGGGATTTGCCTAAGAGCAAGATGGGCATAGACATTGAAAATGACTTTGAGCCCCAGTATATTTCCATACGGGGAAAAGGAGACATAATCAAAGAACTGCGAAAAGAAGCAAAACAGGCAGGTAAAATATATCTGGCAACTGACCCGGATAGAGAAGGAGAAGCTATTTCATGGCATTTGGCGCATCTTCTGGCAATACCTTTGGAGGCCCCTTGCAGGATAGTTTTCAATGAGATTACAAAAGAAGCCATAAAGAATGCGGTAAAGAACCCACGCCCCATCGATCAAAAACTTGTAGATGCTCAGCAGGCAAGACGCGTTGTAGACAGGCTGGTAGGATATCAGATCAGCCCTCTTTTATGGAGAAAAATACGTCCTGGTCTAAGCGCGGGAAGAGTTCAGTCCGCTGCATTAAAAATACTTTGCGACAGAGAAAACCAAATAAAAAACTTTGTGCCTGATGAATACTGGAATATAATCGTAGACTTTAAAAAAGATAAGGTGTTTTCCGCCAAGGTGTTAGAGTATAAAGGAAAAAAACTTTCCATAACCAACAAAGACCAAGCCGACGGAATAATAAATGACTTGGCCGGCGGACAGTACAAAGTATCCCGCATAGTAAGGAAGGAAAGAAAGCGTAAGCCTTTTGCACCTTTTACCACCAGCAGTTTGCAGCAAGACGCAGCAAACAAACTGGGATTCACCACCAAAAAATCCATGATGGTGGCACAGCAGCTTTATGAAGGAATAGAAGTAAAGGGGCAGGGAACCGTAGGTCTTGTAACCTATATCAGAACCGACTCCGTAAGAATTTCTCAGGAAGCAAGGGCCGCCGCCAAAGAATATATTACACAGTATCTGGGACAAGAGTATGTTGGCAACAATATCTTTTCCAACAAGAAAAAAGAAATTCAGGATGCCCACGAGGCCATACGACCAAGTAATATAAATCTAGATCCTGAGCGCATCAAAGATTCTCTCACCAAGGACCAATACAACTTATATAAACTCATCTGGACCAGATTTCTGGCAAGCCAGATGGCAGAAGCGGTCTTCGATTCGGTACAGGTGGCGATAGACAACGGCGATTACGGGCTTAAGGCAAGCGGCTCAAGGCTCATATTTGACGGATATCAGAAGATATATGCGACAAATTTGGAAGAGGACAAGGATAAAGAATTGCCGAAGCTGACAGAAGGAGAAATTCTAAAAGAAAAAGCAGTAAGGCCGGAGCAGAAATTTACCGAACCACCTCCAAGATTTACAGAAGCAAGTCTGGTAAAGGACCTGGAAGAAAAAAATATAGGTCGTCCGAGCACCTACGCTCCAATCATAGCAACCCTTTTGGAAAGAAAATATATTTCCAGAGAGAAAAAAATTCTTCTTCCTACTGAGCTGGGTTTTGTGGTGACAGAACTCATGGAAGAGTACTTCAAGGAGATAGTAGACACCGGATTTACCGCCGAAATGGAAGACAGACTTGACGATGTGGAAGTAAAAGATTTAAACTGGAAAGAGATTGTAAGGGACTTCTACGTACCTTTAGAAAAAGAGCTTGAAGTAGCTGACAAAGCCATAGAGAAAGTAGAAGTTCAAGACAGAATAACAGATGAATTGTGTGAGCATTGCGGAAAGCCCATGGCCATTAAAACCGGAAGATTTGGTGAATTTATGGCGTGTACCGGATATCCTGAATGCAAAAATACAAAGGCAATAGTAAAGGCGGTGGGTGTAAAGTGCCCTGACTGTGGAGGAGACATAGTTGCCAAGAGAGGAAGATCGGGAAAGATTTTTTACGGTTGCGGTAATTATCCGGCGTGCACCAAGGCCTTTTGGTATAAGCCTACGGAGAAAAAATGTCCGGAATGCGGCAGTCTTCTTGTGGAGAAAAAGGCTAAGGGAGCGACTCTCACATGTTCTAATGAAAAATGTGGATATAAAGAGTGATGAGTCCAACAGTGCCGTTCAAAGAATGTCCACCAAAGAGTATCGACCAAAGAATGACGACAAAAGAACGACGACAAAAGATGCCGTTTAAAGTGAAACCATATATAATAGAATCTGTTGAAATAAATGACATATCAAAGCGAGTATTAGGAGGATTTGAAAATGATGCAATTCCATGCAACAACAATTTGTGCAGTGAGAAGAGGACCGGATGATGTATGTATCGGCGGAGACGGTCAGGTTACAATGGGTGAAACCGCCATCATGAAAAACGGAGCAAAAAAAGTAAGAAAGATCTACAAGAATACTGTAGTTTCCGGATTTGCAGGTTCAGTTGCAGATGCCTTTTCTCTAACGGAAAAATTTGAAAGCAAGCTGGAAGAACACTCCGGCAATTTAAAAAGAGCAGCCGTAGATTTGGCACAGATGTGGCGATCCGATAAGGGAATGAGAAATCTTGAAGCCCTTATGATTGTGGCAGATAAGGAAAATATGCTGGTTATTTCAGGCACAGGGGAAGTTATCGAGCCTGACCAGGATTTTGTGGCAATAGGCTCAGGAGGTAATTTTGCCTATGCCGCCGCCAATGCACTCTTCAACAATACCGATATGGGTGCCGAAGAGATAGTAAGAAAATCCCTGGAAATAGCAGCCTCAATCTGCGTTTATACCAACGACAATATTTCTGTTGAAAAATTATAATGGGGGAAATTATTATGGCAAATAAAGTATACAGCATGACTCCTAAGGAGATAGTTGCAGAACTTAACAAATATATCATCGGACAAGATGAGGCGAAAAAATCGGTGGCAATCGCCCTGAGAAACAGGTATAGGAGAAGTCTTCTACCTGAGGAAATGAGAGAAGAAATAACACCAAAGAATATCCTTATGATGGGTCCTACCGGTTGCGGTAAAACGGAAATTGCCAGAAGGTTGGCCAAGCTTATGGATGCTCCTTTTGTTAAGGTGGAGGCCACTAAGTTTACCGAAGTAGGCTATGTTGGTCGCGACGTTGACTCCATGGTTAGAGATCTTGTCGAAGCTTCAATGCGAGTAACAAAGCAAAGCAAGCTTGAAGAAAAGTATGAGATAGCTGATAAAATAGTAGAAGAAAAGATTGTGGAAGCAATCATCCCGGGCAAAAAGAAAAAGACAGGGGGACAAGCCAGAAGTCCTTTCGATTTCATCATGAACAGCGGAGGCTATACCAGCCAGAAACAACAATATCTTGACAGTCAGGCTGCCAAAGAAGAAGGTCCGACCAAAGAAGATATGGATGTGGAAATGGCAAGAGAGCAGGTTAGGGAACAATTACGACAGGGCCTTTTGGAAGAACAATATATAGAGATAGAAGTGGCAGATGTACCAAAAGGAAATCAACTTGATATGAGCAACGAAGGGATGTCCATTGCCATCGGTAACATTTTCGGCAACATGATGCCGGAAAAGACTAAGAAGAAAAACTGCAAGGTAAAAGACGCCCGCAAAATTCTCAGGGAGCAGGAAGCGCAAAAGCTTATCGACATGGATGTGGTAACCGACGAAGCCATAGCCAATGCGGAGCAAAACGGTATAATATTCATAGACGAAATAGACAAAATTGCATCAGGAAGCAGGATGACATCAGGTGCAGACGTGTCAAGAGAAGGAGTTCAAAGAGACATTCTTCCTATAGTAGAAGGAAGTGTGATAAACACAAAGTACGGACCTGTAAAAACAGACCACATCCTTTTTATAGGAGCAGGAGCTTTCCATATTGCAAAACCGACGGATTTGATTCCTGAACTTCAAGGCCGTTTCCCTATCAGAGTGGAACTTCAAAGTCTGACAAAGGAAGATTTTGTAAACATTCTTACCGTACCCGAAAATGCACTCATAAAACAGCACAAAGCTCTTTTGGAAACAGAAGGAGTGGAAGTTGAGGTTACTCCACAGGCCATAGAAGAAATCGCAAATATTTCTTACTTGATGAATGAGCAGACGGAGAATATAGGTGCAAGAAGACTCCACACCATATTGGAAATGCTACTGGAGGACATTTCCTTCAACATTCCTGAAATGGAAGAAGAAAAGCTGGTTATCGACGAGGAATATGTGAAGGAAAGATTCCAAGAAACCATACAAAAGGAAGATTTGGATAGATTTATACTTTAGCGGCAGTACAATTAAACAGGAGGAAGAAAATGAACAACCGTATATTGACTCAAATTCGCAAACTAAACTGGGTTCTCAGTGAAAGTACAGTTGGAAGGCTGTCCTACAGCGACTTAAGCAAAACTCTCAGCGAAATAGTAGATGCCAATGTCCTTATTACAGATAGACAGGGTATCGTCATCGGAGCCGGATATACCAATGTGGAAGATGCATCTACAATAGAAGACGAAGTAGGCAATGAAAAACTTACGGAATTTCACACCAACACATTTTTATCAATTGATAAAACCATAGAGAACCTTACCGGAGAAGAATCCCGCCCTATTCTTGGAGAAAATTACGAGCATACTGATAAATATCATTGTATAGTCCCTATCGTTTGCGGTGGCTTGCGTATGGGAACTTTGGTAATTGCCAAATACGGTGAAAAGTTTGATGAAGTTGATATCGCCATATGTGAATTTGGTGCTACGGTAGTGGGAATAGAAATAGCCAGAAACCAGAGTCTCCAATCAGAAGCGGATAAGAGACTTATGGATACGGTGGACATGGCACTTTCCAAACTTTCTTATTCAGAAAAAATGTGTGTAAACAAAATATTCGATGTTTTTGAAGAAGATGAAGGCCTTTTGGTTGTAAGCAAAGTAGCAGCTGAATATAATTTGACAAACTCCGTAATAGTAAACGCTTTGAGGAAGTTGGAAAGCGGCGGAGTACTTGTATCCACTTCCCTGGGAATGAAAGGAACCAGAATCAAGATAACCAATCCTTTCTTCAGAGAAAAAGTAAAAAATATAGTTATATAGCAAACCTATAACAAGAACCTTTCCCCTTGATATGACATAAAATATCAGGGGGTATTTTTATGAAGAAAGCAGCCATAATACTCATTGGAATAGGCCTTGTTATTCTGGGGAGTTTCCTCATGTTCAAAGATGCCTTTGGGCAAAGTATCAGTGAAACAGCCAAAGCGGTGGCAGTAAATGCCGTTTCTTCCAAGATAAATGCCAGCATAAATGAGGGGTTTTATGATGAATCCCTAGGGGAGCCTCTTCTCTATGTGGAAAGAGACGGGACAGGAAATATTCAATATTTAGAACCCAATTCAAGGCTCATAAATAAGCTTCTCCTCAGCTTTTCAACCAAAGTAAAGGAAAACTATGATTTAGGTGATATCGAAGAAGTGAGAGTGAATCTGGGGGTCATAACGGGAAGCAGAGTCTTGTCCCAGCTTCCTGTAAACATAACTGTTAAAGTTCATCCTCTCAGCCTCACTAAGTTTCAATATGAAACCCGCTTCGAGACGGAAGGAATTAATCAGACCAGATATTGTGTTTATTGTAATTTAACCAGCCAGATACATATATTGGCACCATTCACCGACGAAACAGCCGAAATCAACAGAAAGATACTGCTGGCGGAGGCTATAATAGTAGGTAAGGTGCCGGACAGCTACGTCATGGTTCCCGAGGACAATATTTTAGACGCAATAGAATAAAAGTGTGCAATTGAATAAAAATGTGCCATAGAATAAGAAGACACCATAGAATAAAAAGGTGCAATAGAATAAAAAGTGTGGTAGTATGAGACTATGTTAAGATTTAATGAAAATAACGAAGTGATAAGAGAAGATGAATACAAGGCCATTTTAGTGGGTCTGCAAAGAGACGAAGACATATCCTATTCCATGGAAGAACTGGAAGGTTTGGCACAGGCGGCGGGAGCCCGAGTTTTGGGACACATGGTTCAAAACCTTGAGAGACCCAACACCGCCACCCTCATAGGCAAGGGCAAGGTAGAGGAGCTTGCTCAAATGGTGTCAGCTATGGAAGCGGACATGGTGGTTTTCAATGAAGAGCTTACAGGAATGCAACTGAGGAATCTTGAAGATGCCGTAGGTGTCAGAGTAATAGACAGAACCATCTTAATTCTGGATATTTTTGCATCTCGTGCCACCTCAAAAGAAGGTAAACTGCAAGTTGAGCTTGCTCAGTTAAAGTACAGAATGCCACGCCTTACAGGATTCGGTAAATCTTTATCCCGACTTGGAGGAGGCATAGGAACCAGAGGACCCGGCGAAAAGAAACTGGAAACAGACAGACGACATATTGAACGTCGCATGTACGACATTAAAGACGAGCTGGCACAGCTGAAAAACACCAGAAGCGTACAGCGAGCCAAAAGAGAAAAAAGCCAGGTTCCCGTAGTTGCCCTTGTAGGGTATACAAATTCAGGAAAGTCTGCTCTCATGAACAGGCTTCTTTCCTTGTGCGACAAAGAGGAGAAAACCGTATTTGAGAAGGACATGCTCTTTGCAACTCTTGATATTCAGCAGCGCAACGTAACATTGGAAAACGGCAAACAATTTATTTTAATTGATACGGTAGGTTTTGTCAGTAAGCTGCCCCATTCTTTAGTGGAAGCTTTCAAGGCGACTTTAGAAGAAGTTACATTCGCAGATTTGTTGCTTCATGTAGTAGACTCTTCCTACGAAAATCACGACTTTCACATCAGTGTTACCAACAAGGTCATGAAGGAAATCGGTGCCGGTGACAAAGAAAAGATAATGGTATTCAACAAGATGGACATACCGCATGAAAATATAATACCTGTTGCAGGAGTAGATAACATTGAAATATCCGCAAAGACAGGGGAAAATGTAGGAAAGCTTCTTGCCGCCGTTGAAGAAAAAATTTTTGGAGATTATAGGAAGGTAAGGCTACTCATCCCTTATGATAGAGGAGATATTTCCTCGTATTTATGCAAAGAAGCCACCGTGTCACTTATGGATTACAAAGAAGATGGAACCTGTTTTGAAGTTGAGATAAAAGAAGCCGATTATCAGAGGTTGAAAAAGTATGAAATTATATAAGACAGTAGCGGCTCGCGCTACCGCAGAGCAGATAATAGAAAAATCCAGATTTATAACCTATGTGAGTCCGGCTTCGACCAAGGAAGAAGCCGATGAATTTATATTGCAGGTGCGAAAAGAACACAGAGACGCAACTCATAATGTGCCTGCCATGGTCATAGGGGATAAGATGCAGATACAGTGGGCTTCAGACGATGGGGAGCCTCAGGGAACCTCAGGGGCACCCATGGTGAAAATGCTGGTCAGTGCAGGAATAACAAATGTGGTAATCGTCGTGACCAGATATTTCGGGGGAATCAAGCTGGGGACCGGCGGTCTCGCCAGGGCGTACACTTCAAGTGCCAAACTTGGTTTGGAAGCAGCCGGAGTATGCCAAGTAGAAGAAAAAATCTCTCTTACATATAGGATAGATTACACCTATTTATCCAAATTGCAGAATCTGGCAGACACAGGCGACAGTAAATTTCAAATCGGCGATATACGATACACAGATCTGGTGGAAGTTGATTTAATATGTTCCATTGAAGATTTAGAGGAAATATATGCTCTCATGAAAAACATCACCGGTGGCAAATGCCTCCTCATGTCGGAAAATCACGTTTTAGCCAAGACCCCGTGCCCGGACTTTTAGGGAAAACATTTTCCGGTTGCGTAATTTTACAGAAAATGGTAAAATACATTTATGATTGCCGCAGGCGGTTTAGTCACTCCCGATGAAAGGGGGTGAGGCGTATGTACATAACATTGACTGATCTGATTCAGTTATCATTGTTAATAGTAGCCGTTATCACACTCTGCAAAAAGAGTGACAGATAAACTAAAACCGCCAACTAGATAGTTGACGGTTTAGCAAAAAACCTTTTTTGGACTAAGCCGCCATACCACAAGCGGCAATCCTTTTCTATATAATGTATACCACATTTCCCCAATCATGTCAAACACCTTGCCTAATGACCCTTTGGGAAGTTTAGAAACAAATAAAGTGCCGAAAAACCTACAAAAAAACTTATTTTCTTGTTGACATACCTTGTACCATGTGTTAATATAACAGTCGACTCGTTGCCGAGGACAATGGTTCACGAGCGAAAAACTTCAAAAAAGTTCAAAGAAACTCTTGACAACGGACATTAAATAATGTATATTTAATAAATGTGTCGAGCAATTTGAAACACGTTTGGGCGCTTAGCTCAGCTGGGAGAGCACCTGCCTTACAAGCAGGGGGTCATAGGTTCGAGCCCTATAGCGCCCACCAATAAGATGGCCTGGTAGTTCAGTTGGTTAGAATGCCAGCCTGTCACGCTGGAGGTCGACGGTTCGAGCCCGTTCCAGGTCGCCAACTTTTTTTCAAATAGTTCATGCGCTGGTGTGGCTCAACGGTAGAGCAGCTGATTTGTAATCAGCAGGTTGGGGGTTCGATTCCCTCCACCAGCTCCAATAT
>JAZNUK010000098.1:0-24018 GCA_045592265.1 Candidatus Fimisoma sp. | reverse complement strand
CTGCACTTTTCTTAACCGCCTGATTAAAAACTTCTCTGGGATGAACCAAGGTGCTGGTGAGTTCCCCGACAGATACGGTTTCGGTTGATATTATTCCGCCCTTTGAATCAAGAAGTAATGTTTTAAAGATTTCTCTTCTTTCATATCGCAATTCTTCCATAAAAAGTTTCGCAATATCTTCGGCACTTTCAACTTTTGATTTTTCTTCCGCAGGCTTAGACGCTATCCGCTTACCAAGCTCCACGGCTGCCATTATTCTTGCTGCCTTTGCTTTGCCAACGCCGGTTACAGTCATCAATTCTTCCATAGAACTTTCTCGAAGATAACCTATTCCTTTTTTATCTTTGGAAATTATCTCCTGGGCCAATTCCATGGCTGATTTATCTTTGGTTCCCGTATTGATAAGCAACGTCAGCAGTTCACTGTTGGATAATGCTTCTATCCCGAAAGAAAAACTTTTTTCAACGGGACGCTCATCCTTTGGTAAAAGCTTAATTTTCACTGTTTCTCCTTTCAAAAACCCAATGAAAACCTTTCTTTTACACCTGTTTTTTCTTCTTTCCCAAAAAGCACAATATTATTTAAAATTATATCATTTTTCCTTTTTAAGTACAAGCCATCCCATAGTAATAATTTGTGAAGTTTTTGTTCATAATACTCATGAAAAAATTTTTAAGGAGGATTTGTATCTATGGCTAACAAGCATAATCAAACAATCAGATGCACTGTGGATCAGTGTAAATATCACGGAAAAACAGAGAATTTCTGTTCTCTTGATGCAATTACCGTAGGCACTCATGAAGCTAATCCAAATATGGATCAGTGTACTGACTGTTTGTCATTTGAAAAAGGAATGTAGTTAAAAAATACCCCCTCTTGGAAATAAGTACTGGCATTTTTTGTAACTGCCAGGCACGGGACATCTCCAAACCGCATATAGTTTTAATCTATAGAGGGGGTTTTACATAAATGAGCAGTTCTTTTCCCAGTCCACTCACAGAAAAAGAAGAACAATATTACGTGGGTCTTTTAGAGCTACACGACCCTACGGCAAAAGCTGTTCTCATAGAAAGAAATCTTAGATTGGTAGCCCATATAGCCAAAAAATATGTGAATCCGTCCACCTGCCAGGACGACCTCATTTCCATAGGCACCATCGGTCTGATTAAAGCTGTAAACACCTATTCGGGGAAAAAATCCACCCGTTTAGCCACTTATGCGGCAAAGTGCATCGAAAATGAGATACTTATGAGTATACGCGCTTCAAAGAGGGTAAAGCAAGAGGTCTCTCTCAGTCTCCCCATTGGAATTGACAAAGATGGAAATGAGATAAGCCTTAACGATATTCTTGGGACAGATACAGATGAAATAGTTGATTCCATCAGTCTGAAAATCCAGGTGGGTCATTTGTATGACGCCATAAAAAAGGCTTTAACTGCCAGAGAACAGACAGTTATATTGTATCGTTACGGTCTCATGGGGCGGGAACCTCTCCCTCAAAGAGAAATAGCAAAATCTCTCGGCATAAGCCGCTCCTATGTTTCTCGTATCGAAAAAAAGGCGCTGAAAAAGCTTAAGGAGTATTTGAAAGAAAATCCGTCACCGCCTTGAATACGGGCAAGGCACTTTCCCCTCCGGACATGCCATTTTCAATCATAACGGTAGTTACATAAGTTTTTTCATTTTGAGAAAAATATCCGGTGAACCAGCAGGTATACACATTTTCCTCATTATAAACCGCCTCCGCCGTCCCGGTTTTTCCTCTAACAGGTATTGGCCAGTTGCCTTTTCCCGTTCCGTACAACATAACCTTTGACATCATAGAATCAATGACTTGTGCTGTTTTAGGCGAAATAACTTGAGCCTGATACGGCCTGTGGGACGTCTCTATCACCTTGGGGGTGACGTCTTTTCCCCCCGAAGATATTATGGCCGTTACCTTGGCAATTTGTAGCGGCGTAGCAAGGAGTTCTCCTTGTCCAATGGAAATATTAGTTGTATCCGATTTATTAATCCGATATCTTTCGGGAAGATTTCCTTCTGTTTCATAGACGAAATCTTCCATGGTTTTTCGTCCCAAGCCCATTGTTGCAGCCATATTAACAATCTCATCACACCCTACCAGATTACCCAGTTGTGCGAAATAGCAATTACATGAACAAGCCATGGCTTGTGTCATGTCTATGGAGCCGTGTCCTTCTTCTCCCCCGGTGGCACAGTCTATGGTAATTCCTCCCACAGTCACCTTCCCCTCACAAGTGAATAGCTGTTCCTGATTGCAAACACCTTTTTCCAGCGCTGTTGCCGCAGTAATAATCTTAAAAACAGACCCGGGAGGATATGCGCTTTGACAAACCTTGTCCATGAGACAATCTCCTTCTGTCTCAAGATATTCTTCTATACGGTTAGGATTAAATGTGGGAGAAGATGCCCAGGCCAGAATCTCCCCGCTTTCTCCATCCATTACTACCACTGCACCTCCGTCGCACACCTTTTCCAGTTCTTGTTGGCAGAGAAACTGTAGCCGCCTGTCTAAGGTGGTCACCAAAGAATGTTCCTCCATTAAAGTGCCGCTTTTCGTATGTCCCGTTATCTTCGGGGTTAGACCTTTGATAATGCGTCCTGCCGCATCTGCCCACAAATTAACACTATCGCCATAACTTTCTAACTGTTCCTCGCAGATCAATTCCAGACCGGAAACACCTTCTTTCTTATCTTCATTAAGATATCCTACAAGGTGACAAGCAATTTGATCATCTGCGTATCGGGCAGAATTTTCAAAAACATAGGCCTTGTACTTTTCCCTAAGTATTTCATTGGCATTGCTGTTAAAACTTTGGGTTCTGTATACGCAATATGAGGAAGATGTGGTCCCCACCTCTTTCCCTTCAATATCCTTCATAAGCCGAATCATCTGTTCATCTCTCATATCGTTTCGTATGATATAATAATATTGGCAGGTTTCTCCCGTAAGAGGTTTCAAGTTCCGGTCGAGAATGATGCCTCTCGTATCCAGCCCTGTGATTTTTACTTCATATTGTGAAACAGCCGCCCTTGATAAGGTGTCATGACAGTATATCTGTATATACCAGAGCCTCGCTGCCAATGCAGCCATAATCACAAGAACAGCAACAAAGATTTTTTTAATTCTTACCGTCGTTATATGGCAGTGGTTGGTAATATCAGCTTTATCCTTATTTTTTATACTTTCCATAAAAAACCTCCCGTAGTATTTTCCCACGGAAGGTTGTCAGTTATACTTTTATTAAGTTCTAAATTATTTTATAATCGTTCTATATTTTTATCTAATATTGTCGCAAATATACTTGGTAACTTCCAATACCGTCATGTTAGTAGTATCAAGCTCGCAGGCATCCTCAGCTTTTCTCAATGGACTTGCCGCTCTCGTGGAATCGTTGTGATCTCTCTGTCTTATATCCGCCAACACCTGTTGGAAAGTAACTTCTTCTCCCTTTTGTATAAGCTCGTCATACCGTCTCTTAGCTCTCTCTTCATCGGAAGCTGTAATAAAATACTTATATTCTGCACGAGGGAATACGGCAGTGCCTATATCCCGTCCGTCCATTACCACACTTTTGCTTTCCCCCATCAGTTGCTGCGCCTTAACAAGTTTTTCTCTCACAAAAGGATAAGCTGAACAAGCCGAAGCTGCCATGGAAACTTCCGGCGTTCTTATCAAGTGGCTGACAACTTGTCCATCGAGGAGAATATCTCCGTTGACAAAGTCTATCTCTGTCTCTGCAAGGAGCTTTCGTATCCCTTCCTCATCCTCCATGGATATACCGCAATTAAGTATTTTAAGTCCCAAGGCACGATACATAGCCCCTGTGTCAATATATTCTATATTCAGCTCTTTTGCCACAGCCTTTGCTACGGTGGATTTTCCCGCGCCGCTAGGTCCGTCTATTGCTATTCTAAAAATTTCTTTCATTTTTCACTCCATCTTTCATCAGTGCGCATCATTATTCTTTCTCTCTCCACTGCCGCTTTTCCCCTTTGTCTCCTTTTTCTTAGGCCCTATGAGTTTTTCTATTTCGGCAATAAAGGTGTTTACATCGGTAAACTGTCTGTAAACGGATGCAAATCTCACATAAGCGACCTCGTCCACATCCTTGAGCTGATTCATAATAAGTTCACCTATGTAATAACTTTCAACTTCTTTTTCCATGGAATTGCTTAAAGTCTTTTCTATTTCTGCAACCATGGCCTCCATCTCCGCCATAGTAACCGGTCTCTTCTCACAGGCCTTGATTATTCCATTGAGAATTTTTCCTCTGTCAAAGGCTTCTCTTCTGCCATCCTTTTTCACCACCATGAGAATGATTTCTTCCACTTTCTCGTAAGTTGTGAATCTACGGTTGCATCTATCACAGCCCCTTCTCCTTCTTATAGCATGTCCATCCTCTGTAGGTCTTGAATCTATTACCTTGGTATCCAGGTTGTCGCAAAATGGGCACTTCATAATATTTACCTTCCTTTCTAACTACATCATTATACTACTTCTTGTGTTACCCTTGCAAGGGGTGTAATATATATTGATATATGCTCAAAAGGATTCCATATCTACCAATATAACATCATCTCCTACAGTTTTGACTCTATCCCATTTTATTACAAGGTCTTCTTCCCCTTTAGAAAAAAATCCAAAAAAACCTCGGGCCCCGGGAATTACTATCCCTCCTATTACTCCCTTGTCCAAATCTACTTCAATATCATAAACGAAGCCCAAACTTTTTCCATCTGTTATATTTATTACCTCTTTATTTTTCAGTTTATCGGTGCTTATCATCTTTTGTACCTCCCCCCTTTTAATTATATTATATGAAGCGGAAAATATGCCTTTCTGCCCACCTTAATATATTCTTCTTTTATCCTAACATTTGACATAGAGGCTAAATACCATACCAGCAAAACACCCCGAGAAAATCTCACTTCCCGGGGTGTTTTGCTCAATAAAGAAAGTACTATGCAATTAACTTAGGATCATCTTTTAATCTGTCGAAGAATGATTTTGTTTCCGCTACAACCACGCCGCTAAGCGCAACTAAGGCAATTAAGTTAGGGAATGCCATGAAGCCGTTAAGGATTTCAGCTATGGTCCATACTGAAGATACTGTCATAAACGGTCCTATAAGCACTGCCAATACATACAGCCACTTAAATGCCATAACCACATTTTTCTTATCACCTGTCAAGTATGCAAGACATCTTTCTGAATAATAGTCCCATCCTAAGATAGTGGTGAAAGCAAAGAATACCAAACAAATCATCAGGATAAAGGATCCAAGGCTTGCTCCCCAAGGCCCGCCTACACCAAACGCATTGGCAGTAACTGCGGCTCCTTCAAGTCCTTTCTGGGCAGCAGTTATATGAGAGTCTGTTACCAGAATTGTCAAACCGGTCATCATACAGATGATAATTGTGTCGATAAAAGTTCCGGTCATGGTTATAAGTCCCTGTCTTACAGGTTCCTTAGTCTTTGCTGCTGCTGCTGCTATAGGAGCAGAACCAAGACCTGCCTCGTTGGAGAATATACCACGAGCTACACCTTTTTGCATTGCCACAAACATTGCACCAAGCATGCCACCTGCTGCTGCATCAAGTCCGAAAGCACCTCTGAAGATTTCAGCGACAGCTGCCGGTATTTCCGATATATTCATAGTAAGGATTAATACACAAACAACCACATAAAGCACAGCCATGAAAGGTACTATTACAGTAGTTACGCTGGCAATCCTCTGGATACCACCTATTACTACTAAGGCCGTAGCAATCGTTACAACCACCGCACATATAACCGTTGCATATGTATAATCATTCTCTCCTATAGAGAACATAATATTTGCCTTTTCAGGGTCGAAGTAGTTTTCCACTGCAGTAGCAATACCGTTTACCTGAGTCATTGTTCCAATTCCAAGAAGTCCGGCACAAGTTCCAAAGATCGCAAATAACTTAGCAAGCCATTTCCACTTTGTGCCCATACCTTTTTCTATATAAAGGAAAGGTCCGCCAAGAGCTATACCCTTATCATCGATGGTTCTGTACTTAACTGCCAGCAATCCTTCTGCATACTTAGTTGCAGTACCAAAGCAAGCCGCAAGGAACATCCAGAACAAGGCTCCCGGACCACCCACCAGTACGGCTCCGGCAACACCTACAATATTACCTGTACCTATGGTAGCAGCCAAAGCTGTACACAGAGCACCGAAGCTGGAAACTTCACCTTCGCCGCCTTCTTCATCTTTAACCATCAGCCTGAGTGCCAGACCCAGTTTTCTCACTTGGAGACCCTTCAGTCTCACAGTAAGCAAAATTCCCGTACCCATGATGAGTACCAACATAGGAATACCCCATGTCAAGTCATTGATTTTTACTAAGATTTCGTTGAACATTTTACATCTCCTTTTCTCTCAACATCGTTGAAAAATCTTTTAAAAAGAAAAAGCCGGGTTTGTTAACCGGCTTCCAGAGAGATGACATAAGCTATGTATAAATACTAATGCCGCTGTCCTCTTTGCCTGAGATATCACATTCGGGTTGCTTACATTTCCCGCTTGCTTAAACCTTCGGCGACCTTTCGGTTCTCTCCAGAGAGCATAGTTTTGAATATTCGCAGTCAACATAAAAAGTTGGATGTCTGCTTTTTCTCACTAATGTGGTAATGATAACATACATCCAACTTCTATGCAAGCTTTTTTTGTAAAAATGACTAAATTTAACTAATTTTTATTTATAGCCTATTTTTCTTCCGTTAAACGTCCATATATGAGATCCAGCTCCTTAGTCAAAAGCAAATCTCTGTCAAGCTTATACTCCTTGGCATACTTTTTCAAGGACATTCCCGTATATTCTTTAAATGCCTTTTCATCTTCAAATCCCGCAGATGCCAAATTTTGTTGCAGATACTCATTGTATTCTTTGTCCGTTACTTCAATACCTTCCTTTTCAGCAACCATGTATATTACCATTTCCTGCTTAACTATTTCCTGGGCGTAAGACTTAATGGTCTCATCATACTGACTTTGATCGATAACACCAAGCTGAGTCTTCATAAACTCTTCCCACTCGTAGCCGTACTGTTCCGCTGTATCCTTGTAACTTTTATTAAGACTCTTTATCTGTTCTTTTACTTCTTTATCAGGATATTTGATAACTGTAGTTTCACTTACAATCTTAGAGTACAGTTCGCTTTTAATGGCATAGAGCTGTTCATCATAGGACTTTCTGCTCAACTCACTTTCCAAATTTGCTCTATAGTCCTCTATAGTTTCGAAATCACTCTTTTCTTTAACGAAGTCCAGATTAAATTCCGGTAAAACTTTATTTTCTTTGCTCAAGACAGTTACCACGAAAGTAACATCCTGACCTGACAACTCTTCATTGTTTTGATACGGATCCGGAAACTGCAATTCCAACGTTACCGGTTGACCTATGGTGGCACCGTACAAACCTGATTCAAAGCCCTCTATCATAGTGCCCGAACCTAAGGTAAGGCTATAGCTATCCGAATTCATTCCTTCCGGAGACGAACCATCCTTCAAAGTACCTTTAAAAGATATTTTGACTGTATCTCCCTGGGCTACCGTTCCTTCCGTAATGCTTTCTGTTGTCGCAGCTTCTTCAAGAATAGTCTGTATCTCCGCATCTATGTCTGCATCACTAATACTAACTTCCGGTACATTTGTTTCATAGGAGCTGTAATCCGGAAGTGTAATATACTCTGCTAAATCATATCCGCTGTACTGCTTGGAATTGCCGCATCCCGTCATCACTACCAACAAACATATCACCAATATTGTCGACAATAATAATTTCTTCTTCATTTTTATCCCCCTTTTATTGACCTATAGCAGAATTAACAGTTATTTCTCCGGCAACTATTTTAGCTGTGAGAAGTTCCTCTTCTTTCTTTATTTCTTCACTTACTAATTGAACGGAATTGGCCTCGCCGTAAGTTACATCCACATATCCGTTTGCCAAATCTGTTCTCCAGTTTCTGCCGCCATTCCATATTTCTTTTTCTATGAGGAGTTTCACCGTGTCATACACAGAGCTTCCTATATCTTTTCTCATGGAGCATATAATCTGTTCGTCGAACTCAGCCATAGAAACTTTCTGATCCTGATCCACTCCTATTGCATAAAATGACTTCTCTTCAGCAGCTTGGAAAACGCCTTTGCCGGCACTGCCTGCAACGTGGAAAATTATATCAGCTTTTTGGTCATATAATTCCAATGCACTTTTCTTTGCTTTTTCCACATCTTCATAACTTTCTATATATGCTTTCACAAATTTAATCTGCGGATTAGCATATTTTGCTCCTTGTTCATAACCTGCCAGGAAATCGTTTACAGTAGGAGAATCTTCCCCTGCCACAGCCCCGATGGTTCCGGTCTTGGACATTTTGCCTGCAACATATCCGGCAAGGAAAGAACCTTCATTCTGCGCGTAAGTTATACACAGAAGATTTGGATAATTTTCGATTCCGTCTACGGTGTTGTCAACCCAAATGAATTTCGTATTGGGGAATTCTTTGGACACCTCTGTGATTTCATAGAAATGCCATCCCACACATACAACTATATCGGATATCTTTGCCGCCTCTGTTAATTTTTGTTTGTAGTTATCTTGATGCTTACACTCCAGAGTATTTATCTTCACATTATAGTCAGTCAATAATCTGTCGGCACCCTCTTTAACTGCATCGTTATATGAATTATCTCCAAAGGCAGAAGACACAACTACAGATACTGTTAATGCTTCATCTTCTGTAGCACTGCATCCGCCAAGAGCAAATACAGAGATTAGCATTGCCAGAAGAAGCATAAGTGAAATTGTCTTTCTCATGGTCTACCTCCAATTATCTTAAAATAAAACAGTGATATTATAACATTTCTTTGGTATAAACGCAAGTTTCACAGCAGTTTTCACATTAAACAGGCCGGGAAGGCTGTCAAAGTTGCTTTATGCTGCATATATTATTATATGAACTTTGGGAGGTGTTTTAATGGCTTCAGTTTTCTTAAGTCCCTCGACTCAGGAATACAATACTTTTGTTACAGGCAATAATGAGGAATATTATGCAAACCTCATTGCAGATGCTATGGTTCCCTATCTCAGAGCCAGCGGCATCAGTTTTGGCAGAAATGACCCTAGCGGTACAGTATCTAACTCAATAGCCCAGTCAAATTCGGGTAACTACGACCTTCATGTGGCTATTCACTCCAACGCCGCTCCGGAAAACCTTTCCGGCCTCATTAAGGGCCCGGATGTTTATTATTATCGAGACAGCCGAAGAGGACGTACAGCAGCCGATATATTTGCCAACAATCTAAAACTTATTTACCCGGACCCGTCTTTAGTATCAACAGTGCCGACCACAAGTCTGGCAGAAGTAAGACGGACCACGGCACCTGCTGTCTTGGTGGAAGTGGCCTACCACGATAATATTGATGATGCTACGTGGATTATAAATAACATAGATGAAATCGGCGAAAACCTGGCTCTGTCCGTTGCAGATTTTCTTGGTGTTCCTTTTATAGAACCATAAACCGAAATTCACATAATATTTCCAAGGGCAATTTGTCATTGAACAAAGGCTGTGATTTACATTTGACCAATTACTCCGGTAATTCTCCTATGACTTTTGCCCTTTTTGTGCTACAATATCTTCTGTGAGGTGATAAATATGACGCAACTGGAACAACTATTTGAAGACGTATTCGACGAATGTAATCTTATAAAAGGTGTTTTTTCCGCAAAAAGAAAAAAAGCCATTGAATACAATAAGATAACCGTCCGCCCTATCATGCTGGGAGCAACACTTCAGTATCAGGCTGAATATGTATATGACAAAAAAGTTATTCACAAAAATTTTCCTCCGGAACAGGCTGTTTCCCTATGTCGACTTTTTATGGAAGATTTTAAGCAAGCAAACATATTTACCAATTCATATGACATTCAAATTTTGGCTGCAAATCCGGACAAACCTCGCATAACCAAAAAAACATCGACTTTAACCTGCCGGGATTTCCTTCACAATCGAAGAAAAAAATATATAATTGCCGACGGTATTCCTTGTGATTTTCTTATACGCCTAGGGGTGATGGATAAAGAAGGAAAGGTTATTCCCAAACATTATAACAAGTTTCGCCAGATAAACCGCTATCTTGAAATCGTTGAAGATGTTTTTCCTCATTTGGCATCCGATGACGAAACAAAGGGGGCATCCATGGAAAGACCTTTGCGCATAATAGATTTCGGTTGCGGAAAAGCCTACCTGACTTTTGCTATATACTATTACTTGAAAATATTAAAAAACAGAAATGTAGAAATCATAGGTTTAGATTTGAAAGCCGACGTCATAGACTTTTGCAACAAAGTAGCTTCAGACTTGCATTATGATGAGCTGAAATTTATCAAAGGTGACATCGCAGATTATACTAATGATTATGCAGACATGGTGGTAACACTTCACGCTTGTGATACAGCTACAGACTATGCTATTATAAACGCAGTAGCTTGGAATACTAAGGTAATCCTCAGCGTTCCGTGTTGCCAACATGAATTATTCAAGCAGATTAACAATCGTATCCATCAACCTATGCTGAAACACGGCATATTAAAAGACCGCCTTACGGAATATCTGACGGATGGTCTGCGGGGCCTCAAATTGGAAAGCAAAGGTTATACTGTATCCATGATTGAATTTACCAGCCTTGAACATACGTCTCGAAATATAATGATAAAAGCGGTTAAAAATCACGATTTGGAATCACCTCTGTGTCAGAAAGCATTGGCAGAATATGAGGCGCTGAAAAGTTTTTATAATGTTAACCCTACCATTGATAAGCTTTAATATAAAAGGATGTACTCAAAATTTGTCTGTCTTGGTACATCCTGTTTTTATTATATATGCTTTTCGTAATCTTTTGGATTGAATTTTTCAAATATTGGTGCCGCTCCCATGGCTTCAGCTATCCTCAAGTCATCATAGTCCCTTATGGTCCAAAGGAACTTTGGTCCTTTATAATTAACAAATGCTTCTTCTTTTCTGTCTTCATACTTATACGCCACAAAGTCAGGTTTGCCGGAAATATTTACCCACAGGTTTTTAAGAAGGAAATCCGTAAATGTAGACATCTCAACACCATCTTTTCTCAAGGCACCGGCAAGCTGTCCTCTGACAGTTTCAGGAGAATTCCTGCGAAACCATTTTACTGCCTGCGGGTTAAAGGACTCCACACAATACAGACCTTCATACCCTTCCATAGCCTGTAATAATCTTCTACAAAGTTTTTCTTCATTCCCATCTACTACTTTCAGTTCAATAATTAAAGGAATTTTACCATCTATCACTTTCAGAACCTCTTCAAAATCAGGAATGGTTTCATTGCTTTCTTCAAGAAAATACACCTGTGCCTCTTCAAGAGTAATATCCTCTATATGCAAATCTATACCACAAGTTCTTTTCAAACTGTCATCGTGTATAACTGCCAGCTTGTTATCTTTAGTCAGATGAATGTCCAGTTCTATTCCAAAGCCCTCATTCGCCGCATTTCTGAAAGCACTCATTGAATTTTCAGGGATTACAGGTTTGTTATGTAAACCTCTGTGGGCATATCTGTATTTTAAAAGTGCCTTAATAATTTCCCTCTTTTCCATTTTATACCCTCTTACTCTATACTAATCTCTATATTAATCCTCTACATCAAAAGCTTCCAACGCACTTTTAGCTGGGGCAGGCTTACTGTCTCCATGTTTAACCATCATCATCGTGCAGAAAGAAATGGCTGCAAATACCGCTGCATAAGGGAATAGTGTCCAATATCCTATGTGTTCAAGGAACGCCCCTGAAAAGACCGGAGTAAGGACTTGAGCCGCCATGGAGAAGGTATAATACATGCCTGTAAATTTACCTATATCACTACCCTTACACATTTCCACTACCATAGGATATGAGTTTACATTGATTGATGCCCATGCCACACCTACCAAGAAAAATACTATGTTTATAGCAAAATTTGGATCTTTGAAAAAATATCCTGCAGCAAAGGCTGCCGCCAACATAGCTACTCCAAAAAGAATAACTTTCTTTCTTCCCAATTTGCTGGAAATGATTCCAACAGGCACAAAAGACACCAAGGCTCCTATGGAGGCAATCATCAACGCTCCTGCAAAAGAACCGCCTTCCATACCCCACATTTCCGTCGCATATTTGGAAAAGGCGGAAGTTACCGCATTATATGCCATGTACCAGAATGCCACAGAAAGTAATAGAAAAACTAAACTTTTTTTCACATCCTTAGGTAACTTTGCATCTCCTGACTCATAGTCTTCATCCTGATCAGCGATACCCCACTCTTTTTCCTTTTCTATTCTTTCCTTTACAAATTGGTTCTCTTTCACTTTCGTTAGTACCACAACCAACGATACAATCATAATTACCGATACTGCTGCAAATAGCGGTTGGTAATTAGGAGTATCCCCTTCCCCTACGAGGAACATCACCAGTCCCAGAGCCAAAATGGTTCCAACAGCACCCATTAGATTTATAAGGGCGTTTCCTTTTGAGCGAAGAGGCTTGGGAGTCACATCCGGCATTAAAGATACTGCCGGGGAGCGGAAGACACTCATTGACATAAGGGTCATAAGCAGTGCCACTATAAAAAACACCAAATTTCTTCCGTTGGCTGCAATAGGAAGAAAAGTCATAAATACCACAGCAAGTATAGTACCGACAAAGATAAAAGGAGTCCGCTTTCCCCTTGAATGAGTGATTTTGTCAGACCATGCACCAAAAATAGGAAGCATTATGAGAGCAAAGATATTGTCCAAAGCCATAATAGCCCCTGACACGGTATCCCCGATCTCAAAGAAGTACTTTAAAATCAAAGGAATAATATTATCATACACTTGCCAAAATGCTTGGATTGCCATGAAGGCAAAGCCTACCAGTATAATTCTCTTGTTATCAAGTTTCATGTTCAGTTTTCCTCCTTAATCTTTTCCAACAACTCTTCTATGTCATTTAATATATATGTAGGTGCTATCTGATATTTATCTATATCATCCATGGTCCCTTCGCCTGAAAGCACAAAGCATGTTTCAATTCCTGCATTTATACCACAAGCAATGTCGGTATATAGCCTATCGCCGATTAGCAAAGTCTCCTCAGGGGTAAAGCCGCTTTTTTCCATAGCAATAAGTGCCATTTGGGGTTGAGGCTTTCCGATAAACTGTGGTTTTCTGCCTGTAGCATGCTCCAACATTTGACACATGGCACCACAATCCGGTACATATCCAAATGCAGTGGGACACACCCAGTCCGGGTTGGTGGCAAAGTATTCAACTCCCTGACCAAGCAGTATACATGCTTCCTCAAGTTTCTTGTATGTCAGTTCTCTGTCGTAACCCACCAGCAATATGTCTATTCCCCGGCAAAGGTTTTGCACCACGGTGAACCCCTCTTTTTCCATCTGTTCTCTAAAGGACTCCGTTCCCATAACATATATTTTCTTCTTGGTGTATTCTTTTTCGTATCTTTCTTTTAGAAAGGCCGAAGTAGCATCTACAGATGTAAAAAAACTCTCAGGAACGGTCTCTATTCCCAGCTTCTGAAGTTTTTCAACATAGGCATGTACACTTTTGGAGGAATTGTTGGTAAGAAACAAATATCTTCCTCCTACTGAATCAATATATTGAAGGAATTCAGTCACTCCATTAAAAAGACGGTCATCCAAATATATGGTACCATCCATATCCAATAAAAACAGTTTTTTTTCTTTTAGACTCATATCTTTTTTCCTTTTCGCTTCTTATTATATTTAAAAGAGGTTCTAAAATCAACCGATTTTCCCAAACATCCGCATAGCAAGAATCCCCGCAGAAAAAACTTCCGCGGGGATTCTTGCTTTTTATGAGATAAGGAAAAGTTACTTTTTTAAAAAAAGCACTTATACTGCTACATTATTTTTTTCAATATTATAGGTGTTATTATGGTAGTTGCTATTACCACCAATACAATAGGTGGGAATAAGGCTGCTGACATAAGCCCCATTGCATACCCTTTCTGTGCCACAATGAGGGCAACTTCTCCTCTGGAAACCATTCCGACACCGACTTGAAGAGCTTCTCTTCCGGTGAATCCGCAAACCTTTGCACCAAGACCACATCCTATAATCTTAGTCAGTATTGCTACTAACAACAATATCAGTGAAAAGATTAAAAGTTCTGTTGTCAATCCGTCAAGGTCTACCTTCAATCCTACGCTGGCAAAGAATATAGGTGAAAAAAACAAATAAGACGGTCTTCTTACTTTCTCCGAAATTTCTTCTTTTACTTTGTGTGTGGATAAAAACAGTCCCAGAAGATATGCTCCGGTTATACTTGCTACTCCAAAATAATATTCTGAGGCAAAAGAAATAAGGAGACAAGCTACCATTCCATAAGTTGTAATACTTTGCTTACGATACAATGCATCTATTTTATCTTTACATCTCGCAAGTATAATTCCGATAACCACCATTATTACAATGTACGCGGCAATTTTGAAAAGAACTACACTTATGGAAACACTGGTATCCTTTAAACTTGACACCACCGTCAAAACAATAATTCCGATTATATCGTCTATTACCGCTGCTCCAAGAATGGCATTTCCAACTTTGCCTTCCAGCTTTCCCATTTCTCGTAAGGCTTCAACTGTAATACTTACGGACGTCGCCGTCAACACTACTCCTACAAAGACAGCTTTTAATATATCCTCATAGGTTGTGCTTCCTTCTTGAAAGAAAAAATAGTAACATGCTGTTCCTCCAAGGAGGGGAACAACTACTCCAACGCCTGCAATTACCATACAAGCCAAACTGTTTCTCTTGATTTCGTTAATATCGGTGTCAAGTCCTGCAGTAAACATAAGAAAAATTACACCGATTTCTGCTGTAAATGCAATAAATTCCGTTTCTGAAATAAGTCCCAAACATGATGGACCTACCAAAACTCCTGCAAGCAATGCACCCACTACCTGCGGCATACTTACTTTTTTTGTTAAATCTCCAAGAACCTTGGTTGACAACATTATGATTGCAACGCTGACCAAATATCCGTAGTTTTCCACAATATTACCTCCCATTTTCGCCCCTTCAGAGCCGAAAGTTCCTCAGGACTAAGTTATATTACTCCAAAATATGAAGTGCTTCAATGGTATTTGACGTTTATTTACTTTTTCTTAGCTTATCCATGTCGTTTCTTAGCGGAATCCTAACTCCCCCCTATCCCTCGATGGATATCAAGGTATAATAATTTCATGGCACCAAAAGAGAGTGCCCCTAAAAGGATTATGACCTTTTGGAAACACTCTCTTGATTAATCGGTATTATCGCCTATAGCCCATGGCTATACAGCTATGTCAGCTTACGAAAGAACTATTTGCTTGCAGCGTCGTAAAGAGCTTCAGCGTTGTCCCATTCAGCGATGATTTCAGGAATTACTTTGTATAAGTCTCCTACGATACCATAGTCAGCAACTTCGAAGATAGGAGCATCTGCATCCTTGTTGATAGCAACAATGATGTCAGAAGTCTGCATACCTGCTAAGTGCTGGATAGCACCGGAGATACCGCAAGCAAAGTAGATTTTAGGCTTAACAGTTGTACCTGTCTGTCCTACCTGATGTGAGTGATCAATCCAACCTGCATCAACTGCAGCACGGGATGAACCTACAACACCGCCAACCTTGTCAGCGAACTTCTTGATAAGTTCGAAGCCGGAAGCATCGCCAAGTCCTCTTCCGCCGGAGCAGATGATTTCAGCATCTGTTAAGGATACTAATTCCTTAGCGGACTTAACAACTTCTACAACCTGAACATGAATGTCGTCAGCTGCGATTACAGGCTTAACATTTACAACTTCACCTGTAGCGCCTTCAACTTTTTCTCTCTTCTGCATTACGCCAGGACGAACTGTTGACATCTGAGGTCTTGTTCTAGGGCAGATGATAGTAGCCATTAAGTTACCACCGAATGCAGGACGAGTCTGCTTGATTCCTGTTGAAGGATCGTTAGGGTCTAATGAAGAAGTGTCTAATGTAGTGTTCTTCTTAGCATATTCGATGTAGCTGGAAACCTTAACGTCAAGTCTTGTACAGTCAGCTGTAAGACCTGTGTTGCATCTTGCTGCAATTCTTGGAGCAAGGTCTCTTCCGATGTGAGTAGCACCGTAAAGAACGATTTCAGGCTTATATTCATCGATAGCCTGCTTCAGAACCTTAGTGTAAGCATCAGTTGTGTACTGCTTTAACAGCGGATCCTGAATCATGTATACTTTTTCTGCACCGTATGCGAAGCATTCTTCTGCTAAGTGATCGATTCCGTCACCTACTAATACTGCGCAAACCTGTGTATCTTCACTGATTTCTTTTGCTAATCTGTAACCTTCGCCGATGAGTTCCAGAGCAACGTTCATTAACTTTCCATCTCTCTGTTCTGCGAATACCCAGATGTGCTTGTAAGCGGAAAGGTCAACCTTTTCAGCTTCAGGAGCAGCTTCGATAGCATCAAACTTACATTTTGAAATACAAGCGTTACAGTTTGTACATTTGCCTTCGTCAACAATTGCAAGTCTGTCTACGATTTTTAAAGCGTCAAATGGGCAAGCTTTTGCACAAAGAGTACAACCTTTACATTTATCATTTATAATCTTAATTGCCATTTTTCTTCCTCCTTCCCTAGATTACGTGTTTACCCTTAAGGTTAATTAACAGGCTCTTAGCTACGTCCTTATCAGTATCTCCTTCTAATACGATACCCTTGCCCTTTGGAGCAGGAGTGAAGGATCTGAATACGTTTGTAGGGGAAGCTTCAAGACCAACCTTAGTTAAGTCAACTTCGATATCCTTAGCATTCCAAACTTTGATGTTTTTTGCACTAAAGATACCCTTCATGCTCATGTATCTAGGTTCGTTTAATTCTTTAATAGTAGTCAGCATGCAAGGAGTCTGCAGCTTGATTAATTCATAACCGTCTTCTAACTGTCTCTTTACTGTGATGTTCTTTAAATCGTCAGCGATTTCGAACTCTTCAACATATGTAACCTGAGGCAGATTTAACTTTTCAGCTAACTGAGGTCCAACCTGAGCTGTATCTCCGTCGATAGCCTGTCTTCCTGCGAAGATCATATCGTAAGGTCCGTTTTCCTTTACCCACTTTAATACAGCAGCTTCCAGAGTGTTGGAAGTAGCCCATGTATCGGAACCACCTACTGCTCTGTCGGATACCAGGATACCTTCGTCTGCACCTTTAGCGATACATTCAAACAGTAAGTCACTAGCCTGAGGAGGTCCCATGGAGATTACTGTGATATGTGTATCAGGGTGTTTATCTTTAATCTTTAATGCTTCTTCCAGAGCGTTTGCGTCATCGTGGTTAAGAATTGATGGAACGCCGTCTCTGATTAATGTTCCTGTTTTAGGGTTAATTTTGATAACGTTTGTATCAGGAACCTGCTTTGCGCATACGATAATCTTAAATGCCATTTCAATTTCCTCCTACAATCTTATTTCTTGAAAGTCTTGCCAGCGATTACCATTCTCTGAACTTCGGATGTACCTTCGTAGATTTCGGTAATCTTAGCATCTGTCATCATTCTTTCTACCGGATAGTCCTTAGTGTATCCGTAACCACCGTGGTACTGAACGCACTTAGTAGTAACTTCCATAGCTGTTTCTGCAGCGAATAACTTAGCCATAGCAGCAGCTTCACTGTAGTCCATGTGCTTATCCTTCATGTCAGCAGCTCTGTAGATTAATAATCTTGCAGCTTCAATCTTAGTCTTCAGGTCAGCCATTGAGAACTGTAATGCCTGCATCTGAGATAACTTCTTGCCGAACTGCTTTCTTGCATTCATGTATTCAACAGTAACGTCGAATGCACCCTGTGCAATACCCAGAGCCTGAGAAGCGATACCGATACGTCCGCCGTCAAGAGTTGACATAGCGACCTTGAATCCGTCGCCAACCTGACCGAGAAGTCTGTCAGCAGGAATTTCACAGTTCTGGAAAATAAGTTCTGTAGTTGAAGATGCGCAAATACCCATCTTGTCTTCTGTTTTACCGATTGAGAATCCAGGGTCACCCTTTTCTACGATAAATGCAGAAATTCCGTGGTTGCCTTTCTTCTTGTCTGTCATAGCCATTACTACGAAAACATCAGCATATCCGCCGTTAGTGATGAACACCTTAGCTCCGTTGAGGATCCACTTGTCACCTACTAATTCAGCTCTTGTCTGCTGTCCGCTTGCATCGGTACCTGCGTTTGGTTCAGTAAGACCGAAAGCGCCTAACTTTTCACCGCTTAATAAGCCAGGTAAGTATTTTCTCTTCTGTTCTTCATTACCCCAGTTGAAGATTGGCCAGCAGCAAAGTGAAGTGTGTGCTGAGCAGATTACGCCTGTTGATGCGCAAACTCTTGATAATTCTTCTACTGTGATTGCGTATGAGATGTGGTCTCCGCCTGCTCCGCCGTATTCAGCCGGGAACGGTACGCCTAACATTCCATACTTAGCCATTTTTTCAACAGTTTCAACAGGGAATCTGTGTTCCTTGTCGATGTCTGCAGCTAACGGTTCAACTTCGTTAACGGCAAATTCTCTTACCATTTTTCTTACGAATTCCTGTTCCTTCGTTAGTTGAAAGTTCATTTAAATGCCTCCTTAAATTATTAATAACGGGTCCGTAATGGACAGTATCCGTATTCTTAACTTGTTATTTCATTGAAAACCAAGCCCTGTTTTTGAGCCCAGGTCATAGATATAACAGCATACATATTTATTAAACCACTTTTTTGTTAAAAATGCAACATCATTTTACACTTTTCGACATGATTTTATTTAACATTTTCCGCCATCATTTTTAATGTCTTTTTTTCTATACGGCAAACCTGCACTTGCGATATCCCCATCACACGTGCTACCTGTTGCTGGGTCATATCCTTATAATACCGTAAAAGTATAACTTGCTTTTCTTTAGGTTCAAGGGAATCCAGTGCTGCATATATATCTATCTTAGTTATATTGCTTTCTTCCTCTTCTGTCCATAGGTCAGTTTTTTCATATTCTTCAAAATTTTTCATGGCATCGGCTGCCTGAAGGGCCTGGGTCACCCTGTCCACCGAAAGTCCCGTCAACTCTGACAGTTCCGTTAGCTTTGGCGAACGTCCCATCTTTGCCAAAAAGTCACTTTCAGCCCGTCTGACCATCGTAACGTCGTTTTTAATGCTTCTGCTTACCTTTATCGTACCTTGATCCCTTAGCTGAGATCTTATCTCTCCTGCTATCATAGGCACTGCATAGGTGGAGAATTGCAATCCTCTTTCCGGCTCAAAACGTTCCGCCGCCTTTATGAGTCCAATGTATCCTATCTGAATCAAGTCCTCTAAGTCCTCACCATAGGAAAAAGAAAGCCGCAATGCTACCGACTTTACCAGGCCTGTATGGGCTGCGACCATCTCCTCCAAATAAGCTTTTCTATCAGAATCCATAATATGTATCCAACTTCTTTATCATTGTAACAGTGGTCCCTTTTCCCGGTTTGGAATCCACCTTCAGCTTATCCATAAAGCTTTCCATAACCGTGAATCCCATTCCTGAGCGGTTCTGTCCCGTATCCGTGGTAAAAAGAGGCTCCATGGCTTTTGCTACATTTTCAATGCCAATCCCATTATCGGATATTTTTATCATGATGGTTCCGGGGGATATAATTGTAAACTCCATGTATACAGGTTTTCTTGCATAGTTTTCATTTATCTCTTGAAAGCCTCCGTTTTTTTCTGTGTACTCACCATCTGCTCCACCTCTTGCAGATCCATATCCGTGTAACACTGCATTGCTGAAGGCTTCCGACACCGCCGTCTTAATCTCGGTCAATTCGTCTACCGTTGGATCCAGTTCAGATGCGTATGCGGCGGCAATAGCTCGTGCCAGCCCTTGATTTTCCAATATCCCTTCCAATTGTACATTTAGTTGTCTTTCCAATTAGGACACCTCTCTTCCCTTCAATACTTGTACTGCTTCTTCCTTTGAATTATAGTAATCGATTACTGAGAATACACCTGCCATATTTAGTATGTTGCGGATGGTTTTTGACCCGCCTGATATTGCCATATGTCCTTCCTCTTCACCCATTTTTCTGTATCTTCCCAATATCATTCCTATTCCCGAACTGTCCATAAAAGACACATTGGCAAAATCAAAGATAAGATTCTCTGTCTTGTAATTATCAAGTGCCGTGTCTATTCTGTTTCTGGCCTGCTCTGCCACATTATGATCCAGTTCCCCATATAATTGCACTATCAACGTCTTCCCTATAACCTCAAATATGATATCCATTCTTTTCCTCCTCTGGTTCTTCTCATATTGCCCGGACTTTTGTCCATGCAACACGTTTTATTTGTCAGTTTGAGATTCTTTTTACCTTTCGCTTCTGTGAAGAGCTTTCTCTCTGTTATTAAATTATACTCCCTTTATCCAAGCTTGTCTTTGACAGAGAATGTTGAAAATGCACTACTTTTGTCGAATGCTAAAACACATCCTGACTTCAAACACAGCCTTATAAGACAAAAAGAGACCATCGCTTCTGTCAACCTAATCGGTCAACTGTGCGACAGTCTCTCCCTAGTCTTTCAATAACTTATTTAAGTTTTGCTACCATTTCGCCGGCCTTTACCTGCTGACCTTCCGAAACGTAAATCTTTTCTACTGTACCTGCTGCGGTTGCCAGTATGTTAGTTTCCATCTTCATCGCCTCGATTACTGCGATAGGCTGCTTCTCTGTAACAACCTCGCCTTCCTTAACCAAAACTTTGATTATGTTACCCGGTATGTTTGCGCCGATTTCCATTGGATCATCTTCGTTAGCATAGAGAACGGATGTCATAGAGTTAACAGCTACATCATTGTCCTTAATCTTGATTATTCTGCGGTTGCCGTCAACTTCAAATACCGCTTCTCTGTTTCCTTCAGCATCTACCGGTCTCACTTCGTGAAGTTTAACCATCATAACTTTACCTTCACCAAGCTTAACTTCACATGTCTCGCCTTCCTGTAAGCTGTGGAAGAATATGTCCGAACCCATGTAGCGGAAATCCCCATCTTTTCTGATGCTCTTTACATAATCATCAAATACCTTTGGATAAATGGCGTAACTGATGATTTCTCTTTCAGTTCCTTCTAATTCCAAATCTTCCTGTAGGTGCTTCTTGATTGCATCAAAATCTTCCGGAGGTAAAAGTTCTCCAGGTCTGCAGGTAATTGCAGGCTTATCCTTGAGAACCAGCTTCTGCAGTTTTTCAGGGAAGCCGCCATGAGGCTGGCCCATCATACCCTCGAAGTAGGAAACAATTGAATCAGGGAAGTCTATTCCTGCTGCCTTTTCATAGATGTTTTCAGGTGTCAGATCGTTCTGTACCATGAAGATTGCCATGTCACCTACAGCCTTTGATGAAGGTGTTACCTTAACGATGTCACCAAGCATCTCGTTAACTGTCTTATACATGTTCTTTACATCTTCAAACTTGTGACCAAGGCCAAAGCTTTCTACTTGTGGTTTAAGGTTAGAGTACTGACCTCCAGGAATTTCGTACTTGTAAATTTCCGCTGTGGAAGTAACAAGTTCTGACTCAAATCCTGCATATACAGGTCTTACATCTCTCCAGTATTCGGAAATCTTCTGAATCTTATCAGGATCGATTCCTGTATCTCTTTCGGAATGTTGTAATGCTGCCACCACTGAGTTAAGAGCAGGTTGTGAAGTCAATCCGCTCATGGAGTTAAATGCCGCATCTACAATATCCACTCCTGCCTCAGCCGCCATAAGGATGGTGGCAACTCCGTTTCCTGATGTGTCATGAGTATGCAGGTGGATAGGAATTCCGATTTCCTGCTTCAACGTTGACACTAATTTCTCTGCTGCCATTGGCTTTAAGAGACCGGACATATCCTTAATGCCCAACATATGAGCTCCTCTCTTCTCCAGTTCTTTAGCCATGGTTACATAGTATTTCAAATCATACTTTGTCTTAGAAGCATCTAAAATATCTCCGGTGTAGCAAAGACAAGCTTCAGCCACTTTGCCCTGATTAAGAGTTTCATCAAGAGCAACGGACATTCCTTCAAGCCAGTTGAGGGAGTCAAAAATTCTAAATACATCTATTCCGGAAGCTGCTGCTTCCTTTACGAACTTGCGTATTACATTGTCAGGATAGTTCTTATATCCTACTGCATTAGCACCTCTTATGAGCATCTGGAACAGAATGTTAGGCATCTTCTGTCTCAAGGTGTCAAGTCTTTCCCACGGTGATTCTTTAAGGAATCTGTATGCAGTATCAAAAGTTGCACCTCCCCACATTTCCAAGGAGAAAAGATCCTTACCGTAAACGGAAACTGCAGGGGCAATCTTTTCCATATCAACAGTTCTCACTCTTGTTGCCATGAGAGACTGCTGTGCATCACGCATAGTGGTATCCGTAATAAGAAGTTTCTTCTGGTCTTTTACCCAGTCAGCCAAACCTTTTGGTCCCTTTTCGTCGAGAATCTGTTTGGTTCCTGTAAGACCAACCAACTCTTCCGGTTTAAATTTAGGGAATACAGGCACATTAAACTGTGGCTTCTTACCCTTGGTTTCATTGACAAACTTGTTTCCTAAGTATTCAATAACCTTAAGCTCAGTATCCTGAACCTTGTTGATATTGAGAAGGTCAGGAGTGTTGGCAATAAATCCGGTATCACACAGACCTGCTGCAAAGGTAGGATGATTGAGCACATTGAGCATGAACGGAATGTTTGTCTTTACACCTTTAATGGTGGTTTCGGACAGTGCTCTTATAGCCTTTCTTCTCGTATCGTCGTAAGTTCTGCTGAAAGCAGTAATCTTAACCAACAAACTGTCATAGAAAGGTGTAATCTCAGAACCTTCAAATCCGTTACCGCCGTCAAGACGAATTCCAAGACCACCCGGGCTGCGATAGTTTTCAATAACTCCTGTGTCAGGCATGAAACTGTTTGAAGGGTCCTCTGTAGTTACACGACACTGAATAGCATGACCGGTAACCTTGATTGACTCCTGACTAGGAATGGCAATTTCCGGAGAATCCAGTCTGTATCCTTGAGCTACCAGAATCTGATCCTGAACGATATCAACGCCGGTTACGATTTCTGTTACAGTATGCTCTACCTGTATTCTAGGATTCATTTCGATAAAATAATGGTTTCCGTGTTTATCAACGAGGAATTCCACCGTACCTGCACTTCTGTAATCAACTGCACGGGCAATTTTCAGGGCATCCTGGCAAATTGCATCTCTCTGTTCTTCTGTGAGACACAGAGCCGGTGTGAACTCAATAACCTTCTGATGTCTTCTCTGAATGGAACAGTCTCTTTCATATAGATGAACAATGTTGCCGTATTTATCTCCTAAAATCTGAACTTCAATGTGCTTAGGCCCTTCGAGATATTTTTCGATAAATATATCGTCAATTCCAAAAGCTTTTTCAGCTTCACTTCTTGCACTTCTGAATTGAGGAAGAAGTTCTTCTTCGTTATGTACGATTCTCATACCTCTTCCACCGCCGCCTGCTGCCGCCTTTAGCATTACAGGGTAGCCGCATTTTGCAGCAAATTCAATGGCTTCTTCTTCGGAAGCAATTGCCTTTTCAACTCCCGGAATTGTAGGAACTCCCACGGAATTTGCAACGATCTTCGACTTAATTTTATCACCAAGTCTATCCATCATTTCAGGAGTAGGCCCGATGAATTCTATTCCCGCATCTCCGCAAGCTTTAGCAAATTCTACGTTTTCTGCCAAAAATCCGTATCCCGGATGGATGGCGTCTACGCCCTTTGCCTTAGCCAGTTCGATGATCTCATCGATAGCAAGGTAAGCATCTACAGGCGACTTGCCTCTTCCTACCTGATATGCTTCATCTGCCTTCGTTCTGAATAATGTATT
>JAZNUK010000097.1:0-2310 GCA_045592265.1 Candidatus Fimisoma sp. | reverse complement strand
CAAAACCTGTCTGACGACAACCCATAACGTCGGAGTGATCTCCGAAAATTGAAAGGGCGTGAGTTGCAAGGGCTCTTGCTGCCACGTGGAAAACCGTAGGAGTCTGTTCTCCTGCCAGTTTGTACATATTAGGAATCATCAAAAGCAGTCCCTGAGAAGCTGTGAAGGTTGAAGTGTATGAACCGGCTGCAATTGATCCGTGAACCGCACCTGCAGCTCCACCTTCCGACTGCATTTCAACTATTTTAACTTTTTCTCCAAAAATATTTTCTCTATCCTGGGAAACCCATTCATCCATGCTTTCCGCCATAGGTGAGGATGGTGTAATCGGGTAAATTGCCGCAACCTCAGAAAATGCATATGCTACGTGAGCCGCAGCCGTGTTTCCATCCATTGTCTTTAATTTTCTCACCCTAATCACTCTCCTTCCCTCATGCTGAGAGCATCTCTCTGCAAGTAATTATACTCAGGTACCACCTGCTCTTTAATAATGCCTCTTGAACATACATATTGACAAACATTGCAGTTCTCGCAGATTTCCGGATCCACCACGGCATGCTTATCTTCCATGTATATTGCTCCGTTAGGACAGTTGTGCATACAATCTTCGCAAGCTATGCAAGCGGAATCGCATACTTTTGCCTTGTCTTCATAGTCATCGGATGAGCTGCAAGGAACTTGCTTCTGTCCCTTGTAAGGAACCATGACGATAAGGTGCTTAGGACAAGCATATGTACAGTCTTTACATCCTACACATTTGTCAGGGTCCACAAGTGCCACCCCGTCTACAATATGCAGTGCATCATATCTGCAAACACCTGTACATGTTCCAAGACCGCAGCAACCTGTCAGACACAAATTATAGTCCTTAGGGCTTACTCTTTCCACCGCAGTGTTACAATCCTGGATACCCATTCCCCTGTAAATAGGGGCGGCTTTTTTGCCGTCACACTTTACAAAGGCTACTTTTTCTTTAACCTTTGTCAGGTCATGATATGTATCAACTATTATTTTCTTTCTGCATTTAACAGCACATGCCACGCATCCTACGCATTTATCGTAATCAATTACTGCATGGTTATTGACGATAGAAACTGCTCCCTCAGGACATGCTCTTTCACATTCGCCGCAGGAAATACATCCATATCCGCAAATTTCTCTTACCTTTTCATCATCTTCTTCTGTTGAAGAACATGGTATAAAGTTAGTTGCATCTCTTGGAACCATCTTAATAAGATTCTGAGGGCAACCTTCAGCATTGGCACAAGCTCCGCATCCTGTACACTTTTCATTATCGATTACAACTTTGCCGTATTCCAGCTTCATTGCATCAAATTTGCACAAATTTACACACGAGCCTACGCCTACGCAACCGTCTTTACATTCACCTCTCTTGAATCCGGATTCCACGGCCTCTTTACATGAGCCGAATCCTCTGAATCTCATTTTGCCGGCTGCTCTTCCACTGCAGAAAACATAGGCAACTTCATCCTTCGTTTCAACTGTTGGAACATCCATGAGTTCTGCTATTGCGTCAACTGTTTCCTGCTTAACTGCCGGACATAAAGCTACGCTTTCGCCTGTTGCAATAGCCTGGGCACATTCGGCACAAGTTTCCTTGCCGCATCCTCCATAGCCACCGCAGTCTACGCCCGGCAAAAGGGAAAGAATCTTTCTTACCACTTCTGCGGTCGTTCCATTACCAGAATTCATACTAATACCTCCTTGCCATATATATGCATTGATAACAGCAAAAAACGCTGTAGCACGAATCCGCTACAGCGTAAAAAGCCTTCAACACTAATTTGGAGAAAAATTTCTGCCATACAAGTTTGCCTCTGTCTTCCCACACCTTGCGGAATCTTCGTTCTCCGCCGTCGATTAACGACTTTTGGCTTACTTAATATTATAGAAATTTTTGTGTTAAAAGTCAACGATTACTATCCTAAAAAAAAGAAGAATAACAAATTTTTAACAAACTTTTTTGTGTATACTATAACACCCCTCTCCGGTGGGCCAAAAGCTTCCCTAGAGATGTCTTCTTTTTTCTAATACTCTTCTACTTCTTCATAACTATACCCTCTGTCTTCTCCCGGACAAGTGTAGTTTTCATCTTTCCTTTTTTGCTTTTCCCCCTGACTCATACTGCCGCCTCCTTCTCTTTTTTCTTTCTTTTCTTTATTTTGGATAGCAGTAGTTTGTTTTATTCATGGAGACACAAGTTGAATTTTGTCCTATAGCCCTAAATTTTCCGCAAGATTTCAACTGCTGGTTTATTCACTGAGTATCCTCTCCAAAAGAAAAACCGCA
>JAZNUK010000096.1:0-4555 GCA_045592265.1 Candidatus Fimisoma sp. | reverse complement strand
ATTTTGAAACTACCCGCAGGCTCATGGCATGTGGAAACATCTTGGGAATACCGGTAGTTGACCATGTAATAATTGGTGACGGACAGTATATAAGTATAGCAAATATGGGAATAATTAAAGATGAGGAGTAGAAGATGTTTAGCTTTTTTAAACCAAAGGACATAGGCGTAGATCTAGGAACAGCAAATACTTTAATTTATGAGAAGGACAGTGGAATAATTCTTAACGAACCTTCAGTCATTGCAACGGACGTTGAGACAAAAAAGATTCTGGCAGTTGGTAAAGATGCCAAGGCAATGCTGGGCAAATCTCCTAAAAACATTGCAGTGGTGAGACCTCTGCAAGATGGAGTAATATCTGATTTTGACAGAACTGCCGATATGTTGAAAATGTTTATTGAACAGGCCATAAGAATAAACAAAATCAAGAGTTTCAGAGTTGCAGTAGGCGTTCCTACCGGTGTAACCGAGGTTGAAAGGAGAGCTGTTGAGGAAGTAGTAAGAGGAATGGGTGCCAGCGAGGTGCATATTTTGGAAGAACCTATGGCGGCTGCTATAGGTGCCGGACTTCCTATAGACGGAACCACAGGATGTATGATAGCTGATATAGGGGGAGGCACCACAGATGTTGCCATAATAGCTTTAGGCGGCATTGTATCCAGCACTTCCATTCGTCATGCAGGAGATAAATTCAATGAGGCCATAGTTCAATATATGAGAAAAAGGCATGCCCTGCTCATCGGTGAAAAAACTGCCGAAGAGCTGAAGGTGAATATCGGTTGTGCCTGCATGGATGTGGATCAGCTGGGCAATGAAATTATCAGAACAATGAATGCGAGGGGAAGGGATATCATATCAGGACTTCCTAAAACACTGGAAGTAACCAACAAGGACATGATGATTGCGCTTCAAGAGGCCATGGATATGATTATAGATGCCCTTAAAAACACTATAGAAAAAGCACCACCGGAAATTGCGGCAGATATTGCGGAAAACGGAATGATGCTTTCCGGTGGAGGCGCCAACATATATAACCTAGATAAACTTATCAAGAAAAAAACCGATATGGATGTTGTTATTGCTGACAATTCCTTTGAGGCTGTGGCTATAGGAACGGGAAAGGCCTTGGAGGAAACAGAAAAACTCAAAATTTATACTAAAAAATCCAAAAGAAGAGGACAATAAAACATGAGATGGATTAGAGAGCACAAATTAATAGCCGGACTACTGACTTTATTATTGGTACTGGTAATTATATTTGTATTATCCGTAGTCTCAGGAAAAGGTAATAATTCTGTTACCGCTGTTGTCAACAAAGGTGCTTCCGGAATATCCGGATTCTTGTCTTCAGTAGGACAGACTGTAAGAGAGAATGTGACAGGAATATTTTCTCATGGTGCAATGCAAGAGGAAATTAAGAAACTGGAGGAGGAAAACCAAAGGTTGGAGAGGGAGTTGGCGGCAGCTAAACTGGAAGAAAGCCAGTTAGAACAGCTCCAGCAATTATCTCAGTTGCTCAATTACGATTATGTAAAAGAAACTTTTGAAGTGGTTACTGCCGATATCACCCTTGCTGACGGAGCTGAATGGACAAGCGTATTTACTATTGACAGAGGAACTGAAGCGGGAATTACCGAAGGTAAAATTGTAATAAACGGTGCGGGTTTGGTAGGAAAAGTTTCGGCTTCAGGAGAAGGATGGGCAAAGGTAATTTCCCTTATAGACAGTGGGAATAAGGTTAGTTTTAAACTCTCAAGAGACGGGAATCAGCTTGGCATTGTAACGGGAAATTCACAAGGATATATAAGCGGGTATATGCTTGACAGCGAATCGACCGTGGCAGAAGGAGATATAATTTTGACTTCCGGCATGGGCCTTTATCCTGAAGGACTCGAGATAGGCAGTGTGCGGTCTGTAACAAACAACAGCAATACGCTGATTAAAGAGATTACTGTTGAGCCGTCAGTTGAACTTAACAGTTTGCGGAAGGTGTCGGTGATTTTATGAGATACTGGAAAGCCACCATAGTTTTTCTTGTAGCTTTTCTCATACAGCCATCCCTGTTAAACATGATTAGCATCAAGGGATACACTCCTAATTTGCTTCTGTGCATGGTAGTTATTTTTTCTTTTCTCTATGAGGAAGAAATTTACGGGGTGGTACTGGGTGCAGCCTTCGGGTTGCTGTATGATATATGCTACAGCAGTGTAATCGGCCCTACACCGATTTCCCTAGTCCTTGTAGCTTTAGGAATTGTATTGGCGCGGCAACATGCCAATATAGAAAACATTGTAAACATGTGGGTAGTCTCTCTTGTTTCCTTTGTATCGTACTATCTTATGAACTGGGGCTTGTTGAGAATATCCGGAAATCCTATAGGTATCATGTATGTATTCGATAGGATACCGTGGATTATAATTTATTCAATGGTTGTTATAACTATAATTTATTTGATTTTGATAAGGAAGGTAGTAAGACACCACCAAGACAGGTATTTTAGATGAACAATAGATTCCTCAATTCAAGATTTTATCAAATAATGGCGTTGATAATAATCCTTGTGCTCATAATGTGCATAAGGCTTTTTGTGCTGACAGTGTTTCAGCACGAAGACTGGAATGAGGCGGCAGATACTCAGAACACGAAAGAAATAACAACTTCTGCCCCAAGAGGAGAAATATTGGACAGATATGGGAGAGTAATTGCCACAAATGAACAAATTTTTACCGTTACATTTAATGTAAGCGGATTGAGTACTGAGCAGATAAACAACGCAGCCTATGGTATCGTAAAGATAATGGAAGCCAATGGCGATGCATATGTGGACAACTTTCCTATCATCATCAGTGAAACTGAAGAAGGCAACGTGTTTTCATACACCTTTGACAGAGAAAAGTCAGACTGGTTGTCCCAAAAGGGTTTTCCTCAGGATTTTACCGCAGAACAGGCATTTAATGCCCTTAGAAACATATATGAAATAGATCCTAAGTTGGACAGATATAAGGCAATGGAAGAATTGCAAGAAACTTACGGAGTGTGGCCACCTATCTATACAAGGAGTATGACATATTCTTATGACCAGGAAAGGGTGGATTTTCTCGAAAAATACGGGCTTGAGACAAATCTCAGTGCGGAGGAAGCTTTTAAGGAATTGAGGAAGATGTATCAAATTGATAAAGAACTGTCCGACTTAGAGGCTCGCAAGATATTCCGAGTTAGGGAAGAAGTTAAGACTTTAGGTTACAATAAATATCGCTCCAGTGTCATTGCAAAGAATGTCAGCGATAATACGGTGGTATATGTAGAGGAAATGTCAAGCACCCTCCCCGGAGTTGAAATAGGCTCGGAAACGGTGAGATATTATCCTAATGGAAATATTCTTTCCCATGTTATAGGATATATGGGAAGTATTTCTGACTACCAATACGAAGAGTATGTAACAGAGAAAGGATATAATGCCAGCGATTTAATAGGAAAAGATGGGATAGAAGCTTCCATGGAGTCTTATTTAAAAGGTACCGATGGTGTAAAAACCGTTCGTGTAGACAGTGGAGGAAATTATATAGAAACCATAAGTGAAAGCCAGCCATATGCGGGAAAGAATGTATATCTTACCGTAGATTTGGAGCTGCAAAAGGTGGCAGAAGCCAGTCTTCGTGAAGGCATAGCAGCAGTCCAGTCAGGAACCATATATAAGGGAAAATACGGTAATACAAAGATGACCAAGTATTCAAACTGCGCTTCAGGTGCTGTAGTTGCCATAGAGGTTGAAACAGGTGATGTGCTGGCCATGGCCAGTTATCCTGATTATAATCCCAATATCTTCTCTGAGGGTATCTCCGATGCCGATTGGCAATCTGTTCAAAGTACCAATCCAAGGGACTATTTGGCACCGACCCCTTTATACAATATTGCGACAAAGGCTTCTGTGCAGCCTGGTTCAATTTTTAAGCCGGTAACTTCTGTAGCGGCTCTTCAGTGTGGTCTTGATCCTTCCATGGAAATCTATGACAGAGGATATGTGAAGGTAGGGGATAGGACCTTTGGCTGTAGTACCTGGAACGCATACAGAGGAAGCCATGGTTGGGAAACTCTGGCTGAAGGCATTCAGAATTCATGCAATTTTTATTTTTATTGTATTGCTACAGGGACCAACTGGAATAATGGTGGTTCCCTTGGATACGAAACTGAAATCACCATCGAAAAAATAATGGAAGTAGCCAAAGAGTTCGGGCTGGGAGAAGAAACAGGCATAGAGCTGACAGAAGGTATAACTTCCATTGCTTCTGCTGAAAAGAAAATGCAGGGAATGAAGGATTCCCTTTGGTATTATCTATATAGCAATGCCAACGATTACTGGCCTGCCGATGTGGTGGCAGATGATGAGGCCTTAAGAAATGATATTGACATTATAGTGGGCTGGACGGAAGAAAATCCTGAAAGGGGAGACATTATAGAAAGAGTGAAAGCTCAGACAAAAGTAAAAGAAGACTGTGCTGAGAGCATAACGGATATGTGCAAATACTCCTTCTTTAATCAGGCCCAGTGGACTGTGG
>JAZNUK010000095.1:0-3049 GCA_045592265.1 Candidatus Fimisoma sp. | reverse complement strand
TCATACCTCAAGTGCATTAACAAGTTGATCTACCTGCTTTGGTTTTCTGCAACCACATATAGGGACAATCCCCTTGTTAGCAACAAACGCTATAGCCACCTGTGGTACACTAATATTATGTTTTCTTCCAATATCTATCATAACCTTATATAGTCCTGACATCTTCCTTTTTTGAGGTTCAAATATAAGTTTCATAAGAGATTTTTTTGTTTTTACCCTCGGATCCGTAAGCATTCCTTCTTCAAGCACTGCCCATGCCCAAAATAGAATTTCATTCTCTTGACACCATGCAAGTAATCCATTCTTTTCCCATTCCCTTGAAATAATGCTATAGTGATTTTGAACACCATATAGGGGAATATTCTCTTTATCTAATATCTTTTTGGCTTTTTTACATTCATCCAATGTAAAATTGGAAACACCAATATAACGAATCTTTCCTTCTCTATATAGTTCAACAATTTCTCTCATGTGCAGCTCTATATCTGTAGGTAAATGGAGCCAATATATGTCAATATAATCTCTTTTGAAATCTTCAAGATCCTTTTCTAAAGATTTTCTGACACAATTCTTTTTGTACCCCAGAAATGGTGTATACTTAGCAGATATTATAATATTCTCTGTGCCAAATTTACCAATCATTTTCTGTGCCTTGCCAAGGCCATAATCTCTGGCAAAATCATAGATATTTAGTCCTAACCCATTCGCTTTTATGGTGGCATCTTTTATCACCTCTTCACCCACACAATTACCACGAAGCATAAGACCATAAACTGTACCACCCCATGAATTAGTCCCTATAATCGCATTTGGTTTTAATATATTCATACACGCCTCCTATAAAAGTGAGATACTTCTCACTTTTTTTGTATTTTAGCGTATAAATGACTAGAAGTCAAGATGGAAACTATAGTTTTATTAACTTTGATATATAAAACAAAGCAGATAATGCAACTGCTTAAAAGCCTTGTAATATCTGCTCTGTTCATAATTATGCTCCAACATGTTTTCTATAAAAATCTGAATGTGTCAAGTAAGGAGCAAAAAATAATAGCCATTACAAAGAATCTATTTTGTAATGGCTATATGTATGGTTCTATTAATACTTTAGAAACCTAAAGTTTCTTGCCTTTGTTCTCAACTTTCCTTTATTTTCGGGCATCCCAGCCCATCAATATCTATGTATTTTGCACTTTTCCCTTATTATTTCACTTGTGAGGAATCTATAAGGGAAAAAGTGTTTTTTCGTCTTAATCGTTCCCTGCTACTTTATCCAAAAGTCTTACTGAATTTCTCTTGGCTTCCCTTGTAGCGTGGGCGTAAATATTCATTGTGATACTTACTGCCGAATGTCCCAAGAGTTCCTGCACATCCTTTGGCGGTGCACCGCTTGCTAACAGATTACTGGTAAATGTGTGTCTTAATAAGTGGAAGTGGAAATGTTCCAATCCATCCACATGCTTTGCTATTGAGCTACACATGTTGGAAAGTGCATCCGTTCCCAGATACATTCCATCTTTTCTTACACACACAAGAGATATTTCCTTGTAATCCTCCGACCCTTGCTGCGTCCCATCCAATGAATACAATTCGTAGTGAATTCGGTTCTTTTCCTTCACTTCCTTGTAGTAATTCCGTTTGTAAAGCTCACCGTACTGCAACCTCTGTTTCAGCTGTTCCTTTTTTGCCTTTCGTAAGATTTCAGCGAGGGTATCACCAAAATCTACAATTCTGACCTTATTACTCTTGGTTGCTCCAAGTTCCAGCTTGTGTCTGGTGCTGTTGCGGTTCAGACTTCGTCTGATTGTCAAGTGCTGTTCTTCCAGATTCACGTCGTTCCATGAAAGTCCTGCCACCTCTCCAATTCGCAATCCTGCATAATAGGATATCTGAATTGCCAAGAGTGAGGCACTTTTCTTTTTCTTAAGATACTCTGTTATCTTCTGAAACTGTTCGTGGGTAATGGTCTTTGTCTGTGACACATCCTCATCACCCGTACCAAACAAATCCACCTGCTGAGTCGGTCTTCTGATTACTACATACTGCATGGGATTGAAAGTAATATACTTCTTTGGAAATACTGCATACCGGAAAGCCCTCTGCAATACTGCCGAAAAGGAATGGATACGGTCAATGCTTAAAGGTCTTGCCTCCGTTCCGTCCGGTGCCTTACCACCAAAACTTAAAAAGTCCAAGTATTCCTGCATATGCTCACTGGTTACTGTTTTGAGCTTCCTTTTACCGAGCGGATGTTCCTTTATCCGCTTAACCACTCCAAGATAGAGGGTTACGGTATTATTGCTTAAAGAACTGACTTTCAGTTCTTCCTCTGCCCACACATCTAAAAGTTCTCCCAGTGTGATGTTCTCCGTCTTGGCTACCACTTTCTGTCCTTCATACTTATCCATTGCCTTACGGAGCAGTTTTTCCGTTTCCGACTTACTTTCTGTTCCTACGCATTCCTTCTGAACCAAGTTACCACTGGCATCCTCCACATAATAGCGGTAATACCATTTCTTGCCTTTTTTCCTTACAGAACCTTTTGCCATAATCGTTTCTCCTTTCGATATCGACAATCGGAACTGATGAAATGCTTCTTGCGTGTAAGTATATCATAACTCCGGTTGTCTAACTATACCGATTCGGAATCTTCCGATAAAAGATTTGCAAGCCTCTGTGTGGCTGTCTCCGGTTTCTTGGAATAGAGCCTTATCACATCTGCCATATCATTAAAGGCATTGACAGTGTGGGTAATCTCCCTAAGAAACATGATTTCGTTGTATTCCTTATTCGATTCAAAACCTATGGTGGCTGCTATGTCCGCATTCTCCGTATTGCCCTTAAAGTTCTTGCAGGCAAACTGGAACGAATCCATAAACAACTCATACTCCTGTAACATCAGTAGCAGTAGGTCTTTCGAGAAGTCAGCTTCCTCATTATTAAGGTCAAAGGGTAAGCGGTTTAAAATACTGCTCATTGCATCACGAATCTGTAATTCCCTTTTATCCGTAATGTCTGTTTCGTATTCCTCTGCCTCTCCCTTGAGCCA